>NZ_CP133777.1:3512141-3831427 GCF_034347385.1 Actimicrobium sp. CCC2.4 | reverse complement strand
GATCACGAACGATGACGCCGCGAGCATCCTGGACGTAGGCGCTGTTAGGAGTCTTGGCCTGGATGTTTTCCTGCGCTTGGGCAGACAGGGCAACGACTGCGGACGCAGCGAAGACGAGCTTTACTAATGTATTCATGTTTCTCCTCTCGGTTGGGATATCCGCAGATCAAACTGCGCAACAAATGCTACGACATCAAAAAAAATGGATACTACCACGTGCTTCTAAGCCTTCGCTTAAGAGATTGTCATGCCGCATTAGAACAATTTTGCATGATTCTGGCACAACGTCGGCAGGACCGCCCCGCTACTTAAACAGGCAAAAATACGATCTTGATAATCTGTCGCTTATTCGCAACGATATGCGAAATTTGTTTTCATTCTTCACGGAATATGCCTCTTGCGCAGGTCGGTAGCGTTGGTTGCTTATCTGATGTTACTTCGTATCTCCACGCACCTCTATCGTGGCGCGCCGGTCGTCGGCGAGGCAGGCAATCAGATTTGATCGGGCGAGAGTGTCCGGGCAAGACGTGACCGGTCTGGTGCTGCCAATGCCCGATATTCTGACGGAGCTTATGTTGGCAACAATACCGAGTCGCGTTGCGACGGCCTTTGCGCGCTGCTCCGACAAGATCATATTGCTTGCCGTCGATCCGATGCGGTCGGTATGGCCAGTCACGGCAATGGACTCGATAAGCTTGCATCGCCCGACGCGCTTGCTGTAGTCGGTCTCGAGGCGGTTGCCCGCATTGGCGGATAAGTTGGCTTTGCCGAAAGCAAAAGAAATATCGACGGGCAGGGTGATGGTGAAGTCACAGCGATTGGCCGGTGTGACCAGGACCAGCGGCGCGGCATCCGGATTTTTTGCTGTCGAGGGCAGTAAGTCCGGGGCGGTCGGGCGGGCAACGGGTGAGGCCAGTTCGCCGTCGCAACCGGTTACGGCATCGGTCGGCGACCAATATCCGGTCCGCCAGCACAGTCCGCTGTCGCTGCGGGTCACAGTGCCGCGGGTATCTTTTGCATACGCATCGGGTTGCGGTGAAGGCTTAACATCAGTAAATGTTTGCGCCGAGGCATTGAAGACAACCAAACCTGATAACAGGCCGAGAGTCAGTTTATTGAACATAGTAGTTAGATGTTGGTGATGCGATGAGCCGGGCTGATGCCGGCGGTCTATGCCGGTTGTCTGACTATCAGCGAATGCAGGCATATTTAAGCATATTTTCTTGTCTCGTTGACAGAATTGGCACGCCAGTACTGCAGGCGCGGACCGCGTCTGAAAACCGCAAGACCCTCTGGTCGCATGCTAAAATCCGCGGTCCAACTGGCTCAATTGCGACGCCAGCGCTTCTTGCGCAACGCTTCATAACCTTAGTCAAAGAACAGTTCACTCGCCCATGGATCAATTCGCTAAAGAAACTATCCCGATTTCCCTTGAAGACGAGATGCGTAAAAGCTACCTCGATTACGCGATGAGCGTGATTGTCGGACGGGCACTGCCAGATGTGCGTGACGGTCTCAAGCCGGTGCATCGCCGGGTACTGTTTGCGATGCATGAAATGAACAATGTCTGGAACCGCCCGTACGTCAAGTGCGCGCGTGTGGTTGGTGAAGTCATGGGCAAGTACCATCCTCACGGCGACCAATCGATCTACGACACACTGGTGCGGATGGCGCAGGATTTTTCGTTGCGCTACACACTGGTCGATGGTCAGGGGAATTTCGGTTCAGTCGATGGCGACAACGCAGCAGCAATGCGTTACACCGAATGCCGGCTAGACAAGATCGCCAATGAAATTCTGGCCGATATCGACAAGGACACCGTCGACTTCGTGCCGAACTACGACGGCAAGGAAAAAGAACCGACGGTACTACCGACCCGGATTCCCAACCTGCTGATTAATGGCGCTTCCGGTATTGCGGTCGGCATGGCCACCAATATCCCGCCTCACAACATTACCGAAGTCATCGACGGCGCATTGCATGTATTGCGCAACGCCGACTGCACGATCGATGAATTGATCGAAATCATTCCCGCGCCAGATTTTCCGACCGCCGGCATTATTTATGGCGTCTCGGGCGTACGCGATGGCTATCGCACCGGCCGTGGGCGCATCGTCATGCGCGCCAAGACGCACTTCGAGGAATACGGCAAGGAAAGCCGTACCGCGATCATCGTCGACGAGTTGCCGTATCAAGTTAACAAGAAGTCGCTGCTCGAGCGGATCGCCGAGCTCGTGCGTGACAAAAAGCTCGATGGTATTTCCGATATCCGCGATGAGTCCGACAAGTCGGGCATGCGTGTCGTGATCGAACTCAAGCGCGCCGAAGTGCCGGAAGTCGTCCTCAACAATCTGTACAAGCAGACCCAGTTGCAAGACACCTTCGGCATGAACATGGTGGCGCTGGTCGATGGCCAGCCGAAGCTGCTGAACCTCAAGCAGATGCTGCAATGCTTCCTGTCGCATCGTCGCGAAGTCGTCACGCGCCGGACCATTTTTGAATTGCGCCGGGCGCGCGAGCGCGGGCATGTACTCGAAGGCCTGGCCGTCGCACTGGCTAACATCGATGACTTCATTGCCATCATCAAGGCAGCACCAACGCCGCCGATCGCCAAGCTTGAACTGATGGCGCGGGCGTGGGACTCGTCAGTCGTGCGCGAGATGCTGGTGCGCACCGGCGAAGAAGCGCTAGGCGGCATCAATGCCTTCCGTCCGGAAAACCTGCCCAAGCATTACGGTATCCAGCCTGACGGCTTGTACAAGCTGTCGGATGACCAGGCCCAGGAGATTTTGCAGATGCGTCTGCAACGCCTGACCGGTCTCGAACAAGACAAGATCGTCAACGAATACAAAGAAGTCATGGCGCAGATCGCCGACCTGCTCGACATCCTGGCCAAGCCGGAACGCGTCACCATCATCATCGTCGACGAGCTGACCGCCGCCAAGATGGAATACGGCATCGGCAACAAGGACGAGCGCCGCTCATTCATCGAGCACAACGCTACCGATCTCGGCACCGAAGACCTGATCACGCCGCAAGACATGGTCGTCACGCTGTCGCATACCGGCTACATGAAGTCGCAGCCGATCTCTGAATACCGCGCGCAAAAACGTGGTGGGCGCGGCAAGCAGGCGATGGCTACCAAGGATGATGACTGGATCGACCAGCTCTTCATCGCCAACACGCACGATTACATCCTGTGCTTCAGCAATCGTGGCCGCCTTTACTGGCTCAAGGTATGGGAAGTGCCGCAGGGCTCGCGCAACTCGCGCGGTAAGCCGATCGTCAACATGTTCCCGTTGCTCGATGGCGAAAAAGTCACCGTGATCCTGCCGGTGTCCGGCGACAACCGCACCTTCCCGGAGGACCGATACATCTTCATGTCGACCAGCCTCGGTACCGTCAAGAAAACCCCGCTGAGCGATTTCAGCAATCCGCGCAAGGCCGGCATCATTGCCGTCGATCTGGATGAAGGCGATTTCCTGATCGGTGCCGCACTGACCGATGGCCAGCATGACGTAATGCTGTTCTCGGATTCCGGCAAGGCAGTGCGCTTCGATGAAAACGATGTGCGTCCGATGGGTCGTACCGCCCGCGGTGTACGCGGCATGAACCTTGAAGAAGGCCA
Source organism: Actimicrobium sp. CCC2.4 (assembly GCF_034347385.1). Taxonomy (NCBI): domain Bacteria; kingdom Pseudomonadati; phylum Pseudomonadota; class Betaproteobacteria; order Burkholderiales; family Oxalobacteraceae; genus Actimicrobium; species Actimicrobium sp. CCC2.4. The sequence goes on along the minus strand of NZ_CP133777.1, from coordinate 3,827,799 downwards.
GCAAGTCATCGCGCTGCTGGTCGCCGAAAACGAGCAGCAATCCGTGTTGACCGCGACCGAAAACGGCTACGGCAAGCGCACCCCGATCACCGAATACACCCGTCACGGTCGTGGTACCAAGGGCATGATCGCGATCCAGACCAGCGAGCGTAACGGTCGCGTGGTGGCTGCCACGCTGGCCGAGCCTTCCGATGAAATCATGCTGATCACGACCGGTGGCGTGCTCATTCGTACCCGGGTTGCCGAGATCCGCGAAATGGGTCGTGCCACGCAAGGCGTGACGCTGATCGCGGTCGAAGATGGCACCAAGCTGAGTGGCATGCAGCGCATCGTTGAACCGGATGTCGAAGAGGGTGACGAGGTTGTTGATGCCGACGCCGACGCGCCCGCCGACGACACACCGGCTGCTGACGACAAAGCGTAAACGATGAGCCACGTATTCAACTTTTCCGCCGGCCCTGCGGTACTGCCGCGCGAGGTGCTGATCGAAGCGGCTGCCGACATGCTCGACTGGCATGGCAGCGGCATGTCGGTCATGGAGATGAGCCATCGCGGTCCCGAGTTCATGTCCATCATGGCCGCAGCGCAAAAGGATTTGCGCGAATTGATGGCGGTGCCGGACAACTACCAGATCCTGTTCCTGCAAGGTGGCGGTCTGGCCGAGAACGCGATCGTGCCGATGAACCTGCTGGGCCGCAAGGCGCAGCCGGCGACAATCGACTTCATCCATACCGGTTCCTGGACCGGCAAGTCGATCAAGGAAGCCGGCAAGTACGCGCAGGTCAATGTGGCTGCGTCATCCAAAGCCGGTAGCTTCGATCATGTGCCGGCGCGGGCCGGCTGGAAGCTTTCGGCCGATCCGGCCTACGTGCACATCTGCAGCAACGAAACCATCGATGGCGTCGAGTTCGGTGCCGCGCCTGATATCGCTGCCGATACAAACGGCGCACCGCTGGTGGCCGATGTTTCGTCGCATATTTTGTCGCGCGTGATCAAGGTCGACGACTACGGCGTGCTGTTTGCCGGTGCCCAGAAAAACATCGGTCCGGCCGGCCTGACCATCGTCATCGTGCGCGATGATCTGCTCGGTCACGCACTGCCGATTTGTCCGTCGGCCTTCGACTGGAAAATCGTTGCCGAGAACGGTTCGATGTACAACACCCCGCCGACCTACGGCATCTACATTGCCGGGCTGGTGTTCCAGTGGCTCAAGCGCCAGGGTGGCGTGGCCGCGATGGAGCAACGCAATATCGCCAAGGCGACGCTGCTGTATGACTATCTTGATAGCAGCAAGCTGTACTTTAATCGCGTCGCAAAAGCGGACCGCTCACGCATGAACGTGCCGTTTTTCCTGCGCGACGAAACACTGAACGAAGCATTCCTGGCAGGGGCGAAACAACGCCATCTGTTGCAGCTCAAGGGCCACAAGTCCGTCGGCGGCATGCGGGCATCCATCTACAACGCGATGCCGATCGAAGGCGTGCAAGCGCTGATTTCCTGGATGCAGGAATTCGAGAGCGCGCATCGGTAAATCCCTTGCGCCAGCGCGGCATCGTGCCGCGCGTGACCAACCACAGGCCGACGAATGACCATCGATAGCAAACTCAAACCGCTGCGCGAACAGATCGATTCGATCGACGCGCAAATCCTTGCCTTGCTCAATGAGCGCGCCAGCGTGGCCCAGCAAGTCGGCCACGTCAAAGCCGAAACCAATGCGCCGGTATTCCGTCCGGAACGCGAAGCGCAAGTCTTGCGCAGCGTCGCCGAGCGCAATCCCGGTCCGCTGGTAGCGACCGATGTCCAAACCATTTTTCGCGAGATCATGTCGGCGTGCCGCGCACTCGAAAAGCGCGTCACGGTGGCCTATCTCGGGCCGGCCGGCACCTTCAGCGAACAAGCTGTGTACCAGCAATTCGGCCACGCGGTTGAAGGCATGCCGTGCGCCTCGATCGATGAAGTGTTCCGCGCCACCGAAGCCGGCACGGCCGATTTTGGCGTCGTGCCGATCGAAAATTCATCCGAAGGCGTGATCAACCGCACGCTCGATTTGCTGCTGCAGACCACGTTGGCCATCAGCGGCGAAATCTCGATCCCGGTGCACCACAGCCTGATGACGCGCTCCGGCACGCTCGATGGCATCACGCAGATTTGCGCGCACTCGCAAGCCCTGGCGCAATGCCAGGTCTGGCTGAACATGCATGTCGGCAGTATCGCGCGCCAGGCGGTTGCCTCGAATGGTGAAGCGGCGCGGATGGCCGGCGAGGATCCGCATTGCGCTGCGGTCGCCAGCGAGATTGCCGGTGCCAACTACGGCCTGCAAGTCGTCAATGCACATATCCAGGATGATCCGCACAATCGGACCCGCTTTGCCATCATCGGCCGCTTGCACACAACGCCGAGCGGCAAGGATCAGACTTCACTGGTATTGTCGGTAGCGAACAAACCCGGTGCGGTCTATAACCTGCTCGCGCCACTGGCCGAAAACGGTGTCTCGATGACACGGTTCGAATCCCGTCCGGCGCGCATGGGGACCTGGGAGTATTACTTTTACGTCGACGTCGAAGGCCACGCGCACGACGCCAAAGTCGCGCAGGCGCTCGATGAACTGAAAACCAATGCGGCGTTTTTCAAGCTGCTGGGCTCGTATCCGGCCAGCCTGTAAGCGCGCTCTTGAAACTACTACGGAATCCATCATGTCATTTCAATTCGGCCCCGAGTACATCCGTGCCATCGCTCCCTATCAAGGCGGCAAACCGATCTCCGAAGTGGCCCGCGAATTCGGCCTCGATGAAGCGAACATCGTCAAGCTGGCGTCCAATGAAAACCCGCTCGGCATGCCGGAGTCGGCGCGCCAGGCCATGCTGGATGCGATGTCGGACCTCGGTCGTTATCCCGACGCCAATGGCTTCGCACTGAAGGCGGTCATCGGCACCAAATACGCTGTCGCGCAAGAGTGGATCACGCTCGGCAATGGCAGTAACGATATCCTCGAACTGGCTGCGCACGCGCTCGTCGAGCCGGGCCACGAAGTGATTTATGCGCAGTATTCGTTTGCGGTGTACGCGCTGGCGACGCAGGCGGTGGGCGGCAAAGCCGTCGTCGTCGCGGCACAGGATTTCGGTCATGACTTGACGGCGATGGCAGCGGCAATCACGGCCGACACACGACTGGTTTTTATTGCCAATCCGAATAACCCGACCGGCACCTTTTTGCCCGCAGAGGCGATCGCTGCTTTCCTCGCGCAAGTGCCACCGCAAGTCGTGGTCGTGCTCGATGAAGCCTACAACGAATACCTCGCGCCCGAACTGCAATACGACTCGATCGCATGGGTGCGCCAGTATCCGAACCTGCTGGTTTCGCGCACGCTGTCGAAGGCGTTCGGACTGGCCGGTTTGCGGATCGGCTTCGGTATTGCGCAGCCGGCAGTGACTGATTTGCTCAACCGGATCCGCCAGCCATTCAACGTCAATTCGATGGCGCAAGCCGCCGCGATTGCCGCATTGAACGACGAGGCGTTCCTGGCCAAAAGCGCGCAGCTCAACAGTGCCGGTTATGTGCAACTGACGGCCGCATTTGATGCGCTCGGCCTGCAGTACGTGCCGTCATCGGGCAACTTCGTGCTGGTGCACGTTGGCGAAGATGATGGTGCCGGTGCACGCATCAACCTGGCCTTGCTCAAGCGCGGCGTGATCGTGCGGCCGGTCGGCAATTACGGCTTGCCGCAATGGCTGCGTGTCTCGATCGGCTTGCCGGCCGAGAACGCGACTTTCATCACTGCCCTGAACGCGATCCTCGCTTGACCATCATGCTGAAAAAAGTCGCCATCTTTGGTGTCGGCCTGATTGGCGGATCCTTCGCGCTGGCGCTGACCCGTGCAGGCCGGGTCGACCAGATCGCCGGTTTTGGCCGGTCTGCGGAAGTGCTGGTGCGGGCGCAGGCGCTGGGCATCATCGACACCATTTCGGCTTCGGCCGAAGAGGCCGTGCGCGATGCCGACCTGGTGCTCATTGCCGCGCCCGTCGCGCAAATCGGTGCCATCCTGCGCGCGATTGCACCGCACCTGCAACCGGGCACGGTCGTGACGGATGCCGGCAGCACCAAGGCCGATGTGGTCGCGGCGGCGCGGGCGGCGCTGGGCGACAAGATCGGCCAGTTCATCCCCGGCCATCCGATTGCCGGGCGCGAGCAGAACGGTCCTGAAGCGGCGATTGCCGATTTGTACTTCGGCAAGAAAGTCGTGCTGACGACCTTGCCGGAAAATAGCGCCGAGGACATCGACCGGGTTGCCTCAGCCTGGCAAGCCTGCGGCGCACAAATCCACCGCCTCAGCGCGGAAGATCACGACCGCGTCTTCGCCGCCGTCAGCCATTTGCCGCATCTGCTGTCGTATGCGCTGGTCGACGCGATCGCGCGCAAGCCGCATGCCGGATTGCTGTTCCAGTATGCCGCCAGCGGCTTCCGGGATTTCACGCGTATCGCCGGTTCGTCGCCGGAAATGTGGCGTGATATTTCGCTGGCCAACCAGCCTGCGCTGCTGGGAGAGCTCGATGCCTACCTCGATCAGTTACATGGCTTGCGCCGGATGCTGGCAGAGCGCGATGGTGCCGGACTCGAAGCGGTCTACGCCACTGCGCAGCAAGCGCGACACAACTGGATCAGCGCGATTGAAGTCGCGGAGCTGCACGTAAAACAAGGTGGTGATTGATGCAAGCGAAGTCTGACTACCCTTCCCATATCGACTTGCAACCGGCGCGTCGCGCGCAGGGCACGGTCAGGTTGCCGGGGTCAAAAAGTATTTCCAACCGGGTGCTGCTGCTGGCGGCGCTTTCACGAGGCACGACCGATATTCGCGATGTGCTGGCGTCCGACGATACGCAAGTCATGCTCAACGCCTTGCAATCGCTGGGCATAGCCTGGCAGCGCAACGGCACCACGCAGGATTACACCGTCACCGGCGGCGCGGGTGCTTTCCCGAACCGGCAGGCCGACCTGTTCATGGGCAATGCCGGTACGGCAATCCGGCCACTGACAGCAGCGCTGGCGATCATAGGCGGCGACTACACCTTGCATGGCGTGGCACGCATGCACGAGCGGCCGATTGGTGACCTGGTCGATGCGCTCAATGCCATTGGCGCGCAGATCGCTTACACCGGCGTGCCCGGTTTTCCGCCATTGCACATTCGCGCCGGCCGTGTCGCTGCGCGCACGCTGGAGGTGCGAGGCAATGTGTCGAGCCAATTCCTGACAGCGTTGCTGATGGTCGCGCCACTGATCGCGCATGAGCAAGCAGTCACCATCAATGTCATCGGCGAGCTCATTTCCAAGCCCTACATCGAGATCACCATCAACCTGATGCGCCGCTTCGGCATCGAGGTCACGCGCGATGGCTGGCAATCGTTCGCGATCGCCGCGGGCCAGCATTACGTCAGTCCGGGTCGCCTCCATGTTGAAGGCGATGCGTCATCGGCGTCGTATTTCCTGGCTGCCGGCGCGATCACCGGCGGGCCGGTGCGGGTCGAGGGCGTGGGCAGCAATAGCATCCAGGGCGACGTGCGTTTCGTCGAGTCGCTGCAGCAAATGGGCGCGACCATCACGATGGGCGAGAGCTGGATCGAGGCCAGCGCCAGTGGTGTGCTGAAAGCCATCGATGCCGATTTCAATCACATCCCCGACGCCGCGATGACGATCGCAATGGCTGCGCTGTACGCTGATGGCACCAGCACGCTGCGCAATATCGGTAGCTGGCGCGTCAAGGAAACCGACCGCATTCATGCAATGGCCACCGAATTGCGCAAGCTGGGTGCGACCATCGAAGAGGGCGCCGACTACCTGCGCATCACACCACCGCGCGAGATCGCCGCTGCCGAGATCGATACCTACGACGACCACCGGATGGCCATGTGCTTTTCGCTGGCATCGCTGGATGGCGCAGCGCGGCGCGGTGCAGTTATCCGTATCAACGATCCTGACTGCGTGGCAAAAACTTTCCCCGATTATTTCGACGTCTTCGCGACTGTCGCCACGCACTCTCTTTGAAGCTCCCGACCATGCCACTGACCACCATCCCAGTCATCACCATCGATGGCCCGACCGCTTCGGGCAAAGGAACGGTGGCGCATCTCGTGGCCGTGCGGTTGGGATTGCATTACCTGGATTCCGGTGCCTTGTACCGGCTCACGGCCCTGTCGGCGATGCGCAAGCATATCGATCCGACCGATGAACACGGCCTGGCCAAAGCTGCCGCAGGACTCAATTGTCATTTCAATGGCGAGCATGTCTTCCTATCGAACGAAGACGTGAGCGCCGCGATTCGTGCCGAAGAGGTCGGTAATCTGGCATCGCGCATCGCGACGCTGCCCACCGTGCGGCAAGCGCTGTACGCGTTGCAGCTCGGGTTTCGCTCGCCACCGGGACTGGTCGCCGATGGGCGCGATATGGGGACGGTGATTTTTCCGCGCGCCACGCTCAAGGTGTTCCTGACCGCCAGCGCGGAAGCGCGCGCCGGGCGGCGATTCAAGCAATTGATCGCCAAGGGAATGTCTGCTAATATGCACGACCTCCTGAAAGACCTGAACGAACGCGATGCGCGTGATGCCAACCGCACCATCGCACCGCTGAGGCCCGCCGAGGATGCGTACTTGCTGGAAACCTCGAACATGACGGCAGAAGCCGCCGTCACTCAGGTATTGGCCTGGTACGCAGCAGCACGCAAACGGGAGGAGTCCCATCCCGCAGTAAAGTAATTGTTCTATCTGGAGTTCCTTGCAGCGCAAAGCGGCAAAGAACATAAACACACCTAACCCTCTGACTGGCCCGTTCACGTTGAACTTGTCCACCACAGGCAACCTGCTCAAAACCTCGCTATGACTACTGTCTCATCTACTGAATCCGCTGTTGGTATGGAAAGTTTTGCCGCTCTTTTTGAAGAATCGTTGTTGCGCCAGGACATGCGTTCCGGCGAAGTGATCTCTGCTGAAGTCGTCCGTCTTGACCATAACTTCGTTATCGTCAACGCCGGTCTGAAGTCAGAAGCCTTCATTCCAATCGAAGAATTCAAGAACGACAATGGCGAACTCGAAGTCAACGTTGGTGATTTCATCTCTGTTGCCATTGAATCGTTGGAAAACGGTTTCGGCGATACCATCCTGTCCCGCGACAAGGCCAAGCGCCTCGCATCGTGGCTCTCGCTCGAAAAAGCGATGGAGTCCGGCGAGATCGTTATCGGTACCGTCAATGGCAAGGTCAAGGGCGGTCTTACCGTGCTGACCAATGGTATTCGCGCGTTCCTTCCAGGTTCGCTGGTCGATACCCGTCCGGTCAAGGACACCACCCCGTTCGAAGGCAAGACCCTCGAATTCAAGGTTATCAAACTTGACCGCAAGCGTAACAACGTCGTTCTGTCCCGCCGCGCCGTCATCGAAGCATCGATGGGTGAAGAGCGTCAGAAACTGATGGAAACGCTCAAGGAAGGTACCGTCGTTACCGGTATCGTCAAGAACATCACCGACTATGGCGCATTCGTGGACCTGGGCGGTATCGATGGTCTGTTGCACATCACCGATCTGGCATGGCGTCGTGTGCGTCACCCATCGGAAGTGCTCACCGTTGGTCAGGAAATCACTGCCAAGGTCCTCAAGTACGATCAAGAAAAGAACCGCGTTTCGCTGGGTGTTAAGCAGCTGGGCGACGATCCTTGGACCGGTCTGTCACGTCGTTACCCGCAAAGCACCCGTCTGTTCGGCAAGGTCACGAACCTCACCGACTACGGCGCATTCGTTGAAGTCGAGCAGGGTATCGAAGGTCTGGTCCACGTGTCCGAAATGGACTGGACCAACAAGAACGTGGCACCAAACAAAGTTGTCCAACTGGGCGACGAAGTTGAAGTCATGGTTCTTGAGATCGACGAAGAGCGTCGTCGTATCAGCCTCGGCATGAAGCAATGCAAAGCCAATCCTTGGGATGACTTCGCTGTCACACACAAGAAGGGCGACAAAGTTCGCGGCGCGATCAAGTCGATCACCGACTTCGGCGTGTTCATCGGCCTGGCTGGCAACATCGACGGTCTGGTGCATCTGTCGGATCTGTCGTGGACCGAAACAGGCGAAGAAGCTGTTCGCCGGTTCAAAAAAGGCGACGAACTCGAAGCCATCGTGTTGGCCATCGATGTCGAGCGCGAGCGCGTTTCACTGGGTGTCAAGCAACTCGAAGGCGATCCGTTCAACAACTTCGCCGCCATGAACGACAAGGGCTCGCTGGTTACCGGCGTAGTCAAGATGGTCGAGCCTAAGGGCGCCGTGATCCAGTTGTCCGAAGAAGTTGAAGGCTATCTGCGCGCTTCCGAAATCTCGCGCGACCGCGTTGAAGATGCCGGTACGCACCTGAAAGTCGGCGATACCGTCGAAGCCATGGTCTTGAACATCGACCGTAAGGCACGTGGTATCCAGCTGTCGATCAAAGCCAAGGACAACGTCGAGACGCAAGAAGAAATGCGCAAGATGTCGACTGCTTCGGATTCGAACGCTGCTTCCGGTACCACCAGCCTGGGCGCGTTGCTCAAAGCTAAATTCGACAACAAGAACTAATGTTGACGAGTCTGTAGATGACAAAGTCGGAGCTCATAGCTCGCTTGGCCGAACGGTATCCGCAACTGGTTGCCAAAGACGCGGATTATGCGGTCAAGACGATTCTCGATGCGATGATCGATGCGCTTGCCACCGGCCAGCGCATCGAGATTCGCGGGTTCGGCAGTTTTTCATTGAACAGCCGGCCACCGCGGATCGGACGCAATCCGAAGTCCGGTGAAAAAGTGATGGTTCCCGAAAAACGGGTGCCGCACTTCAAACCGGGCAAGGAATTGCGCGAGCGGGTGGACGCGATGGTTGGACAACCGATCATCGAAGACTGAGTTGTTTGCACGAAAATGAAACGGCATCCCTGGATGCCGTTTTTTTTACGGTCAATTTCGGCGGTTCGCATTGGCGATGGCAATTAAGCGGCTGTTGCATATTCCACCGCTTGCGCAACCCGGGGCTGATACCATCGGCCTGGCCAACAAGGAGATGCACATGAAATTCCTTCTGAAAATTTTATCCGTCGTGGTGGCCATCGTGTTTTTTGGCTTTGCGCTCAAGAACACTCAGGAAGCTGCCTTGAATTTTTTCCTCGGCTATGAAATCCGTGGTCCGCTGGTATTGCTGCTGTTCGGTTTCTTTGCCACCGGTGCAATCCTTGGCGTGTTCGGCATGTTGCCTAGCTTCGTACGTCATCGGCGGGAACTGACCCGTCACAAAAAAGTCATCGCCACCATGTTGCAAGAGCAGCAGGCGGTGCGTGCAGCACGGTCCCAGCCGCCACAACCTGATTCGGTGGTGGGCTGATGCACTACGAACGTCCGATCAAACACAGGAAAGTCCGGTAGCACATGGAATTTGAAATCTGGTGGTTACTTGGTATCCCGGTCTTTTTTGGCTTGGGCTGGATCGCGGCCCGGGTCGATATCCGTCAGCTGGTGGCTGAGTCGCGCACCCTGCCGAGCGGCTATTTCAAGGGCTTGAATTTTTTGCTCAACGAGCAGCCTGACAAGGCCATCGATGCCTTCATTGAAATCGTCAAGCTCGATCCCGAAACCGTCGAGTTGCACTTCGCGCTGGGCAATCTGTTCCGCCGTCGGGGTGAAACAGAACGCGCCATCCGCGTGCATCAAAACCTGCTGGCACGTCCCGACCTGCCGCTGGAGCACCAGGTCCATGCGCAGTACGAACTCGGTCAGGATTACCTGAAGGCCGGCCTGCTGGACCGCGCCGAAGAAACCTTCAACCGGCTGGTCGAGACCCAGTACAGTGCGCAGGCCCGCCGGGCGCTGCTCGAAATCTATCAGCGCGAAAAAGAATGGACCCGTGCCATCGATGCCGCCACCGCCTTGCAAGAGTCCGGTGCCGGCGGCCGCCAGAAAGAGATCGCCCAGTTCTATTGCGAAATTGCGCAGGATGAACTGGTGCATACCCACGCCGACGCGGCCTTGCTGGTGCTCGACAAGGCCTTGCTGGCTGATCGCAAGAACGTCCGGGCGACCTTGCTGATCGGTGACGTGCATCTGGCCAAGGGTGATGTCGAAGGGGCGCTGCTTGCCTGGCGACGCGTCGAACAGCAAAGCGTGCCGCACGTCGCGCTGGTGGCGCAGCGTTTGATGGATGGCTACCGGACACTGGGTCGACCCCAGGAAGGGGCTAACCTGCTCAAGTCCTACATGGCCGAAGCCTCGTCAATCGATTTGCTGGAGGTGGTGTTCAAGGCGGTCCTCGAGCTCGATGGCGTCGAGGCTGCCAACCAGCTGGTCAGCGACGAGCTGCGTCGTACGCCGACCTTGCTTGGCCTCGACAAGCTGCTCGATGCGCGTTTGATGGATGCGCCACCGAGCGTGCGACCTGAGCTGTCGCTGGTCAAAAATCTGGTGCATGGCTATGCCCAGAAACTGGCGCGCTACCAGTGCAGTCATTGCGGTTTCAAGGCCCGCCAGTTTTATTGGCAATGTCCTGGCTGCAGTCGCTGGGAAACCTATTCGCCGCGCCGTACCGAAGAATTGAACGTGATGAACTAACCAGCGTGCCTGCGTCGGCGGGCACGCATTTGCAGCGAGAACTCCGCGATGAAAATAACGATAATTGGTACAGGCTATGTGGGTCTGGTGACTGGCGCTTGCCTGGCTGAACTCGGCAATACCGTGTTTTGCCTCGATGTCGATCAAAGCAAGATCGACATCCTCAATGGTGGCGGCATTCCTATCCATGAACCCGGCCTGGCCGATGTGGTGGCACGCAATCGTGCTGCCGGACGACTGACTTTTTCAACCGACGTGGCGGCCAGTGTCGCGCATGGCGATATCCAGTTCATTGCAGTGGGCACACCGCCTGACGAAGATGGCTCGGCCGACCTGCAGTATGTGTTGGCGGCGGCGCGCAATATCGGCCGGCACATGACCGGCTTCAAGGTCGTGGTCGACAAGTCCACGGTGCCGGTCGGGACGGCCGACAAGGTCAGCGCAGCGATGCAAGTCGAATTGACTGCACGCGACAGCACGGCCAGTTTTTCGGTTGTCTCGAATCCGGAGTTCCTGAAAGAGGGTGCGGCGGTGGAAGACTTCATGCGCCCCGATCGCATCGTCATCGGCTGTGATGCAAGCGCTGCCGGTACGCAGGCGCGCCAGTGGATGAAGAATCTGTATGCGCCATTCAACCGCAATCACGAACGTACTTTCTGGATGGATGTGCGCTCGGCGGAGTTCACCAAATATGCCGCCAATGCGATGCTGGCAACCCGCATTTCATTCATGAACGAACTGGCCAACCTGGCCGACCATGTGGGCGTCGATATCGAATCGGTGCGCCAAGGCATCGGCTCGGACCCGCGTATCGGCTACAGTTTTCTGTATGCCGGTTGCGGCTACGGCGGCTCCTGTTTTCCGAAAGACGTACAGGCACTGGAGCGCACAGCGCGGGCGAACGGTCAGGAGTTGCTGATTCTGCGCGCGGTCGAAGCGGTCAATGATCGTCAGAAGCATGTGTTGGGCAGCAAGATTGTTGCCCGATTTGGCGAAAACCTGACAGGACGGCATTTTGCCATCTGGGGACTGGCCTTCAAGCCGAACACCGATGACATGCGCGAAGCGTCATCACGGGTACTGATCGCCGAATTGCTGGCGCGTGGCGCGTCGGTTGCCGTGCATGATCCGGTGGCGATGCCCGAAGCACGACGCGCACTGGCGCTCGATTTTGCCGCTGATCCGGTTGCTGCTGCGCGTATCCGTTTTTGCGATAGCCCGACCGGGGCGCTCGAGGCGGCGGATGCGCTGGTAATCGTGACCGAATGGAAGGCGTTCCGCAGTCCTGATTTCAGCCAGTTGAAAACCTTGCTGAAAACGCCGGTTATCTTCGACGGCCGCAATCTGTTCGAGCCTGATGCGATGGTGGCGGCGGGCGTCGAGTACCACGGCATTGGCCGTTCCGTGCTGACACGGGCAGGATGATGATGTCTCCCGACGCCTGTGCAGGAAGTCGCATCCTCGTCGTTGGCGACATCATGCTGGACCGCTACTGGTTCGGCGAGGTCAGCCGGATTTCGCCGGAAGCACCGGTGCCCATCGTGCGCATCGAGCGGCGCGAAGAGCGCCTAGGCGGTGCCGCCAATGTCGCGCGCAATGCCGCCATGCTCGGGGCGCAAGTGGGCCTGCTTGGCGTGGTCGGTGCGGACGAGGCGGCGGACACGATCGCGCGTCAGCTCGATGAATTGAAGATCGGTCGCTTCCTGAACCGGGATCCCGCCATCTCGACGATCATCAAATTGCGCGTGATCGGCCGGCAGCAGCAATTGCTGCGGATTGATTTTGAAGAAGCGCCTACCGATATCGTCCTGCGCGACAAACTCACGCAGTACAACGCGCTCCTGCCGCAGTACGACATCATCGTGCTATCCGATTACGCCAAAGGCAGCCTGGTCAATGTGGCCGACATGATCGCGTCGGCTACGCGGCTCGGCAAGCGCACGCTGGTCGATCCGAAGGGCGATGATTTTTCGCGCTACGCAGGGGCCACGCTGCTCACGCCGAACAAGTCGGAATTCAAGCGCGTCGTGGGCAGCTGGCGCGACGAAGCCGAACTGACCACCAAAGCACAGCAGCTGCGCCAGACACTGCGGCTCGAGGCCTTGCTATTGACCCGATCCGAAGAAGGCATGACTCTTTACACCGACGCCGAGGTGTTACACACGCCTGCCATGGCACGCGAAGTTTTTGATGTATCAGGCGCAGGCGACACGGTCATTGCCACGATGGCAGCCATGCTCGGTGCCGGGAAATCGTTACCTGAAGCGGCGGTGCTGGCCAACAAGGCCGGTAGCATTGTCGTCGGCAAGCTTGGAACGGCGACGGTGACCAGCGAAGAGTTGTTCGGCTGACGCAAAACAGGACTTCGGTGTGTGCCCAATGGCGGCCGCGTACCGAAGTCTTCCTGCACTTCCCCGGTTCGATGAATACTGGCTCTCCGGTAGTTCAACGAGGTATCAAGGGGAACAGTTCATGATCAAAAAGTATTTGCTGGGCATGGCCATTGTTATTGCCAGCACCTGCCACGCCACAGCGCCGGTCGATGTCAATCAGGCAGACCAGGCTGCACTAGACGGTATCAAGGGAATAGGACCACGCATGTCGCAAACCATTCTGGATGAACGCAAGAAGGGCGGCAATTTCAAGGATTGGCCGGATCTCGAACAGCGTGTCAAAGGCATCAAGACTAAAAGCGCGGTGCGTCTTTCCGGGGCCGGATTGACCGTCGATGGAAAGCCGCGCAAGGCTACCGCCCGGACCAAATAAGCACTTGCGGTACCGGCGCTTTGCCGGTCATCAGCACGTGCCGGTACATCTGCGTTTAGAATGATCGGCTTAACTTTACGCGACCGGACACCATGGCTTACCTGACCCTAGAAGACACTATCGGCAACACGCCACTGATCCAGCTCACACGCATAGGCGGAGACAGCGTTCGTCAGCGTAACAACATCATTCTCGGCAAACTCGAAGGCAACAACCCGGCAGGATCAGTCAAGGACCGTGCTGCGCGCTCGATGATCCGGCTGGCCGAAGAGCGGGGCACTATTAAGCCGGGCGATACGCTGATCGAAGCCACCAGCGGCAATACCGGCATCGCGCTGGCCATGGTGGCCGCAATGCGCGGCTACAAGATGATCTTGCTGATGCCGGAAAATCTTAGTGAAGAACGCAAGCAAAGCATGGCGGCATACGGTGCCAGGATCATCCTGACCCCGAAGACCGGCGGCATGGAATACGCACGCGACCTGGCAGAAAAAATGCAGAAAGACGGCGAGGGCACGATTCTGGACCAGTTTGCCAACGCCGATAATCCACTAGCCCACTATCAGACAACCGGCCCGGAAATCTGGCGCGATACCGATGGCAAGGTCACGCATTTTGTCAGTGCGATGGGGACCACCGGCACCATCATGGGCGTGTCGCAATTTTTGAAGGAAAAAAATCCGGCGATCCGGATCATCGGTGCGCAACCCGAAGAAGGATCGCAGATTCCCGGCATCCGCAAATGGCCGGAGGCGTATCTGCCCAAGATTTTTGACCGTGCGCGTGTCGATCAGGTCGAGAACGTCAGCCAGTCCGCCGCCGAAACCATGGCGCGACGACTTGCTGCCGAAGAGGGTGTTTTTTGCGGGCCATCCGCAGCAGGAGCATGCGAAGTCGCCCTGAGAGTGTCGCAGACCGTCGAGAATGCCACCATCGTATTCATCGTCTGTGATCGCGGCGACCGCTATCTGTCTACCGGGATATTTCCGGCCTGAGCGGCGCAGTCATTACCCGCTTGTCGTGTCTTAACTCAAGCGGGTACTACCCATAAAAAAGGATCATCTAGTTGATTCAGATGATCCTGATCTTTACGCTTCGCCGTCGTCCTGACCGTCGGTACTGCCGTCTTTCGGTTTGAACTGCTTGTCGCTGATGCGGAACTTGTCGCGCCGGTCGCCCATCAGCACCCGCAGATCGCGAATGCTCAGGTCACTGACTTCATGCATGCGGATCAGCAGTGAAGCACCGACCGGCAGGCGGCGATGGCGAATCTTGCTGATGACAGGCGGTGCCACTTCCAGCGCACGCGATAAAGCCGCATCGTTTTTAAGGTTCAACTTGCTGATCAATGAATCAAGCAGGTTGTTCGGATCGTACGCTAACTGGTCTGAGAGACGGTTGCTGGTCATAGTGTGTTCTAGCTGAGTAGTCATAATCTAAATAATTCCATAGGGCAAGTTGAGTGTACAAGGAAAAATGCATCGGTTGTGGCTTAAAGGCAATTAATGCTTGGACTACATCAAATTAATACAGTTGCAACGACGGCCGCATTTTTTATAACGAGTTTGTCAGCGATCGTAAAAATGGCTGACAGGGTCGTTTAGCTGGTATCGATATGGCAAAAATCAATGTAGTCACCGCCAGGCCTGACAAATTTATGACCTGTTGATTGTCTCTTTGCATTGTTTCCCGACTATTTCAAGTCCTTATCGCAGCGGTAATGGCTTTGTTTTCGATACGCCATTGCGCACGAAAACCAGTGTAGGCAGTGGTCGTGATGATAATTTGATAATTCTCAAAGGAATGAGTCGCTTCCCGGCCTTCATTTGCCTGTGCGATCAGGTGGCCGGTTTGCCGGTAGCGATCGGTGTCACCGGCGATGTCAGGCCTAGCGCGTCCCATCCGGCATGGCCGAGTACGTGTAGCGTAGCGATGTTGCGTTCGAAAATCGCCGATGCATCCGGAAACGCCGCGACCGCGCGGTCGATGCTGCTTTCGCGCAGCAGATGCAAAGTGGGATAAGGCGAGCGATTGGTGTAATTGTCGATATCATCCGGCGTGGTTCCTGCGAACTGGTAATACGGATGAAAACTCGCGATCTGCAGGATGCCATCGAGCTGCAAGTCTTCCAGCACCTGATCGGCCAGATCGAGGAAATCGTTGTAGTCGAGAAAGTCGGCGAGTACCCGGGGATGGATCAGCAAGGTGGTATCGATGACGGCAGGATCGCTCTCTGACAGCATGCGCAGTTCGGCGCTCAGGTCAGCCAGCAAGGCGTCCGTCGTCGTCGCATCACTGACCTGAAAACGGATCTGATTGCGGCCATGGACGGCCTTGGCGAACGGACACAGATTGAGTCCGATCACCGCGCGTTCCAGCCAGGTGCGGGTCGCGCTGATGAATGGCGTGGAGTCGGCAGGGAGAACAGTCATGATGGCGGCGCGCAGTCGGGAATCGGGGCGCTCATTATAGGCGCAGGCCTTATTTTTTATGCTGTTCAAGAGTGCGATCAGCTATGCTTCGCAGCCGTATTCGACCATCTATCCCGCATTTGTCTAACCACCGCTTCAGGAAAAATCACCCGCAATGGCAATCAAGGCAACCATTTACAAAGCAGATATCCAGATCGCCGACATGGATAGGCATTACTACCAGAATCACGTGCTGACTATTGCACGCCATCCGTCCGAAACCGACGAACGCATGATGGTTCGTTTGCTGGCATTCGCGCGCCACGCCCATGAGTCGCTGGTGTTTGCGAAGGGAATTGCCGACGCGGATGAACCCGATATCTGGCAAAAAGATCTGACCGGTGCGATCGACCTGTGGATCGATGTCGGCCAGCCCGACGAGCGCCGCATCCTGAAAGCCTGCGGACGCGCCGACAAGGTCAGGATTTATAGCTACAGCTATAGCAGCCCGATCTGGTGGAACCAGATCGGCAGCCGCGTTGACCGGGCGCGCAACCTTGAAGTGATCAACCTGTCGCCCTCCAGCAGCCTCGAGATGGCCAAGCTCGCACAGCGCAACATGCAGTTGCAATACACGATGCAGGATGGTGAGATCTGGGTCAACGGCAATGGCGAGACCTTGCAGATCGCGTTGACGATGCTCAAGGGTTAATCGCCCGGGCAGAGCGGATGGCGCGGCTCAGGTCAACCACCGACATGGCATAAAAGAAGCTGCGGTTGTACTGGGTGATGGCAAAAAAGTTCGCCGCGCCCAGCCAGAATTCCGGTGTACCGGTGCCATTCTGTAGATCAACCAGCCCGAACAGCATGTTGTCCGGCAGTGGTGTCGATGGCTTTACGCCAGCCGCGCGCAGGTCGCTGATGGTGAACTTGGCTTCCAGTCCCTGATTGATAAAGGCATCCCAGGCCCGGGCGCCGTTGCTGTCGTCTGCACTGACGGTCGCCGGGAAAACGATCGGTTCGCCCGGATGCCAGCCATGCTTGACCAGAAAGCTCGCCACGCTGCCGATCGCATCGACTTGCGAATTACGCAGATCGACCTTGCCATCGCCATCGAAATCCACTGCATATTGCCGGATGCTGCCGGGCATGAACTGGGGCAGGCCGATCGCGCCGGCATACGAGCCTTCCAGGCTCAGCGGATCGATGCCGGATTCACGCGCGTACAGCAAGGTGTTTTCCAGCTCGCCGCGAAAATACTGCATCCGCGTCAGGCGGGTCGGCGTGTCCGGGTAATCGAAGGCCAGTGTGGTGATCGCATCCATCACGCGGAAGTTGCCCGTGTTGCGCCCGTAGACGGTCTCGACGCCGATGATGGCAACGATGATTTCGGCGGGCACGCCAAATTGCGTTTCGGCACGCGCCAGCGCGCTTGCATTGTCCTCCCAGAAACGTACGCCACCATTGATGCGAACCGGTTCAACGAAGCGGGCGCGGTAGGCATTCCAGTTTTTCGGGCGGCCTGCCGGTGCCGGTTTCATGAGCTGGACGGCGCGTTCGACATACGCAGTCTGGCGGAACAGCGCCGTCAGCGTGGCGCGGTCGAACCCATGGCGCGCTACCATCAGGTCGATGAAGTCAGCGACGGCGTTCCATTGCGAAAAATCAGCGAATTCGCCCAGGTGAGTACTGGTGGGGCGGGCCGGTGCCGATTGCGAAGGACTGGCGAAACCGAAGGCGAGGGTGAGGGCGGTACAGCGCACGGCATGGTGGAAAAATACGGAAAAAGTCATCGACATGCGGTCAGTAAAGAATGTAATCGGGATAGCGCAGCACTGCGCCGGCGGGGCTCCACCGTACCATACTGCAGCGCTTCGTAGCCGTCCAGAAAACGCAGTGCTGCCACTTTTTTGGGCGCAGGCAGCAGTGCACTGGCCGTCACGGCGGCCATGAACGTGCGCGGTCCGTCGTGCGCTGCACGGGTGATGCCGTAGCGGGCCATGCGCCGGCAAAACGTCGCATACAGCTTGTCTGCAGGGTTCACCCTGATGCGATTCATCAGTAGCGGCAGCATCATCACCGCCATCACCAGGCTGCCGGCAGCCAGCATCAGCGCGGTTAGCACGGGCCAGTCGATATTGTCGATGCCGAGCCGGGCGACCAGGCTTTTTTGCTGCTCGGGCGAATAATTCAGGACGCGCTGGTTCCACGCATTCGACAGTGCATCCCAGCTGAATCGCGTCATTGCCAGCCAGGAATCGCGTGCCGGTGACAGCGTGACCAGCCCGCCAAAAAGACGTCGCGCCGACTGGCTGGCGACGCTGCGCTGGATCCGCTCGGGGGCGACCGCGCCGGTCGGGTCGACCCGGATCCAGCCGCGCTGTTCGATCCACACTTCGGCCCAGGCATGGGCATCGCTCTGGCGCACTTCCATGTAGCCGTCGCTCGGGTTGATTTCGCCGCCCTGGTAGCCGGTCACGACGCGGGCAGGGATACCCAGTTCGCGCATCAGCACCACGAAGGCCGATGCATAGTGTTCGCAAAAACCGGCCCGGCTGGAGAACAGGAATTCGTCGACCGAATTGCGTCCCAGCAGGGGAGGTTCCAGCGTGTAGCTGAACGGCTCGCGCCGGAAGTACTGCAGGACCAGGCCGACCAGTTCGGCGCTGTCGCTCGACTGCGCCAGCAAGCGGCGTGCGAAGTCTGTCGTGGCCGGGTTATAGCCGACCGTGCGTTGCAACGCGTCGTTCAGTTCATCGGGGGTGCCCCCGGCTTGCAGCGAAGATTGAGTCCAGGAGGTGACCTCGTAGCGCAGCCGGCTGCCGATGCGAGTCGTGGCCAGCAGCTGGAAATCGTTGGCCAGATAGGCGCTGCTGCCACTGAGTTGTGGCGGCGCGAGCGGCGTCTCCAGCGCAAATAGCCAGCGTCGCCCATGCGGCTCCATCGTCACCTCATAGCGCGTTGACGTACTGCCCGGTAATGCCTGCACGCTGCCGGCTTTCATTGGCGTCTGCGGCAGTGCGGTCCAGGTACGGCCATCGAAACTGGATAACACGGTAGCGCGCCAGTACAGGCTGGCCTGCGGCGGGACAGGATCGATGAACCTGACCCGGAAGGCGATCTCGTCGGACAGCGCCAGCGACGAAATCATCCCCGGTGTCATTGAATCGGACAGTCCGCTACGCGCGCCGGAGGCATCGCCCGGCATGCCCCACAGCGGTCCCTGGATACGCGGGAAGAGCAGGAACAACACCAGCATCAGTGGCGTCGCCAGGCCGACGATCAGCCCGGCCAGGCGCAGCTTCTTTTTGAATGGTGGCACGGCGCCGGTGAACTGAAAGGATAGTTGCGCGGTGAGCAGCGCCAGTACGGCGATCGCCATCATCAGCGCGGTGGCGATATTCTGCGAATAGAAAAAGTTCGTCAGCAGCAGGAAAAAACTCAGGAACAGCACGACGAACAGATCGCGTTTGGCATGCATTTCGAGCAGTTTGAGGATAAGCAGTAGTGCCAGCATTGCGACCCCGGCGTCGCGCCCGAGGAAGGTGCGGTACGCCAGATAAATGCCGCCCATCGCCAGCGCTGCAATCGGCAGCAATAGCCAGCGCGGCGGCAAGCGCCTGCCGGTCCACGTGATCCAGCTGCGCCAGCCCAGCAGCGTCACGACGCCGGCCGATATCCAGAGCGGCAAGTGAAAAAAATGCGGTAGCAGCACCAGCAGGCAAGCCACCAGCAAGCTCAGCATGTCGGTCTTATCGCGCGACATCGGGTTGTTCAGCCGGCGCGATGACGGCTTCATGCGAACTCGGCCAGCGCCTGCAGGCAGATGGCCTGCTGTGCCGGTCCGTGTGCCGGTGGCAGGTCCAGCGCGCCGAGCCGGAATGCATAGGCCAAGCCGCCGGCTTCGGCATCGAGTATCCAGCGGGTCATGCGTGAGAGCTTCAGTTCCAGATCCATTGCGCGTGGCAGGGCGGCAAAGTCGATCACCAACTCGCTGGCCGCACCACCTTCGAAATGCTTGGTCAGCAGCATGCCGCCGAGCGCCGGATCAATCCGGGCAATCTGCCGCCAGGCCAGTTGCTGCAGCGGGTCACCGGCCCGGTAGGGACGAATGCCGGCGAAGTCGTCGTTGCCCGCGAGGCCGACCCCATGCGCCGCCGGACTTGCTGCCAGCGGCAGTGGTGGCGCGTTCTCTTCGGGATGCGGATAGACCAGCACGCGCAGGTCCGGCTGCCAGTAACTCCAGGCCCGCAACAAGCCCAGCGGAAAGCGCGTGACCAGCCGCACGCGGGGTGCCGGCAGCCAGCCACGGACGGTGCTTGCCACCCCCAGCGTCACGCTGCTCGTGCCCGATGCGGCGACGTCGATCGCTTGTGCCACCGCTGCGGCGTGGCCGTAAAAATCCAGCCAGATCGCATACCGGTCATGCTTGCGGCGGTTGATCAGCTGCAGCTCGAACAGAGCCGTGTCGCCACAAAACACGGCAGCAGCGCGGCCCGGTGCCAAATGCAGATAAGCCAGATTGCGGAAGGTCAGGTGCATGTCGACGACGGCGCAGGAGGCGATCAAAAACGTGAAGGCAAAGCCAAGGTTCAGGTTGTAGTTGACCGAGCCGATGAACAGCAGTGTCAGCATCGCGGCAAAGCCCCAGCCTGCTCCGGTCGGCACGATGAAGACGCGGCGCTGGTCCAGCATGATTTCGCCCGCTTCCGGACCAGCCAGCCGGTACAGCCAGCGATCGATCCATGTGCCGATCCGGTTGCGCTGGAGCGTCATGCCAGCTTCCTCAGAGTGCGACCGACTGCATCATCCGGGCGATCAGATCGCGACTGGCCAGCGCCGCTCCGCCGGCTGATTTCAGTGGTCGCAGCCGATGCGCCGCCACCGGCACCAGCACGGCTTGCACGTCTTCGGGAATGACGTGATTGCGGCCTTCGAGTGCGGCCCAGGCGCGCGCGGCCTGCACCAGCGCGATGGCAGCGCGCGGACTCAGGCCTTCGTGGAACAGGCCATTCTGGCGCGATGCCAGTACCAGCGCATGGACATAGTCGATCAGCTTGTCGGAGGTATGGATGTTGGCCAGCCCGGCTCGTGCGGCCAGCAGTTCGGCCGGCTGCATCGCTGCGCTCAGTGCTTTCAGCAGGCTGCGTCTGTCCTCACCCATCAGCAGCGCACGCTCGGCGGCAGCGTCCGGATAACCGAGCGACAGGCACATCAGGAAGCGATCAAGCTGGGATTCCGGCAGCGGGAAAGTACCAATCTGGTGGGACGGATTTTGTGTGGCGATCACAAAAAACGGCTGCGGCAGTGCGCGCGTGACGCCGTCGGCGGTGACCTGTCGTTCTTCCATGGCTTCGAGCAGTGCGGACTGAGTTTTCGGGGTGGCACGGTTGATCTCGTCGCCCAGCAACACTTGCGTGAAGATCGGCCCCGGGTGGAATACGAAACCGCTGCTTTCGCGGTCGAAGATAGAGACGCCGACCACATCGGCCGGCATCAGGTCGCTGGTAAATTGCACACGATTAAATTGCATACCCAGCGAAATCGCCAGCGCGTGGGCCAGCGTGGTCTTGCCGACCCCCGGCACGTCCTCGATCAACAGATGACCACCCGCCAGCAGGCAGACCAGCGCCTGACGCACCTGAAGTTCCTTGCCAACGACGATCTGGTTAATCTGTTTTGCTGCAGCGTGAACGGTTGAATACATGAGTAGGGTCAGAGAATAGTCGGGTGGACATACTTGTGTGCAGCAATCTTGGTTACACTTGGCCGATTCTATTCGAGAACGCCGGGCATTGCCCGACAGAACATGTTTGTTGGCGCGATGCCAATCACCGTCAAGGCCCCATGAGCACAGGCTTCTTTACCCATTCCGATTGCAAGCGCCATGATATGGGATCGTGGCATCCCGAGTCGCCCGCGCGGCTGCAAGCTATCGAAGATCAGCTGATCGCCAGTCGCATCAGCGATTTGTTGCAGCACCACGAAGCGCCGTTGGCGACCCTCGCGATGCTGGCCAGCGTGCACAGCGCCGAGGCCATTGCGCTGGTGGCCGACCATGTGCCGGCCGATAGTCCCGATGTCGATCCGCACTATCCGATCGATCCCGATACTTCGCTCAATGCGCACAGCATGACCGCAGCATTGCGTGCTGCCGGCGCGGCGGTGGCGGCAACCGATGCGGTAATGGCGGGCGAACTGGATAACGCTTTCTGCTCGATCCGCCCGCCCGGTCATCACGCCACGCCAAGTGCACCGATGGGCTTCTGCCTGTTTAACAATGTCGCGATCGCTGCGCGCCGTGCCATCGAATTCCATGGCTTGCAGCGGGTCGCGATTATCGACTTTGATGTTCATCACGGAAACGGTACGCATGATGCCTTTCGCGATGATCCGCGCGTGCTGATGGTGAGTTTTTTTCAGGATGCGCTGTATCCGTTTGTCGAGGATCCGGGCAGCAAGCCTGGATTGCACAACATGGTCAACGTCGGTGTGCCGGCCTTCAGTGGCGGCGAGATCGTACGTCAGGTAGTCGCCGATAAATGGTTGCCGGCACTGCATGCGCATCAGCCGCAAATGCTCTTCATCTCGGCCGGTTTCGATGCCCACCGCGAAGATGATCTGGGCCAGATGGGTTTGCTCGAAGACGACTATGCCTGGATCACGAAACAGGTGATGCTGATCGCCCGGCAGTACGCGCACGGCCGCATCGTCAGTTGCCTTGAAGGAGGGTACAACCTGTCGGCGCTCGGGCGCAGCGTGGTCGCCCATCTGAAGGTGCTGGCGGAAATCGATTAAGCCTGATTGAACGGTCCGGTTCAAGGCAGGCAGCGGGTAGAATAGCGTCCTCTTTTCCCAGGATCGAATCGTCAATGTCCATACAATGGTACCCAGGTCACATGAATGCCGCCCGCAAGAAGGCGGCCGAAGCCATGGAGAAGGTCGACATGGTGATCGAGGTGCTGGACGCCCGTTTGCCACAGGCCAGCTGCAACCCGATGATCGAGACGCTGCGCGCTGACCGCCAGCGGCCTTGTCTGAAAATCCTCAACAAGAGCGACATCGCCGATCCTGCCGCGACGGCCGCATGGATTGCGTATTACAACCGCCAGCCTGACGTGCATGCGGTGGCCCTGAGCTGCAAGCTGCCATCCGATGTCGCCAAGATCCCGGCGCTGTGCCTGAAGATCGCACCGCATCGCGGCACGCCGCTCAAGCCATTGCGCATCATGATCATGGGCATTCCGAACGTTGGCAAATCCACGCTGATGAATGCGCTGCTCAAAAAGCGCGTGGCCAAGGTCGGCGATGAGCCGGCCGTGACCAAGATGCAGCAACGGCTTTATCTCGGTAACAACATGGTCCTGACCGACACGCCCGGCATGCTGTGGCCGAAGATCCAGCATCCGAGCGATGGCCTGATGCTGGCCGCCAGCCATGCGATCGGCAGCAACGCGCTGATCGAAGAAGAGGTGGCGACCTTCCTCGGCGATGCACTGTTGGTGCGGTATCCGGAAATGCTGGCGGCGCGTTACGGCGTCAAGCCGGAAGGCATGGATGGTGTCGGGATAGTCGAAGCGGTCGCGCTGCGGCGCGGCTTCAAGCTCAAGGGCAAGGGCGTCGATCTGGAAAAAGCGGCGCACACCTTGCTGCAGGATTATCGCAGTGGCGCACTGGGTCGGATTTCGCTGGAGACACCCGAAACACGTGCGGTGCTGCTGGCCGAGTACCAGGCGGCGCAGGAAGCCAAGGCGGCGGCGAAGGCGGCGTTGGTGGAGCCGGTGTCGGATAATTATCGGAATTGAGGGGGGGGGCTAGTCGAGGGCCCAAGGGTTGACCGTGTCGACCAATCCCGAAAAGTCTTTGACGTTTCGTGTCACCAGAGTCAGATCATGTTCCAGCGCAGTCGCAGCGAGCAGGCTATCAATGGCAGGAAGAGTGCGACCCGCGCGGCCGACTAAACGGCCCCAGCGATCGGCCACTGCCTCGTCTATGTACAGAATGCGTCCTGAAAAGTAGTGCGGCAGATCCGTTTCCAGCCAATCCAGTAACACCAATTTTTTTGGCGTCTCTTGCATCGACTCAATTCCTTTGCGGATTTCTCCCAAGGTCAGCACGCTCAAATACAGTGTATTTGGTGGTCTTCCTGCTAACCAGGTGACAACCGACGGAGCGGGTATTTTTCGGCTTAGTTCCGAGATGACATTGGTGTCTATCAGGTAACTCACAACGCCACATCACGCGTGGGGCTGCGATCCCGTTCAAACTCAATCTCCTCCGTTCCGAACAAGGGCGAGTTGCGTATAAAGTCAGCCAGGGATTCGTTTTTTCCAGAAAGCTGGTCATACATTTCTCGTGAAATGACAACCGCTACGGATCGGCCCCGCATCGTAATTTCTTGCGGGCCATCATCACGTGCGCGTTGGACCACTTCCGACATATGTTCTTTTGCTTGTTGCATTTTCCATGATTTCATGATGACGATCCCGTGCTGGCTAATGTGATTCGAGTGTAGTTCCACATGAATAAATGCTCAAGGACCGATAGCCCATGCATCGTCGTTTCGGCACCAGCCATCGAATCGCACAATAAAAAAGCCTGCAAGGTGGCCACCTTGCAGGCTTTTTAATTTCTTGCGTGGCAGCTTGGCGTCAGTTGCAACGCCATCCTGCCGGCCGACATTACATCATGCCGTCCATACCACCCATGCCGCCCATGCCACCCATGCCGCCGCCCATGCCGCCGGCTGGCTTGTCTTCAGCCAGTTCGCAGACCATGCAGTCGGTCGTCAGCATCAGTGACGCGATCGAGGCGGCATTTTGCAGAGCCGAACGGGTGACTTTGGCCGGATCCAGAACACCCATTTCGACCATGTCGCCGTAGGTGCCGTTGGCGGCGTTGTAACCGAAGTTACCCGTGCCTTCGAGGACGCGTGCAACGACGACGGAAGCTTCTTCGCCGGCGTTTTGCACGATCATGCGCAGTGGCTCTTCCATCGCGCGCAGGACGATCTTGATACCGGCGTCCTGGTCAGCGTTGTCGCCTTTGACCTTGATGTTGGCACGAGCGCGCAGCAGGGCAACGCCGCCGCCGGGAACAATGCCTTCTTCCACCGCAGCGCGGGTAGCGTGCAGTGCATCTTCGACGCGGGCTTTCTTTTCTTTCATTTCGACTTCGGTGGCAGCGCCAACCTTGATCACTGCAACACCGCCGGCCAGTTTGGCCACGCGCTCTTGCAGCTTTTCACGGTCGTAGTCCGAGGTCGCTTCTTCGATCTGGACACGCACTTGCTTGACGCGCGCTTCGATCGCAACAGCCTGGCCGGCGCCGTCGATGATGGTGGTGTTTTCCTTGCCGATTTCGATACGCTTGGCTTGGCCCAGATCTTCCAGCGTGATCTTTTCCAGTGTCAGGCCGACTTCTTCAGCGATGACTTGACCACCGGTCAGAATAGCGATGTCTTCGAGCATGGCTTTACGACGATCGCCAAAACCCGGAGCCTTGACAGCACAGGTCTTCAGGATGCCGCGGATGTTGTTGACAACCAAGGTTGCCAGCGCTTCGCCTTCGATGTCTTCTGCGATGATCAGCAGTGGACGGCCGGCCTTGGCGACTTGTTCCAGCACCGGAAGAAGGTCACGGATATTGGAGATTTTTTTGTCGCACAACAGGATGAACGGATTGTCCAGCGTCGCGGTTTGCTTTTCCGGATTGTTGATGAAGTACGGTGACAGGTAGCCGCGGTCGAACTGCATACCTTCGACGATGTCGAGTTCGTCATTCAGGGATTTGCCGTCTTCAACAGTGATGACGCCTTCCTTGCCGACTTTTTCCATCGCTTCAGCGATACGCTCGCCGATCGAGTAGTCCGAGTTCGCCGAGATCGCGCCAACCTGGGCGATTTCTTTGGTCGTGGTGCATGGCTTGGCGATTTTGGCCAGCTCTTCGACGGTGGCTGCAACAGCCTTGTCGATGCCGCGCTTGAGGTCCATCGGGTTCATGCCTGCGGCAACGAACTTCATGCCTTCGCGGACAATCGCTTGTGCCAGCACGGTGGCGGTGGTGGTGCCGTCGCCGGCGTTATCGCTGGTGCGGGAAGCAACTTCCTTGACCATTTGCGCGCCCATGTTCATGAGCTTGTCTTTGAGTTCGATTTCCTTGGCGACCGAGACACCATCCTTGGTCACGGTCGGGGCGCCGAACGAGCGCTCCAGCACAACGTTACGGCCTTTAGGGCCCAGGGTGACCTTGACTGCGTTGGCCAGGATATTGACGCCTTCGACCATGCGTGCACGGGCGGCGTCGCCGAAAATAACTTCTTTAGCTGCCATGTTTATAGCTCCTTGAATTCAGTTGGAATTGCGCCGTAGCGGGCTCGCCGCACGGCGCAGGACGCACGTGGCCGGTCATGATGAACGGCCAGCGGCATCACTTTTGAACGATTGCCATGATGTCTTCTTCGCGCATGACCAGCAGTTCGTCGCCGGCGATCTTGACTGCCTGGCCCGAATATTTGCCGAACAAAACGCGGTCGCCGACTTTGACATCCAGCGGACGGACTTTGCCATCTTCGAGAATCTTGCCGTTACCGACGGCGAGTACTTCGCCTTGGTCCGGTTTTTCAGCAGCTGCTTCAGGAATGATGAGGCCGGACGCAGTTTTTGTTTCCTGGTCGAGGCGTTTGACGATGACGCGATCGTGCAAAGGACGAAGGTTCATGAAAACTCCTTAAAGTTCAGTAGGTTACGATTGTTTTGCGGCAAGACTGCTGCAAAGATGACTTCGCTGCGCAGCATTACCGCACCAGAAAAGTGGCACGCCGGAGGAGCTGTTAGCACTCTCTCCCGACGAGTGCTAAGTATATGGGCGACATGCTTGTTTTTCAAGCGCGGTCGGTGAGAAAGAGTGATCGGCAATTGCTGCCGGCCTCGCCACCGGAGTGCGCGCGCGGCGTCAGTCATCGCATAGAAACAAGGCATGACCGGCTTGTGTCAGGCCCTGTCCTGTTTTTGTGCTGATTCGGGCAGCCGATTGTCCCTGGGTCCGACAGGCTCCTGACTTTCGGTGCGGATAACACCGCAGCGCGGACGGTCGCCTTGCAAAGATCGGGATGTCTTCAGGTCAGAATGCAAAAAGGCTGGTCACGGATAGTTGTCCGGGACCAGCCTGCAGCGCTAACTTTTACGTCACATCACACCAGAACGATCTTCACATCCACATTGCCGCGGGTAGCGTTCGAGTAAGGGCAAACTTCATGTGCCTTGTCGACCAGCGTCTGCGCAGCGGCCTTGTCCATGCCGGGGATGCTGATATTGAGCGTCACGGCGATGCCGAAGCCGCCCTTGTCGTTCGGACCGATGCCGACTTCGGCGTGGATCGAGGTATCTGCGGGAACGGTGACCTTGGTGGCATTGCCGACGAATTTCATGGCACCGATGAAGCAGGCCGAATAACCGGCTGCGAACAACTGCTCTGGATTGGTGCCGTCGCCGCCGGCGCCGCCCATTTCTTTCGGTGTGCTCAGCTTCAGGTCGATATGCTTGTCGCTGCTGATCGAACGGCCTTCACGACCGCCGGTAGAGGTTGCTTCTGCGGTATAGATGATTTGCATGGTTTTTCCAATAGTGAAAAGAGAGGCATCGGGATCGATGGCGTGCCTGAGTCTAACTCACAATTAGATTGCGTGCAATTTAATTGCTTGCAATTTAAATTGCTACTCGTTGCTGTTGATCAAGCCATCCCGGACCTGCAGCAATTGCGAACGCATGCCGATCAGCGTGGTCGGTGTTTTGCCGCTGGCGCAGACGACTTGCTGCGGTATGCCCTGGGCTTTGCGTTTGAGCAGGCGTCCTTCGCGGGACAAAGTGATGCGAACCTGGCGCTCGTCAATATCGTCACGCGTGCGGATGACTAGTGCTAATGCTTCGAGTCGTTTGAGTAGCGGTGTCAGCGTGCCTGAGTCGAGGAAGAGTTTTTCGCCGATGTGCTTGACCAGTACATCGTCTTTTTGCCAGAGCACCAGCATCACCAGGTATTGCGGATAAGTGATGCCGAGTTTTTCAAGGAAGGGTTTGTAGGTTTTGGTCATCGCCAGTGAGGCAGAGTACAGCGCGAAGCAAAACTGGTTATCCAGTGCCAGCATATCGTCAGCGGCGAGTGGAGCGGAGTGCATAGGGTTTCCTTGATCAGACGGCGAGTGGCGCATGGGATAATCGGGGCTTATATTTATCTGTCGAGATGGTTGCAATGCTATGCGAATTCTGATGAGACTCCAAGTCGTGCTGCTTACTTTGTTGCTTGCAGGTACGGTACACGCGGGATTGCCGGCACCGGTCGCGGCAGCCTTCAAGCGTGCAGGAATCGCGCCTTCGGGTATCGGTATCGAGGTCATCGAGATAACGAGTGGTCGTAACGTGCTCAGCCTCAATCCCGGGCTGCCCCTCAATCCGGCCTCGACAATGAAGTTGCTGACGACCAGCGCGGCGCTTGATTTGCTTGGTCCGACCTACAGCTTTACTACCGAAGCTTACCGGCGTGGCACGCTCCAAAGTGGGCTGCTGCAGGGCGATCTGATCTTGCGCGGCAGCGGCGACCCCAAACTTGTCATCGAAAACTTCTGGCTATTTTTGCGCAAAATACGGGCTCAGGGCGTGCGTGATATCCGCGGCAACCTGGTGCTCGATCGCAGCGCTTTTGATGACACGGTGATCGATCCTGCGCTGTTTGATGGTGATCCGCTGAAGGCCTACAACGTTGGTCCCGATGCGCTGCTGCTTAATTTTTATGCACTGGCAGTGAGCTTCATGCCGGACCGCGCGCAAGGTGTGGTGAAGGTCAGGCTGGATCCGGCGCTGGGCGCTTATGCGATACGTCCGCCCCAACTGACCAGCGGCGAATGCACAGGCGACTGGCGCACGGCGATCAGTGCCACGCTCGATCCTGCCGGTGCCCGTTTCGATGGCCCGTATGCGCTCGGTTGCGGCGAAAAATCCTGGCAACTATCGCCGTATCAGCTGAGCAGGAACCGTTATCTGGAACTGGTTTTCCGCCAGCTCTGGACCGAATTGGGTGGCACGTTCGAAGGCAGCGTCGTCGATGGTGTGCTGACGACAGATGCCGTGGCCCTTGCGCAATGGGAATCGCCGACCATGCCCGAGCTGATCCGGGACGTCAATAAGTACAGCAACAATGTGATGGCGCGCCAGTTGTTCCTGACGCTGGGTAGCACGGTGCAGCTGCAGCCGGCCAGCATCGCAGCCAGTCGCAGTGCCATCGCGGGCTGGCTTGCCACCAGGCAGATCGATGCGACCGGCCTGGTGCTGGAAAATGGTGCCGGCCTGTCGCGGCTCGAACGGATTTCGGCGCACACGCTGGGCGCATTGCTGATGGCCGCTTACCGCGCACCGACGATGCCGGAATTCGTCTCGTCACTGCCGCTGGTCGGCTACGACGGCACGATGCGCAAGCGCTTGCGTTTCGAGGGCGTGTCCGGCCATGCCCACATCAAGACCGGCAGCCTGCAGGATGTGCGCAGCATCGCCGGCTATGTGCAAGCGGCCTCCGGCAAACAGTTTGCGGTGGTCTGCCTGATCAATGATCCGAATGCCGCGCGCGGTGGCGAAGCGCAGGACGCACTGCTGCA
The DNA here is from genome assembly GCF_034347385.1 of Actimicrobium sp. CCC2.4. NCBI lineage: Bacteria > Pseudomonadati > Pseudomonadota > Betaproteobacteria > Burkholderiales > Oxalobacteraceae > Actimicrobium > Actimicrobium sp. CCC2.4. Next base: position 3,798,383 of record NZ_CP133777.1, on the reverse strand, counting down.
ATGGGTCTACGAAAACAAATAAAAGTCGTACCGGAACGCGGTTCCGGCATTTGCCTGCACGGCGTCGTGGCGTGTGTTATTTTTGTCCACCCATCGTTCACCACCCTTCGGAGCCACCATGCCAACCGCTACCTGGAACGGCGCAGTTATTGCGCAAGCCGATTCTGCCGCCATCGAACTGGTCGAGGGCACGACCTATTTCCCGCTTGCTGCCGTCCATCAGCAGTATCTGGCGCCGAGTGACAAGCACACCGTCTGCGGCTGGAAAGGCACGGCCAGTTATTACGACGTCGTCGTCGACGGCAAGGTCAATGCCGATGCTGCGTGGTTCTATCCGGAGCCCAAGGACGCGGCCAAACAGATCGCCGGCTACGTCGCCTTCTGGCGCGGTGTACAGGTCTCGGCGTGATCCGGCCGCTCGGCCACGCGGTCGTGCTGGCGTCGGTCATGTCGATGCAGGGTGCCCTCGCGCAGCAGTGCCCGGGCGGCTCGCCGATGACCTACCCGGTCAGCAAAACTGTCGATCAGGTCGATGACTATCACGGCGTCAAAGTGGCCGATCCGTATCGCTGGCTGGAAGACGGTAACAGCGCCGCCACGCACGACTGGATTGCTGCGCAAAACCAGTTGACGCAATCCTATCTGGCACAGATCCCGGCCCGCAGCGCCATCAGGGAGCGGCTGACGACACTCTGGAATTACGAGCGGTTCAGTGTGCCGTTCCGCGAGGGCGGTCGCTATTTCATCAGCCGCAACGATGGACTGCAAAGTCAGGCGGTGCTCTACACGATGGCCGGGCTGGAAGCCACGCCGCGTCTGCTGCTCGATCCAAACACGTTGTCCGCAGACGGAACGGTCGCGCTCGCGGGCATGGCAGTCAGTCCGGATGGCCGCTATCTGGCCTACGGTACGGCCGCCTCCGGATCGGACTGGAATAGCTGGAAGATCCGCGATATCGATAGCGGCAAGGACCTGGCCGACGAATTGCAATGGGTGAAGTTTTCCGGCGCGTCGTGGAGCAAGGATGGCAAGGGATTTTTCTATAGCCGGTACGATGCGCCTGACGAAGCGACCAAGCTGGCTGAGACGAATTATTTTCAGAAGCTTTATTACCATCAGCTCGGTACGCTACAAAGCGCCGATGTACTGGTCTACGACCGTCCCGATCACAAGGACTGGGGTTTCGGTGGCACCGTCACCGACGATGGCAAGTACCTGATCATCACCGTCTGGCAGGGCACCGAGCGCAAGTCGCGGGTCTATTACAAGGATCTGGCCGATGACAAGAATCCGGTCGTGCCCTTGCTCGATGCTTTCGATGCGGCATATAGCTTCATCGACAACAACGGCGCGGTCTTCCTGTTTCGCACCGACAAGGACGCGCCGCGCAGCCGCATCGTCGCCATCGATATCGCCAAGCCAGCTGTCGCCGAGTGGAAAGAGCTGGTACCGGAAGCGCCCGAGACTCTGCTGTCGGCCAACCTTGTCGGCAACCGGTTGGTCGGCAGCTACCTGCAGGACGCCCACAGCCGGATCAAGGTGTTCGATCTGAATGGCCGCTTTCTGCACAACGTCGGCTTGCCCGGCCTCGGCACCGCGTCCGGTTTTGGCGGCAAGCGCGATGAGGCGGCAACTTATTATTCGTACACCGGCTTCACTACGCCGACCACGATCTACCGCTACGACATCGCCAGCGATACCAGCGGCGTGATCCGTCAGCCGAAGGTGGCGTTCGACCCGGGTGCGTACGAGACGCGCCAGGTTTTTTATCGCAGCAAGGATGGCACGCGCGTACCGATGTTCATCGTCAACCGCAAGGGCATCAAGCTCGATGGCAGCAACCCGACCTATTTGTATGGCTACGGCGGTTTCAATGTTTCGCTGACACCGGTATTTTCAGTGGCTAATCTGGCGTGGATGGAAATGGGCGGCGTCTATGCGGTGCCCAACTTGCGCGGTGGCGGCGAGTACGGCGAAAGCTGGCACCAGGCCGGCACCAAATTACAGAAGCAAAATGTGTTCGATGATTTCATCGGCGCGGCTGAATGGCTGATCGCCAACAAGGTCACATCGACGCCGAAACTGGCTATCGGTGGTGGCAGCAATGGTGGCTTGCTGGTCGGGGCGGCGCTGACGCAGCGACCGGAATTGTTTGGTGCGGCACTGCCGGCAGTCGGCGTGATGGACATGCTGCGCTTTCACAAGTTCACCATCGGCTGGGCCTGGACTGCAGACTATGGCTCGTCCGACGATGCCGCGCAGTTCGCGGCGTTGCGGGCGTATTCGCCGCTGCATAATCTGCGCGCCGGCACCTGCTATCCGGCAACGCTGGTGACCACCGCCGACCATGATGACCGGGTCGTACCGGCGCACAGCTTCAAGTTCGCCGCGGCGGAACAGGCTGCGCAGGCAGGACCGGCACCGGTGCTGATCCGCATCGAGACCAAGGCCGGCCACGGTGCCGGCAAACCGACCGGCAAACAGATCGAGGAAGTTGCTGACCGGTGGGGTTTTCTGACCCGGGTGCTGGAGATGGTGCCGCTCAAACCCTGAAGTGCAGACATGAAAAAAGCCGGATCGCAATCCGGCTTCCAGTGTTTTGCGAGCGGTCAGCTCAGCTTGGTTCAAACGTCGACTTGTCATCACGGCGGCGGCTAATGAACGCGACCATGCCCACTCCCAGCAGCATCATCGCCAGAGAACCCGGCTCCGGTACGGCGCTGACCGAGACCGCATCCAGATAGGAACCGTAGCTGATTTGCGAGGCGGGTCCCGTAGAGGCGAACGACAGGAACGAGCTGCTGCTGTTGGCCAGCACCGAGTAGGAATAAGACTGCCAGCCCGAGTTGAATGGGGCTGAAACGGCACCGACAATATTGCCATTCCAGAGCACGTTCATCGAGCTCGACTCACTGGAAGTCTGGTCAGGCCGCCCCGAATACAAAAAGCTCAGTGCGTACAGGCCATTGGCCGTGGTCTGCAGGGTCTGTCCGATGGTCGTCAGCTTGGCACCATTGAGTTCCAGATATTGCATGCCATCGACGGCAGCGTTGAAGTTGCTTTGTCCGCCAAAATTACTGCCGCGCTGGATTTCGAAGTTGTCCGAGGAAGTCCACCCGGTGACCGTTGACAATGAGGTCCACGGCGCGCTGATCTGTTCGGTCTCGAAGCTGCCGTTGGTGACGATATTGACCGCTGCCTGCGAACCCATGCTGATCAGTGCCAGCACTGCACCTGTTGCGAGAGTCTGAAATGTCATGATGTTGCTCCGAGAAGTAGTGCTCCGAAAGACCAAATGGTATTTTCGTAAGACCCGATGGCGATGTTGCAACACCATCAACTGCGGATGGTAGTACAAAGGTTCCATCCATTTCCGGAGTTATCAAAAGTTCACATTTTGTGCAATATTTATTGGCGCAGCGGGGTCTATATGGCGCGGATCTGCTCCCAGTCAGTCTGGCCCTGGAAGATCTTTTCTATTCCGTCCTGGCGCAGCGTCATCATGCCCTCCGATACGGCGACCTGCAGGATGTTCGGCACATTGGCGCGCGCATGGATTTTCTTTTTTACGGCAGCCGTCGCGATCAGCACTTCGTGCACGCCCAGCCGACCCTTGTAGCCGCTGTCGTTGCACAGTTCGCAGCCACTTGCCTTGTACAGCGTGATGGCACCATCGTTCTTGCCATATTGCTGGCGCCAGCGCAGCAGGACGGCCGCTTTGTCGAGCTCGGTTTCGAAGCAGTATTCGCTGGCGAGCATATCGAGCTCTTCGTCATCGGCTTCATGCCACGTCTTGCAATGGTTGCATAAGCGGCGCGCGAGCCGCTGCCCGACCACACCCAGCAGTGCGTCGGCAAAGTTAAACGGATCGAGGCCGAAGTCGAGCAGTCGCACCACGCTCTCGGCGGCGCTGTTGGTGTGCATCGTCGAGAACACCAGATGACCGGTCAGCGATGCTTCGATGACGGTCTTGGCGGTTTCCGGGTCGCGTGTTTCACCGACCATGATGACGTCCGGATCAGCACGCATGAAACTGCGCAGCACGGCGGCAAAGGTCCAGTCGATCTTGGCCTGCACTTGCACCTGGCGCAATCCATCCTGGGTAATTTCAACCGGGTCTTCGACGGTCCAGATCTTGCGCTCGGGCGTATTGATATAGTTCAGCAGCGAGTGCAGCGTGGTGGTTTTTCCGGAGCCGGTCGGACCGCAGACGAACAGCAGTCCATGTGGCTTCAAAGCCAGTTTCTTGAGCCCCTCAATGGCGTACGTCGACAAGCCCAGGCTCTCGATCGAGACTGCCTTCGGTGCCGCCAGGATACGCATCACGATGTCTTCCAGACCTTCGGTAGTCGGAATCGTCAGCACCCGCAACTCGATCGCCGCCGGACCGTATTGCTCGAAGTTCATCTTGCCATCCTGCGAGCGACGCTTTTCAGAAATGTCGAGCCGGCACATGATCTTGATGCGCGATACCAGGGCGCTGCGAAACTGCGCCGGAATTTCCGAATACGCCTGCATTACGCCGTCCTTGCGGAAGCGCACCCGTGTGGGCCGGTTGCCTTTCATGTTTTCGATGTGGATATCCGAGACACCCTGTTCGTTGGCATCGATGATGATCTTGTTGACCAGTCGCACCAGCGTGTTGTCGGACTCGGTGATGATGTCGGCCGGCAGATCAAACTTAATATCGTCGGCACCGAGCTCGTAGACCAGTTCGGCGATGTTGCCGCCGTCATTGTGAGTGCCATAGACCTGGCTGATCACCAGTCTCAGGTCATCGACCGAGGCCATGACCGGGTCGATCTTCAGTTTGGTCGTGAAGGCCAGTTCTTGCAGAGGCTGGCTGGCCAGCGGGTTTTCCATCGCCACCACCATGCGCGTGCTGGTCTGGTACAGCGGCATGACGTGGTGCTTGCGCACGAAATCGGCAGGCACCGCCTTGATCAACGCCGGATCGAACTTGAAGCCACGCAAGTTGACGAAGGGGATGCCCAGTTTTTGTGCCAGCACGCGCTTGATCGTGTCGAGACTGACAAAGTGCATCTCGACCAGGATGTCGCCTAGCGGCACCTTGCGGTTCAATGCCTGTGCGGTGAGCGCATCAGCCAGTTGTAATTCGGTGATCAGGTTTTCTTGCAGAAGGGCTTCACCCAGCCGTAATTGCGGTTTGTTTTTCTGGCTTTGCAGTGCTGCTTCGATGTGTTCCTGGGTGATGATGTTTTGCTGTTTCAGGTAGTCGCCCAGCTTTTGCGTGCGTAACTGTTCCTGCTTTTCGAGGCCTGCACTGATTTTGTTTTCGCTGACGATTTTTTCATCGACGAGGATTTTTCCGAGCTGTTCGCCAATCTGGTAGTTCCTGACGACTTCTGCCGGGATAAAGCAGCGGATCACTTCGCTGCTGCCGTCGACCGGCACATACAGGAACAAGCCAAAGGGTTTCGATACCAGTCCGCGCGTCTGCGTGACGAACGGCTCGCCCTGGTGGTAATTGATCACGCATTTCTGGCTCAGCAACGGGACGGTGGCGACATCTGTCAGCACATCCGAGAGCAGTAGTTGCGTCATCTCGACCGGGTCAGTCAGGCGCAGCATACGCAAGTTACCGAAGGCGATACGTACGCTGCTCGTTGCGCGACGGGTGCGGAATTCAAGAAACGCTTCGGCACCGTCCAGCCTGACGAGCAAGCCATCCTGGCTGCGATTGTTGTGCATCGTGATATCGGCGGCTTCAACGTCATTGCCATCGAGGCCTCCGGTCGCCGACATGACATCGTAATGGGCCGGTACCGGCCATTTGAAATCGGTCAGCATCGGCTGGGGCCGGATGGTTCGGGCCTCGGTTGGTAATCGGTTGCGTGATGCATTGCGCTCTCCTGAAACGGGTGATGCAGCCTGTACGGTGACCGCATCCGGACATGGTCGTCGGCGAAGTTTAACTGATGTTTTCCGGCGCGCACGATCTTGAACACGGTCGCAGACGACCCCATCTACGACGGGTTATTACCCGACCACCATGGAGAATCACGATGACCCCCACTGAATCCCGGATGCTCAATGATTTCCTGGCGCAATTACGCCAGGTGCAAGGCCTACAAAAGGATCCCGAAGCCGCGACGCTGATCGCTGAGGCCGCTGCAGCGCAGCCCGATGCGCTGTATCTGCTGGTACAGCGCTCGCTGATGCAGGATCAGGCGCTGGAGGTCGCCAGCGCACGTATTGCCGCTCTGGAAGCACAAGCCCGGCCGGTGGTTGCCGCACCCGTTAGCAGTTTTCTGGATGGTGGCAACAATGCCTGGGGACGCTCGGCTGCGCCAGCCAGTGCCTCCGCCGTCAGTGCACCACGTGTACAAGCATTGACGCCTGCGGCAACCGTGCCGGCGGCAAGCGGACCGGCAATGGCCGACGCCGCTCCGGCGCGTGCCGGGTTTCTTGGTGGTGGTGGTGGCAATTTTCTCGGGACCATGGCCGCGACAGCCGCCGGCGTGGCAGGAGGAGCACTTCTGTTCCAGGGTATCGGCAGCATGATGGGACATCACGGCGCCGGTGCCGGTGCTGCCGCAGCGGCTGCGCCGCAGAGCAACGCTTTTTCGTCGATGGCGGACAGTGTCGACAAGACGCCGGCAAGCACTCCCGCCGCCCCTGTCGCTGCTTCCGGTGACGCCGACACGAGCGTCGCCGGGCTTGACGACGATGCAGGCGACGTCGACTACGGGGATGACGATGCGATGGCCTGACCGGTTGTCGTTATAAAAAAGGGGGGCGGGCTGATTGCCCGCCCCCCTTTTTTTATGTCAGCTGGTTCAAACGGTGACAGCCGCTTCCTGCTCTGTCGGTGCCGAGGTCCGGATCAAATGATCGAAGGCGCTCAACCCGGCTTTTGATCCTTCGCCCATTGCAATGATGATTTGCTTGAACGGGATGTTGGTGACATCGCCGGCAGCAAACACGCCGGGGATCGAGGTCTGGCCACGCGCATCGATTTCGATCTCGCCACGGTTGGTCAGGGCGACCGTACCCTTGATCCAGTCCGTGTTCGGCAACAGCCCGATCTGCACGAAGATGCCTTCGAGGTCGACGGTATGTGCCGAACCCGTCGTACGGTCGGTGTAGTGCAGACCATTGACACGGGTTCCGTCGCCGGAGACTTCCGTGCTCAGGGCGCTGATGATGACGGTCACGTTCGACAGGCTGTGCAACTTGCGCTGCAAGACCGCATCGGCGCGCAGCTGGGTGTCGTATTCGATCAGTGTGACGTGCGAGACGATACCGGCGAGGTCGATGGCTGCCTCGACACCGGAATTACCGCCGCCGATGACGGCAACCCGTTTGCCCTTGTACAGCGGACCATCGCAATGCGGGCAATAAGCCACGCCACGGTTGCGATATTCCTTCTCGCCCGGGACGTTCATTTCGCGCCAGCGTGCACCGGTGGCAAGGATGACGGAACGGGCTTTCAGGCTGGCGCCGCTGGCGAGCTTGATTTCGATCAGGTCGCCGGGGATCAGGGCTGCAGCACGCTGCAGGTTCATCACGTCGACGTCGTATTCCTTGACGTGCTGTTCCAGGGCCGCGACCAGTTTCGGTCCTTCGGTTGCCTTCACGGAAATAAAGTTTTCGATACCCATCGTGTCCATGACCTGGCCGCCAAACCGCTCGGCGACGATGCCGGTACGAATCCCTTTGCGGGCGGCATAAATCGCAGCCGATGCGCCGGCGGGGCCGCCACCGACGATCAGGACATCGAAGATATCTTTCTGCGAAATTTTCTCGGCTTCCCGTTTAACCGAACCAGTATCGAGTTTGGCGAGGATTTCAGTCAGCTCCATGCGTCCTGAATCGAACAGCTCGCCATTGAGGTAGATGCTCGGTACCGACATGACGTTACGTTCCTTGACTTCGTCCTGGAACAGCGCGCCGTCGATCATGGTGTGGCGGATTTTCGGATTGATGACGGCCATCAGATTCAATGACTGGACCACCTCCGGGCAGCTGTGGCAGGACAGCGAGATATAGGTCTCAAACTGGTAGTCGCCATCAAGATTGCGGATCTGTTCCAGTACGTCAGCGTCGGTTTTTGGCGGATGGCCGCCGGCTTGCAACAAGGCCAGGATCAGCGATGTGAACTCATGACCCATCGGGATGCCGGCAAAGCGGATACCCATGTCGGCACCGACACGGTTGATCGCGAAGGATGGCGTCCGGTGACCGTCGTTGCGGTGCTCGCGCAGCGTGACCATGGCGGACAGGCCATTGATATCGTTGAGCAGCGAGAGCATTTCTGCGGACTTGGCACTGTCGTCGAGTGAGGCATTTATCTCAATCGGCAATACGACTTTTTCAAGGTAGGCTTTTAATTGGGTTTTTGTATTTGCATCCAGCATGATGTGCTCGCTTTCAGAATGAGGTGTCGATAGGCGCATAGTGAGGCGCAGAGGGAGGCAGTACCGCCGCCGGAGTAGCCTGAGCTACCTGGATCAAGCTAATCGGGGGGAGGTGCTGCTGATTGGCGTGCCACGTCGGGCACGCCATTTTTAGTGCAATTTAGATCTTACCAACCAGATCGAACGACGGTGTCAGTGTCTCTGCACCTGGGGTCCATTTGGCAGGGCACGCCTCATTTGGATGAGCAGCGACATACTGTGCGGCTTGGACTTTACGCAGCAATTCGCTGGCATCGCGGCCAATGCCGTTGTCGTGGATTTCGCACAGCTTGATTTCGCCTTCCGGATTGACGACGAACGTGCCGCGCAATGCCAGACCTTCTTCGGCAATCATCACGTCAAATGCGCGTGTGAGGTGGCCGGTAGGGTCAGCCAACATCGGGTAAGTAATCTTGCCGATGGTGTCCGACGTGTCGTGCCAGGCTTTGTGCGTGAAATGGGTGTCGGTCGAGACGCTGTAGATTTCAACACCGAGACTCTGGAAGGTCGAATAGTGGTCGGCCAGATCACCGAGTTCGGTTGGGCAGACAAACGTGAAGTCAGCTGGATAGAACACGAAGACCGACCATTTTCCGAGAAGGTTCGTGTTGGTGACGGTGGTGAATTTGCCGTTGTGGTAGGCGTTGGCGGTGAAGGGCACCACTTTTGTATTGATTAATGACATGTGAGACTCGCTTTCGTTGAAGTGATTGAGTAGTGCGGTAATCCAGTAATCAAGTGATTCAGAAGTTCAATGATTCAGTGATCCAGTGCATGAACCTTAGCCAAGATCGAGACCAAGGTAAATGCAATTGTTTAAATGCATTCAATAGCCATAAAGTATCGTGAGTTATTTTGCGTAAAAAAAGGTCCGCCCTCGCGGTGCGGACCCTTCTAATCAAGCAGGACGCACCGTCAGGCGAAATTCTTTGCCACGAAATCCCAGTTGACCAGGTTCCAGAATGCCTCGACATACTTCGGCCGTGCATTGCGGTAGTCGACGTAGTAGGCGTGTTCCCATACATCACAGGTCATCAGCGGGGTGTCGGCACCGGTCAGCGGGCAACCGGCGTTGGAGGTGTTGGCCAGGTCGACCGAACCATCTGCTTTTTTGACCAGCCATGTCCAGCCGGAACCGAAGTTGCCGACGGCGGACTTGGTGAAGTCTTCCTTGAATTTTTCGAACGAACCGAATTTGGCATTGATGGCATCGGCCAGTGCGCCGGTTGGAGCGCCGCCGCCGTTTGGCGTCAGGCAGTTCCAGTAAAACGTGTGATTCCAGACCTGGGCTGAATTGTTGAATACACCGCCAGTGGACTTCTTAATAATGTCTTCGAGCGTGGCGCTTTCGAACTCGGACCCTTTGATCAGGTTGTTCAGATTGGTGACATAGGTTTGGTGATGCTTGCCATAGTGGTACTCCAGTGTTTCCTTGGAGATATGCGGCGCGAGGGCATCCATTGCATAGGGCAGAGCGGGCAGGGTATGTTCCATGGTCGTCCTTTCAGGTGTGTAAATTAACGGGCAGGCAGAAATCGGCGCTTTGAAAACAGCCGACATTGTATGACGGAAGCCACCACGCTGCAGCGCGCTACCTCACATTGGCGTCACTCCGGCAGGGTTGGCTGGACGCTGGCAATACCGACCCGGGCGCTGCCTTCTGCCAGCCGGACCGTGACGATTTCCCGTGCACGCAATTGGGCCGGCGTTCGCGCAATCCGTCCTTCCGCATCGACGATGATCGCGTAACCGCGTTCCAGCGTGCGCTGCGGATTGAGCAATTCCAGTTGGGCCTCAAGTCCCGATAACTGGAGGCGCAGGCGGGATGTCCGGCTGCGGATGCCGCTAGCCATTCGCCGGCGCTGCTCGGTCAATTGCCATCGTGCCGGCCGGGTATCGGGCAGCTGGGACAGTAGTTGGCTGCGCAGGTGGCGCAGCGCATGGCGTGCATTGTTAAGAGGAGTGCGCGTGGCGTTGCCGAGGCGGACTTGCCAGCCGGCCAGCCGGATCTGTTCGTGCCGTATCGTTGCTGCCGGGCTGACCAGCCGGCGTGACAGCCAGTCCAGCCCCTGGCTGCGGTCCGTCACATGGCGTCTGGCCATGCGCGACAAGTTCCGTGCCGCCTGCCCGATATGGGCGATCCACTCGGCACGGGGTGGCGCGGCCAATTCGGCTGCGGCGGTCGGAGTCGGAGCGCGCAGGTCAGCGGCAAAGTCGGCGATCGTGAAGTCCGTCTCATGGCCGATGCCGGCAATCACCGGGACCGCGCAGGCCGCAATCGTTCGGGCGACGGTTTCATCGTTGAATGACCATAAATCCTCGATACTGCCGCCACCGCGGCACAGCAGGAGCAGGTCGCATTCGGCACGATGCGATGCCGTGGCAATCGCCTGGGCGATTTTTTGCGCGGCGCCGTCACCCTGCACGGGAGTCGGATACAGGATGACGCGGATATGCGGGGTGCGACGTTTCAGGGTCGCCAGTACATCGCGCAGCGCCGCCGCTTGCAGGCTGGTGACGATGCCTATCGTGCGCGGAAACGCCGGAAGCGCCCGCTTGCGTGCCGGGTCGAACAAGCCTTCGCTCTCGAGTTTTTGCTTGAGCTGCAGGAAGGCTTCAAACAGGTTGCCGACCCCGGCGCGCCGGATCGTTTCGACACTGAGCTGAAAGTCACCGCGCGCTGCATACAGGGTGACCAGCGTGCGTACTTCGACCTTGTCGCCTTCCTTGGGAATGAATCCTGCATATTGCGCGCGTCCGCGAAACATCACCGCGCGTACCTGGGCTGATGCATCCTTGAGCGAAAAATACCAGTGCCCCGAGGCCGCCCGTGTGAAGTTGGAGACTTCGCCGGCAACCCACATCAATGGAAAGTTGCGTTCCAGCATGCGTGAGACGGCCTGGTTCAATGCAGACACGGTCAGCACCGGCGAGGCAGTATCGGTTGGTTCGAATAAATGGTCGGTGCTCATGCGCTCCTCATGGAAAAACCTGTCCACAGACACGCCGGTGGAGGTTCTGGTACGAATTAAAATTGCTGTCTTGGGGAACTATTTCCAAGCGACTGATTTTAAAGAGAAATAAAGGTACAGATTTTTGTCTTGGTAATCGGGAAAATTATCGGAGTTTCAGCGGCCTCGTCCGGTTCAGTAAGTTGCCCACAAAGTTATCCACAGCCGGACAAGCGTTTTTTGCTGGGGATTGCTGCATCAGACATCAACGCATCCGGGACGATGCAACGCCGGATTATCTCCCGAAACCCGAGGTGGGCGGTCGCTTGCCCTGACTGCCACAACAAGTTACATTCGGGATCCACATCACCATATTGTTCAAGGGAGAGCGCTTTGTTCGCAATCATTCAAGCTGCCGGCTGGCCAATCTGGCCGCTATTAATCGCTTCAGTGATCGGCCTGGCCCTGATTGTCGAACGCTTGCTGTACCTGCGTCGCAGCCGTATTCTGCCCGCCAAGTTGCTGCAGGAAGTCATCCGGGTTTATCACAATGGCAAAATCAACGCCGAAATACTCGCCAATCTGGAGCAGAACTCTCCGCTCGGGCAGGTTCTCGCCGCGGGCCTGCGCAATGTCGATGCGCCGCGCGACATCATGAAAGAATCCATCGAAGAAGCCGGCATGGCCAGCGCCCATGAGCTCGAGCGTTTCCTGACGACGCTGGGCACGATTGCGACACTCGCGCCGCTGATGGGCCTGTTCGGTACCGTGGTCGGCATGATCGAGATTTTCGGTGCGCAAAACGCCACCGGCGCTAATCCGGTACAACTTGCCCATGGCATTTCGGTCGCGCTGTACAACACCGGTTTTGGCCTGGCCATCGCGATGCCGGCGCTGGTGTTTTACCGGCATTTCCGCGCGCTGGTTGACAGCTTTATCGTCGATATGGAGCAGCAGGCAGTGCGCTTCGTTGATACGGTGCATGGAAGCCGGAAATGAATTTTCGTCGACGCAAGGGCCGCGAGGATCCGGAGATCAATCTGATCCCCTTCATCGACGTCCTGCTGGTGATCCTGATCTTCCTGATGGTCAGTACGACTTACAGTAAGTTTACTGAGCTGCAAATTACCTTGCCTACCGCTGATGCCGAAAAAGCGGTCGAGCGGCCCTTCGAAATCAATGTGATGGTCGATTCCCAGGGCCGTTATGCCGTCAATAACGTGCAGGTATCGTTTCGTGATGTGCGTGGCCTGGCCGATGAAATGCGCAATGCTGCCAGTGGCAAGGGTAGTGAGTCGCGCAAGGATCCGATTGTCATTATCAATGCCGACGGCACCGCGACCCACCAGTCGGTCATCAATGTGCTTGAAGCGGCCCGGCTGGCAGGCTTTGAACGCGTCACGTTTGCCGCGCAAAGCGCCAGCAGCAAATAGCCTTGTCTTCCCGCACCGTTCCTTTTTCACAGCGTATTGCGGCTGCCTGGCAGCGACGCGGTTGGCTGGCTTGCCTGCTGCTGCCGGTCGCTCTGTTGTTTGGTGCCTTGTCAGCATTGCGGCGACTGGCTTTCCGGCGCGGCTGGCTAGCAAGTAGCAGGCTGCCGGTGCCGGTTGTCGTGGTTGGCAACGTATTCGTCGGCGGCACCGGGAAAACCCCGCTGGTGCTCTGGCTGGTCGCTGCGCTGCGCGATGCCGGCTATGTGCCGGGTGTGATTTCGCGCGGCTACGGCGGACAGCACGGACTGGCGCGAGAAGTGTGCGGCGATTCTCTGGCGCAACAGGTCGGTGACGAGCCGCTGCTCATTGCCCGGCGCGGCGGGTGTCCGGTGTTTGTGGGACACGATCGCGTCGCTGCCGGACGCGCGCTGCTGGCCGTCCATCCGGCTGTCAACGTACTGGTTTCCGACGACGGGCTGCAGCACTATCGGCTACAGCGGGCACTTGAAATCGTCCTGTTTGACGAGCGCGGCGTTGGAAATGGCTGGCTATTGCCGGCCGGACCACTGCGTGAACCGATGTCACGACGTCGCGATTTCACGGTGGTTAATGGTGGGAATATCCCGGCGGGCTTTCCCGCCGATACGATGCGCATGACGCTGGCCGGTGGCTACGCCGAAGCGCTGGCGGTGCGTACGAGGTCGGTGCCGCTGGCGAGTCTGACGGGACGTATCCTTGCCGCGGCCGGCATCGGCAATCCGGAACGGTTTTTCCGGATGCTGCGCGATCACGGCCTGACGATCGACACCCTGGCGCTGCCGGATCATCATGATTTTTCCGGTAATCCGTTTGCCGGCGTGGATGCCGAGGTGATCCTGATCACCGAGAAGGATGCAGTAAAATGCGTGCAAATCGAGGCATTAAAAACTGACCCGCGCCTGTGGGTCGTGCCTGTTGCAGCGTGCCTCGACGGCCCGCTGGCTGAACTCATCGTGGAGAAATTGCGTGGATACCCGACTGCTTGACATACTGGTTTGCCCTATCTGCAAGGGCCCGCTGGAGTTCGACAAGAAAGCCCAGGAACTGATCTGCCATGCAGACCGTCTGGCTTATCCGATCCGCGACGGCATTCCGATCATGTGGGCCGATGAAGCGCGCGAGACCGTCGCACGCCATCTGGCTCCGCCGGCCTGAAGGATTCATGTCCTTCATCGTCATCATTCCAGCGCGACTGGCGTCGACGCGCTTGCCGGACAAACCGCTGGCTGATCTCGGCGGCAAGCCGATGGTCGTCCGCGTTGCCGAACGGGCCATGCAATCGGGTGCTGCGCGCGTCATCGTCGCGACCGACCATGCCGATATCGTCGCGGCTTGCCGGCTGCACGGTGTCGAAGTGCAATTGACGCGCGACGATCATCCGTCGGGTACCGATCGCATCGCCGAAGTCGCTGCTGCACTCAACTTGCCGCTGGACGCGGTCGTCGTCAACGTGCAGGGCGACGAGCCACTCATCGATCCGGCGCTGATCGCCGCGACAGCAGCACTGATTGCGGACCAGGTGCCGATGGCGACCGCAGCGCATGCCATTTCCGAGAGCGCGGACTTGTTTAATAGCAATGTCGTGAAGGTGGTGCTGGATAGCCGCAGTCGTGCCTTGTATTTCTCGCGTGCGGTCATTCCGTGGCACCGCGACGGTTTTGCACTCTCGCAAGCGGTACTGCCGTCCGGATACCAGCCCCTGCGACATATCGGTTTGTACGCTTACCGGAACGACTTCCTGCAAGCGTATCCGGCGCTGGCCATCAGCCCGCTCGAACAGGTCGAGGTGCTGGAACAGTTGCGCGTCTTGTGGCATGGCTTTCCGATTGCGGTCCATGTGACCGACAGTGCCCCCGCCGCCGGTGTCGACACCGCCGAAGATCTTGCGCGGGTACGTTTGCATTTCAGTTGAAATCCGCTGAATAATCGTATTGATTAATTTGTATGGTAAGTTTCGTGCAAAGTTCGTGTGATACAACAGCGCGTTGTAGTCTGGCTGTTCGAGACAATCACCGCAAGAATTCAAAACTATAGTTAGGGAAAAAAATGCGCCTTATCCTTTTGGGAGCGCCTGGTGCCGGTAAAGGCACACAAGCTACATTCATCAAAGAAAAATTCAATATTCCTCAAATTTCGACCGGCGACATGCTGCGGGCTGCCGTCAAAGCGGGCACGCCTTTGGGTATCGCTGCAAAGCAAGTTATGGACGCCGGTGGTCTGGTGTCCGATGACATCATCATCGGCCTGGTCAAGGAACGTCTGACCCATGCCGATTGCGCCCACGGTTATCTGTTTGACGGTTTTCCGCGCACGATACCGCAAGCCGATGCGCTCAAGGAAGCCGGCGTCAGCCTCGATTACGTGCTGGAAATCGATGTGCCGGACTCGGCCATTATCGAACGCATGAGCGGTCGACGTGTTCATCCGGGTTCGGGACGCACGTATCACGTGACGTTCAATCCGCCCAAAGTGGCCGATATCGACGACCTGACCGGCGAAGAGCTGATCCAGCGCGACGACGACAAGGAAGCTACCGTCATGAAGCGCTTGTCGGTCTACCACGAACAGACTGAAGTGCTGGTTGACTACTACAACCAGTGGGCCGAATCGGGAGCCGCGGGAGCACCGAAGTATCGCAAGATCGCCGGGGTCGGGGCCGTCGAGGCAATACGGGACGCAGCGTTCGAAGCGCTCGCCAGGTAAGAAGATAGCGGACCATGTGTCCGCTTTTTTTTGGTCTCTGATCCGCAAGGGCAGGCGGTAATAGTTCACCGATATCAAAAGACGGTTTCGACAGGCAAGGTAGCGTAGTACAAAGGGTTTACCTGAGCATGACGACACAGCAATGCCGACGTAATGCGGCGCTGTATCGCCATCCTTTTTCCAATGTGAACGTGATTGTGAACATGAGGAGGAGTTGATATGGCAACAGCAGGGTTGTGGTTCGCCGTAGCATGCGGCATCGTCGCAGTGATTTACGGTCTGGTCTCGCGTAGCTGGATCCTGAAACAGGATGCAGGTAACCCGCGCATGCAGGAAATCGCTGCTGCCATCGAACTGGGTGCTGCGGCTTATCTGGCGCGCCAGTACCGCACCATCGGCATCGTGGGTGCTGTGTTATTTGTGCTGATCGCCTTTCTGCCGGGCCTGGGCATGGTCACGGCGATTGGCTTCCTGATCGGTGCTGTCCTGTCGGGCGGCTGCGGTTTTATTGGCATGAACGTGTCGGTGAAGGCCAACGTGCGTACTGCGCAGGCGGCCACGCGCGGCATGAACGATGCGCTCGATGTCGCCTTTCGCGGCGGAGCCATCACCGGCATGCTGGTGGTCGGCCTCGGGCTGCTGGGTGTCACGCTGTTCTACTGGTACCTGAGTTCGGCGGCCGGTGGCGCGGTGGTGCTGCACGACTTGCTCAAGCCCTTGATCGGGCTGGCGTTCGGTGCGTCGCTGATTTCGATCTTTGCGCGCCTGGGTGGCGGCATATTTACGAAGGGAGCCGATGTCGGTGCCGACCTGGTGGGCAAGGTCGAGGCCGGCATCCCGGAAGATGATCCGCGCAATCCCGCCGTCATCGCCGATAACGTCGGTGACAACGTCGGTGATTGTGCCGGCATGGCCGCTGACCTGTTCGAAACCTACGTGGTGACACTGATTGCGACGATGCTGCTCGGCGCGTTACTGATCAAGGGCAGTGAGGCGCAGGCAGCGCTGTATCCGTTACTGTTGGGCGGGGTGTCCATCCTGGCGTCAATTGTCGGCTGCTCGATGGTGAAAGCCAAACCCGGCAAGAAAATCATGTCCGCGCTGTACACCGGTTTGTGGTGGGCAGCGGGCTTGTCGCTGATCGGTTTTGCGGCCGTGACGTGGACCGTGATGCCGTATGACATGCGCCCGTCGATGATGGGTTCGGCAGTCGTCGGCATCGTCCTGACCGGCCTGATGGTCTATATCACCGAGTACTACACCGGCACTGACTTCAAGCCGGTCCAGCATATCGCCCAGGCCTCGACCACGGGCCATGGCACCAACATCATCGCCGGGCTGGGCGTGTCGATGAAGTCGACCGCGTATCCGGTACTGGCGGTCTGCGTCGCGATCCTCGTGTCGTACTACCTCGGTGGCTTGTACGGCATCGCGATCGCGGCAACGTCGATGCTGTCGATGGCCGGCATCATCGTCGCACTCGATGCGTATGGTCCGATTACCGATAACGCCGGCGGCATCGCTGAGATGTCCGGCATGCCCGAGTCGGTACGTGCAATCACCGATCCGCTTGATGCGGTTGGCAATACCACCAAGGCGGTCACCAAAGGCTATGCGATCGGTTCGGCCGGACTGGCCGCGCTGGTGCTGTTTGCCGACTACACCCATGCACTCGACTCCGCCGGCAAAAGCACCTCGTTCGACTTGTCCAATCCGCTGGTCATTGTCGGCCTGTTCATTGGTGGCCTGATTCCGTACCTGTTCGGCGCGATGGCGATGGAAGCGGTCGGGCGCGCCGCCGGCGCAGTGGTGGTCGAGGTACGGCGCCAGTTTCGCGATATCAAGGGCATCATGGATGGCACCGGCAAGCCGGAATACGACAAGGCCGTCGACATGCTGACGACTGCGGCGATCAAGGAAATGATCGTGCCGTCGCTGCTGCCGGTGATCGTACCCATCCTGGTCGGCATGCTGCTAGGACCGGCGGCGCTGGGAGGCTTGCTGATGGGAGCCATCGTGACCGGTCTGTTCGTGGCGATCTCGATGACGACCGGCGGCGGTGCCTGGGACAACGCCAAGAAATACATTGAAGACGGTCATCACGGCGGTAAAGGCTCGGACGCGCACAAGGCGGCAGTAACCGGCGACACGGTCGGCGATCCTTACAAGGACACGGCCGGGCCGGCCATCAATCCGCTCATCAAGATTATCAACATCGTCGCCTTGCTGATGGTGCCGCTGCTGCCGGCGACGGGACCGCAAATGGGTGGCGGACACAGCAGCCTTGTATTGGCGCCCATCACCGCACCCGTGGCACTGTCCAAATAGTCGTGCGGCCTGCCGGTTGTGCTGTGCTGGCAGGCCAGTTTTTTTGGACGGTTGAAAAATTGCCGTTACAATCTTGCGGGATTGATGTTGACGTTAACGTTAACGTCAAGAGCTCAGATATCCCTCATTTTTTAACCCAGCGAGAACAGCATGCAAATCAAAGACAATGTATTCCTGATCACCGGCGGCGCATCGGGCCTCGGTGCCGCCACCGCCCGCATGATTGCCGCCAACGGCGGCAAAGTAGTGCTTGCTGATGTACAGGTCGACGCAGGGATCGCACTGGCCGAAGAGCTTGGTGGCCGGTTCGTCAAATGTGACGTGACCTCTGAAGTGGACGGCCAGGCTGCCGTCGATGCGGCCGTTGGCATGGGTACTTTGCGTGGTCTGATCAATTGCGCCGGTGTCGCACCGGCAGTCAAGACGGTAGGCAAGAATGGTCCGCATCCTCTGGATGTGTTCCAGCGCGCCGTCAACATCAACCTGGTTGGCACATTCAATATGGCACGGCTGGCTGCATCGGCAATGGAACAAACCGACGGTGTCGAGCATGGCGAACGCGGAATCATCATCAACACCGCCTCGGTTGCCGCCTACGATGGCCAGATCGGGCAGGCAGCGTATGCGTCGTCAAAAGCCGCCGTGGTCGGTCTGACCTTGCCGATGGCGCGCGATTTATCGCGCAGCGGTATCCGCGTGATGACGATTGCGCCCGGCATTTTCGAGACGCCGATGCTGCTTGGCATGCCGCAGGAAGTTCAGGACGCGCTGGGCAAGATGGTGCCGTTCCCACCCCGGCTCGGGCGGCCTGCCGAGTACGCGCATCTCGCCAAGGCCATCATCGAAAACGTCATGCTCAATGGCGAGACTATTCGTCTGGACGGGGCGATCCGGATGCAGCCTAAATAAACACAGACTGATCTGCCGCATGAACTTGTGGCAGATTTAGCGATGACAGCGGCAGTCGGCCAGCCTACACTGAGGCGAGCAACGTGCTTGCCTTTTTAGACTTGGATGGAGCCCGCATGGTCAAACTTGATATCGTTTCGATCTTCCTTTGCGCAACGGCATTCTCCGGTTGTGCCAGCCAGTCCGCACAACTCTCCCCGCCTGCCAAACCTGCGCCCGAAGCCGCTTCCGGCTATACCGAAAAAACCGGTGTCGTCGCAAAAAAATTCATGATTGCTTCTGCCAATCCCCTGGCAACCGATGCCGGCTATCAGATGCTCAAGGCCGGTGGTTCTGCAATCGATGCCGCAATTGCCGCCCAGATGGTCCTGACGCTGGTCGAGCCGCAATCATCGGGCATCGGCGGAGGCGGTTTTCTGATGCTGTTCGATGGAGTCAGTATGAAGGCCTACGACGGCCGCGAAACCGCACCGTCAGCGGCTACCGAAAAACTGTTCCTCGACACCGGAGGCAAACCGCTGGCGTTTCATGATGGTGTCGTCGGCGGGCGCGCGGTCGGTGCGCCGGGGGTACTGCGGATGCTCGAGCTGGCTCACCGGCAGCATGGGAAGTTGCCCTGGTCAGCGTTGTTTGGGCCGGCCATCAAACAGGCTGATGATGGCTTCGTGGTCAGTCCACGCCTGGCCGGCCTGCTCAAGAGCGAGCTCTATCTGAAGCGTGACCCGACTGCAGCAGCTTATTTTTATGATGGGGACGGCAGTCCGTGGAGCGCAGGCCATCTGCTTAAAAATCCGGCATTGGCGGCAGTTTTGCGTGACATCGCGGCAGGTGGTGCCGACGCGTTCTATACCGGACGGGTCGCACGTAATATCGTTGCCAAAGTACAGGGGCATCCGACTAATCCGGGAGGCTTGACCTTGGCCGATCTTGCCGGTTATCAGGCCAAGGTGCGCGATCCGGTATGCAGTGACTATCGCGCCTGGACGGTGTGCGGAATGCCACCGCCCTCCTCGGGTGGCATTGCCATTGCGCAAATGCTGGGCATGCTTGAGGCACGCACCATGAGCGCCTATGCGCCCAGGGACGGCGTGCCGGATGCGGAAGGCGTGCACCTGTTTGCCGAAGCAGGGCGACTGGCATTTGCGGATCGCGCCCGTTACGTTGCCGATACCGACTTCGTGCCGTTGCCGGGCGGCAGCGTCAAACCTCTGCTGGACCAGCGCTATCTGGCGGCACGCGGCGCGTTGATCACCGAAAAATCGATGGGTGTCGCACCGTCCGGCCAGCCACCGGCGACCAAGCTGGCGCAGGGCCTCGATACCTCGCCCGAATTTAATTCGACCTCGCATCTCTCGGTCGTCGATGCGCAGGGGCAGTCGGTAGCAATGACGACGTCGATTGAAGATCAGTTTGGCGCGCGCCAGATGGTGGACGGCTTTTTGCTCAATAACCAGCTGACGGATTTTTCGTTCGATGCCGCCGATGCAACTGGCCCGGTTGCAAACCGGGTGCAGGGCGGCAAGCGTGCCCGTAGCGCGATGTCCCCTACGTTCGTGTTTGAAAAAAGCGGGCGCAAACTGATGTTGTCGGCAGGTTCGCCGGGCGGTTCGGCGATTATCAATTATGTCGGCAAGGTCATGGTGGGGATGATGGATTGGGGGCTTGATATTCAGCAGGCGATCAGCTTGCCCAACTTCGGTAGCCGTAACGGTCCGACCGAACTGGAGCAAGACAGGGTGCCGGATGCGCTGGTCGATGCCCTGAAAGCCAAGGGCCACAGCGTCAGGCTCATGGCGCAGACCTCCGGCTTGCAAGGCATTATGCGCATGACTGTGCACGGCGAGGACGTCTGGTTCGGTGGTGCCGATCCGCGTCGGGAAGGAACGGTCAAGGGCGATTGATCGCCTGCTATGCACAACCATAAAAAAACCGGCCTGGTCCTGACCGGCGGGGGCGCTCGCGGGGCCTATCAGGTCGGCGTGCTCAAGGCCGTGTCGGATATCCTGTGCGAGGCTGGCTGGCCAGCCGGACGCAATCCCTACGACATCATTTGCGGCACGTCGGCCGGTGCCATCAATGCGACGGCGCTGGCTTGCCATGCGGACAATTTCGGTGAGGGCCTGCAGATGGTTCTCAAGATTTGGGAAAACTTTTCGGTCGAGCAGGTGTATCGCGCCGATTCGTTGGGAGTACTGCGTTCGGGCGCACGCTGGCTGTCGTTGCTGTCTTTTGGGTGGTTAATGCGCCGTTGGCACGCCAATCCACCCAATTCCCTGCTCGACAATACGCCGCTGGTGACATTGCTGAACCGGATGCTGAACTTCCCGCGTCTTGATGCAGCGTTGCTGGATGGCAAATTGCATGCGCTGGCGGTGACTGCGTCGTCTTATACCGGCGGGCAGCACATTACCTTTTATCAGAGCGAGGCTGACATCGCCCCGTGGGTCCGTACGCAACGGGTATCGATGCGTGCCCAGATCGGTGTCGAGCATTTGCTGGCCTCGTCGGCGATCCCGTTGATGTTCCCCGCCACGGCGCTCAATTGTGACGGCCGGCGCGAATTTTGCGGTGATGGTTCGATGCGCCAGTTGGCACCGATTTCACCCGCCATCCACCTTGGTGCCGACAAGGTTTTCGTGATCGGTGCAGGACGGTTGCATGAACCCGTAAGTGACAGCGCAGCCACTGCCCGTTACCCCAGCCTTGCGCAAATTGCCGGACATGCGATGTCTAGTATTTTTCTTGACAGCCTGGCAGTTGATATTGAGCGCATGAACCGTATCAACCTGACGTTATCGGTCCTGTCTGCAGAGCAGCGCAGTCAGACTCAGTTGCGTCCGGTTGAAATGCTGATCATTGCGCCCTCGCAGCGCCTTGATGAAATCGCCAGTCGGCATACGGGCAGCTTGCCCAAACCAATACGAATGATGCTGGCTGGGATAGGGGCCACCGAGGTACGGGGGGCGGCGCTTGCTTCCTACTTGTTGTTCGAGTCGAGCTACACGAGCGAACTCATTGCGCTGGGCGAGCGGGATGCGCTTGCCCGCCGTGCCGACGTGCTGGCTTTTTTTGATGTGACAATCGCTGCCTCTTAGTCGCGGTCGTGATGACGATGATGGTGCCTGCGCCAGCCAGGCCCGCGGTAACCGGCGGCCGGATAAGGAGCGTAGATGACTTGATAGGACGGTGCAATGACAGGCCTTGGTCTCACATAGACAGGCGCAGGCGGGACATAGAGAGGCTGAGGTGTGTAATAAACCGGCGGCGGCTGGAGATACACCGGTTCGGGCGTGTAGGCATAGGGTGTGCCGACGCTGACAGACCAGTTGACATGCGACCGGTCACTTGCGATGGCAACGGAGCTTGCGGCGAGTGAGGCCAGTACGAGGCCGATACAGACTAGCGGGCGACTAACAACGGATGTGTTCATCGGAATCCTCCTTCAGTATTGATCGCCCAATTTAACTTCAGCGACCTCGCGCCTGTCTTGCCGTTTTTTGAAACAAACTGTTTTCGCAGTGAGTGCATCGTTAGAAATTGGCTGTTGCGTGGTGTTTTTGTCAAAGCCGTAGCTAAGGCAGCGGTCAGGCAAGTGGTGATTCGGGTTGATTCGAGCAACACAACACGTTACCCTACCGGATTACGCGCAGATTCCGTTGCGCGAGACTCCCTACCAACATCAAGGAAAGTACCGTGTCCCTCAAGACGCCTAGACAAATGCTGCTTGGTTGCGTCGCAGCAGTCCTTGCGTCCAGTGTCATGGCCCGGCAGATGCCAGAGCCGGAAAGCATTGCCGCAAGTGCACTGCCGCCTGAAGCCCGGGCGACGGTCGTCCTGATCAAGCGCGGTGGACCATTCCCTTATGCAAAAGACGGTTCCGTATTCGGAAACTATGAACAACAGCTCCCCCGGCGAACGCGCGGGTACTACCATGAATACACAGTGCCAACACCAGGCGCACGCAATCGCGGTGCTCGCCGGATTATCGTCGGCGGTCGTCCACCGCAAGGTGCGGACTACTTTTATACCGCCGACCACTACACGTCGTTCCGACGGATCAAAGAAGAGTAGCAACTACGCACCACATAATGATTACTCGAATTGAGAGAGAAATGAGTTTGCTTAAAACCGTACCGCCAAATGCGGTGCAGTCCATTCGTGCGTTCCGGGTGGTCGAATTGCAGGCAGAAGCTGCTCGCCTTGGGCAGCATTTCCTGTATGCGTATTGTGCCGACGCGCTCACCAAGCAACAGGTGCTGACATGCATCGCCGAATCGTTTTATTTTCCACGGCATTTCGGGAAAAACTTTGATGCGCTAGCGGACTGCCTGACAGATCTGACCTCTAAGGCGGGCCCGCAACCGGGTTTCGTCGTCGTGCTCGAGCAATTGCCCAACACGCCAAAATTCGACAAGGAGGCGCGCGAAACGCTGCTGGATGTATTTCGCGATGCAGCCGATTTTTGGGCTGAAAAGAAGGTTTCTTTCCGGGTTTTTTATTCATTTCAGTAGGCGCTGTCTTCTTCCATCGCCAACCATTTGGCCACCTCCGGATTAAGCCCGCAAGCGGTCTTGAAAGGCGGATCCTTGCGGTACAATGCGCGCCATGAGAAATATCGTGATCTTGATTTCTGGCCGCGGCACTAACATGCAGGCCATCGTCAATGCCGCAGTGGAGGAACAATGGGCATGCCGGATCGCAGCAGTGATTAGTAGCAGGGCTGATGCGGAAGGACTGGTTTTCGCTGCGGGCCTGCAGATTCCTGTGACCGTCGTTGCCAGTAAGGACCATCCGTCGCGTGACAGTTTCGATGCCGCACTGCTCGCAGCGATCGAGCCCTACGCCCCGGATCTGGTGGTGCTGGCGGGCTTCATGCGTATTTTGACCCCTCGGTTTGTGGAGCACTACCAGGGGCGAATGATCAACATTCATCCCTCTTTACTGCCCCGTTTCCCCGGACTGGCAACACACCGCCAGGCCTTGACGGCCGGGGTGACTGAGCATGGCGCGACGGTGCATTTCGTCACCGCCGACCTCGATCATGGGCCGGTCATTGCCCAGGCGATGGTCGTCGTGGAGAAAGGCGACACCGAGCAGGTTCTGTCCGATCGCGTGCTACAACAAGAACACCTGCTCTACCCGCAAGTCGTACGCTGGTTTATCGACGGACGCCTGAGTCTGCACGATGGCCAAGTGCTGCTGGCACCCGAATTCACTGGTGCCGCTTAATATTTGAAAGAAATTCCATGAGATTGCCTCCCGCAATTGTTACCAGTACCGAAGAAATCCTGCGCGATATCCTGCGCTTCACCGGCCCTGCCGATGGCACACTTTCGCGCTTTTTTCGCGAACATCCGAAGCTCGGTTCCCGGGAGCGTGGCGCCATTGCGGAAGGGATCTACGGCGTGTTGCGTAACAAATCGGTTTATACCAGCTTCTCCGAGTCCGGTAATGGTCCGACGATGCGGCGCATGACTTTGTTAGGCCTGGCCGGGGCAGTCGGTGCCGATGCGCTTGGTGGACTGAGCGAAGAGGAAACGGCGTGGCTTGAGCATACGATGCAAATTGACCGCACCCTGCTACCGGCCTTAATGCGTTCGAACTTGCCGCAGTGGTTGTTCGATAAACTCGTGGCGCGCGAAGGGGAAGAGGGTGCGCTTGCGCTAGCGGCAGCATTGAACGAGCCGGCACCGCTGGACTTGCGCGTCAACGTGATCAAGGCATCGCGCGAAGAAGTCATGGCGGCGCTGGCTGAAGCACCAATCCTTGCTGAAGTAACACCGTTTTCGCCAGTCGGGCTGCGCGTACTGAAAAAACCGGCGCTACAGAATTTGCCGTTGTTCAGAGATGGCCTGATCGAAGTGCAGGATGAAGGTAGTCAGTTGCTGGCCCAAATCGTCGGTGCCAAGCGCGGCGAGATGGTGGTCGATTTTTGTGCTGGTGCAGGTGGAAAAACGCTTGCGCTTGGCGCCGCGATGCGCAATACCGGCCGTCTCTATGCGTTCGACATTTCCGAGAAGCGGTTGGCCAAACTCAAGCCACGACTGGCCCGTAGCGGTTTGTCCAATGTGCATCCAGTCCAGATCGCGCATGAAAACGATGCCAAAATCAAGCGACTTGCTGGAAAGATTGACCGCGTACTCGTCGATGCGCCGTGTAGCGGGCTCGGTACCCTGCGCCGCAATCCGGATGTTAAGTGGCGTCAGACACTGGTCGGCGTAGCCGAGCTCAATGTCAAGCAGACGTCGATCCTTTCCGGTGCCGCTCGAATGGTCAAGACGGGTGGGCGATTAGTTTATGCGACATGCAGTTTGCTCGATGAAGAAAACGAAGATATCGTCAGCGCATTCCTGGCGACGCACGCCGATTTCGTGCTCGTTCCGATGAAGGATGTACTGGCCGAACAACGCGTCGACCTGGAGATGCAAGACTACCTCAAGCTGACGCCCAGCCAGCATCAAACTGACGGCTTCTTTGCTGCCGTATTCGAACGGATAAAAGTAGGCTGACCGGAGGCGCGAAAGCGCATTGCAAATGCCATTCAATTTTGTTTCCGGCTTGTTGCACGACCTGTGGTCGGATCTGCAGGAGCCGGGCGTGCTCTGGCAAATCGCTGCGATCACCGGTTGTCTAATTGTCGGGTGGTTGCTGGCACGCTTGATTCGCACTGCGTTTGCACGTCGCACCCAGGACGAAGGCATTTTACGGATTGGCCTGGAAAGTTTCTCGCGGGTGCTGGCACCGACGATCAGTCTCTGCCTGGTTCTGGTGGCGCGCTCCGTTCTGGAGCCAACACTTCACATCAATTTACTACGCGTTGCGATCCCGCTGCTGGCGTCATTCGTGTTGGTGCGCTTGAGCTTTTACGTGCTGCGTCGTGCCTTTGCCCGTGGCGGACAGGCCAGCGCCAGCGTCGTCGCGATCGAGAAACTGGTGGCTGCCTGCGTCTGGATAGGCTTCGCGCTGTACATCACCGGTTTGTGGCCGGACCTGATCGACGTACTGGAAAAAACAATACTGCCTTTAGGGCGCTATAAAGTATCGCTACTGACGATCCTGCAGGCGGTCGCCTCTGTCATGGGTACGCTCATGGTGGCGCTGTGGGCCGGAGCTTCGCTGGAACAGCGTCTGATGCGGCTCGATTCAGTGCATTCGTCAATCCGGGCGGTGATGGCTCGGATGGCGCGCGCGGTGCTGATCCTGATTGCCGTGTTGCTCAGTCTGTCTCTGGTCGGGATTGACTTGACGGTGCTATCGGTATTTGGTGGTGCGTTGGGTGTCGGACTCGGGTTGGGTTTGCAAAAAATTGTCGGGAGTTATGTCTCAGGCTTTGTCATCTTGTTGGAACGCAGTATGGCGATTGGCGACATGGTGACGGTCGACAAATACTACGGACAGGTTACCCGGATCAACACGCGTTATACGATCCTGCGCGGACTCGATGGCGTAGAATCAGTGATTCCGAATGAGTTGTTTGTCTCCGGACCAATGCAGAATTTCTCGTTGTCGGACCGGTTATTGCGTTTGAGTACCAAGGTGACGGTAGCTTACGAGACCGATATCGAGGCGCTGTTACCGTTGCTGGAAGAGGCTGCGGCGACGGTGGCCCGGGTGTCGAAAGACTCGCCACCCAGCGCAGTGCTGCGTTTTTTTGCAGCCGATGGATTGGAGGTCGAGGTTGGCTTCATGATTGTCGATCCCGAAAATGGTACGTTCGCGGTCACTTCCGATGTCAATCTGGCAATCTGGCGGGTACTGCAATCTAATCACATCCGTATCCCGTATAACCAGCGAGAGATTCGTATCCTCAATGCGTCGTCACTGCCGGCAGAGAAGCCTCCGATGTCCGAAGAGGTCGCTCCCCCACCCGTGGGCGAAGCCCGGTAAAACGGGTACAATCCAGTCCCCAATTACGATAAGCAGGAACGCTGGCCCAGCGTGACCGGCGAACATTTCTTAACCGTGGAGTAGTGCTATTTTGAACACTGTCTTTAACGCAGTTCTCGATTTTTTATCCAACGGACTGACTGGCGCTAGCGTCTGGCAAGTCGTCATTTATTCATTGATCGTGACGCACATCACCATCGCCGGCGTGACGATTTACTTGCATCGTCATCAAGCGCATCGTGCGCTGGAGCTGCATGCCATTCCGAGCCATTTTTTCCGCTTCTGGCTGTGGCTGACGACCGGCATGGTCACTAAAGAATGGGCGGCAGTTCATCGCAAGCATCACGCCAAATGCGAGACTGTGGATGATCCCCATAGCCCGGTCACACGCGGTATCAATGCCGTCCTGCTGACAGGGTCCGAAATGTACCGTACCGAATCCAAGAACATGGAGACCATCGACAAGTACGGTCATGGCACGCCGGATGACTGGATTGAAAAGAACCTGTACACGCGTTTTAGCTGGCAAGGTGTTGGCTTGATGCTCATCGTCAACGTGATGTTGTTCGGTGTCCTTGGGTTGACGGTCTGGGCTGTTCAGATGATCTGGATTCCGATTACTGCGGCCGGCATCATCAACGGGATCGGTCACTACTGGGGTTATCGGAACTATGACTGTACGGATGCATCGCGTAACATTTTCCCGATCGGTATTTTGATCGGTGGCGAAGAATTGCACAACAATCACCACACGTTTGGTACATCCGCAAAACTGTCCTCGAAATGGTATGAGTTCGATATTGGCTGGATGTACATCCGCATGATGGAAATCGTTGGGCTGGCCAAGGTCAAGAAAATTGCGCCAGCACCAAAGTTCGACCGACTGAAGCTCGTTGCTGATTTTGACACCCTGCAATCAGTGATTTCGAACCGCTATGACGTCATGGCTAAATATGCCAAGTCGGTGAAAACGACCTGGCGCGACGAATTGGGACAGCTCCGTAGTAAAGCGAAGTTGGAGTCGGGTTTCTTGAAGTCGTCGAGGCGATTGATGCACAGGGAGCCGGCAAAGCTGGAAGCGCCACAGCAGCAGCAGTTGCGGGAATTGTTTTTGCACAGCAAGCCTTTGCAGACAATGCATGAAATGCGTTCCGAGTTAAGCGCTATCTGGGAGCGTTCACACAGCAGCCGTGATCAACTGCTTCAACAGTTGCAGGACTGGTGCACACGTGCCGAGGCATCCGGGATCAGGGCTTTGCAGGAATTCTCGTTGCGTTTGCGTAGTTATGCCTGATTGATAGATTCACTGGGGTAACCGGTGGGATGCAAAAAAAGCGGTGCTGTAGTCAGCCCGCTTTTTTTATGCCCGGTCATTCCATGTCGATACAGTCATAATGCCGACGAAAAAAAACCGCTCGCAATTGCGACCGGTTTTAATGCTCGTCGAACGGGACCTGAATCAATTACTTGATCTTGGTCTCTTTGTATTCGACATGCTTGCGTACTTTCGGATCGAATTTCATGATCGACATTTTTTCCGGAGTAGTGCGCTTGTTTTTGGTAGTCGTGTAGAAGTGACCCGTACCTGCGGTCGATTCCAGCTTGATTTTGTCGCGGCCAGATTTAGCCATGATGATTCCTTTATTCTGCTAGTTAGACTTTTTCGCCGCGAGCACGCATGTCTACCAGAACGGCATCGATGCCGAGCTTGTCGATGACACGCAGACCAGCGTTGGACAGCCGCAGGGAAACCCAACGGTTCTCGGACTCAACGAAAATGCGGCGACGTTGCAGGTTAGGCAAAAATCGGCGTTTCGTTTTGTTATTTGCATGGGAAACATTATTACCGACCATCGGCTTTTTCCCGGTGACTTGGCAAACTCGTGCCATATCTCACTCCTTAATAGTTTCCGAAATTGGAAAAGAAGCGAGTATAACCAAATAAATGAGGTTATTCAACGACTTAAGAAAAACAATTGTGTCTTAGTCTGTTGGATTAGTTCACAATTAAGGGTGTGCCGATGTTGTGATGCTTTCGGATCACAACATGCCATGTTCAGCAAATGAATACACTTGATTCCCGGCGACGATGAGGTGGTCGGTGACCTTGACATCGATCATCGCCAACGCGTTCTTGAGGGTCTGCGTCAGCGCCCGATCGGACTGGCTAGGTTCAGCTATTCCCGAGGGGTGATTGTGCGCAAGTAGTATTGCTGCGGCATTGTGAAGCAGCGCTGCCTTAACGATCTCACGGGGATAGACGCTGGCATGTGTCAGGGTGCCGCGAAACATTTCTTCGCTCGCAATTAAGCGGTTAGCGACATCAACGAACAGCACGGTGAATGACTCATACTTTTTGTGAGCAAGTGCCAATTGCAGATACTGCCTCACCACTTGCGGGGACGACATCGCCGCGCCTGTTTTTAATTGCTCCGCCATGGCGCGGCGGGCCAGCTCCATGACGGCTTGGAGCTGTGCAAATTTTGCCGGCCCCAGCCCGCGTAGAGCAGAGAATTGACCGACAGTAGCCGCGAACAATCCATTAAGCGAACCGAAGTGAGAAACCATTTCCCGAGCCAGATCCACTGCACTTTTGCCTGCGACGCCAATACGCAGGAATACCGCGAGTAGCTCCGCATCGGACAGCGCCGCCGCGCCATGGAGAATGAGGCGTTCGCGGGGGCGCTGATGTTCGGGCCAATCGGAAATGGACATGATGGAAGACGTTAGGACTCGCAAGGCGAAGTGGTCGAGGCTACGGCATCATTTGATCGACGCGATAGAGGCTGGTGCCATCGTGGCTTAAAATAGGGGCTTATTGGTCAATCAGGAATTTTTGATGTCGCTTACCCAACAGCCAGTCGTCACGGACGGCGCTTATCTCACTTTGCACTATCGTCTCGCCACCCCCGACGGGACTGAAATCGTCACGACCTTCAACGACAATCCGGCTACGCTGCAATTGGGTAGCGGCCAGCTCGCTCCTTTTCTGGAACAGCGTTTGCTGGGTTTGTTGGAAGGTGCGCACGAAATCTTTCAGTTGTTGCCCGACGAAGCATTTGGTCCGCGTAATCCGGCACTGGTACAGCGCGTGTCGCGTGCAACACTAGCTGAGAACTCACAGTTCGGTGAGCAATATGCCATTGGCGATGTCGTCGAATTCAATGCGCCGGGCGGCGGTCGCTTCGCCGGGGTGCTGCGTGAACTGGCCGACGACGATACAGTTTTTGATTTCAATCATCCTCTGGCGGGACAATCGTTGAGATTCGAGGTCAGGATCATCGGTATCCTATGAAGCAGCTGCGTATTGATTGACTATATTTCACACAGGTTTTTAAAGGCTTCACGATGACGAGTAACAAGGAAATTTTGTTGGCGCAGCCGCGCGGATTTTGTGCCGGGGTCGACCGTGCGATTGAAATCGTCGAGCGGGCGCTCATCCAGTTTGGGGCCCCCATTTACGTGCGCCATGAAATCGTGCACAACGCTTACGTCGTCGATGACTTGCGGACCAAGGGTGCCATTTTTATCGAGGAGCTGGCGGACGTGCCGACCGGACAAACGGTGGTGTTCTCGGCGCATGGTGTTTCGAAGGCCGTGAAAGTAGAGGCAGAAGAGCGCGGCTTGCGCATTTTTGATGCGACCTGTCCGCTGGTGACGAAGGTACATGTCGAGGTCGACAAGATGCGTCGCGACGGTCGCGAAATCATCATGATCGGACACGATGGTCATCCCGAGGTCGAGGGAACGATGGGCCAGTCAGAGCAAGGCATGTATCTGGTCGAGACGACCGACGACGTCGCTCGGCTGCAGGTTGCCAATCCTGAACTGCTCGCCTATGTATCGCAGACCACGCTGTCAGTCGATGATACGGCCGACATCATCGCAGCGCTCAAGAAGCGCTTTCCAGATATCGCAGAGCCTAAGAAAGGGGATATCTGCTACGCCACGACAAACAGGCAGGAGGCGGTCAAATTCATGGCGCCGCAGGTCGAACTGGTGATCGTTGTGGGCAGTCCGAATAGCTCCAATTCGAACCGGTTGCGCGAAGTCGCCGAGAAAAAAGGCGTGCCGTCATTCATGGTCGATAACGCAGAGCAAATTGATCCTGCGTGGCTCGAAGGCAAGCAGCGCATCGGGGTGACTGCCGGTGCATCTGCACCCGAGGTGCTGGTGCAGGCTGTCATTAATCGATTAAAAATTTTCGGTGCCCGCAGCGTTCGCGTACTTGATGGCGTGCAGGAGCATGTGACGTTTCCTATGCCCAAGGGCTTGGCGGATGAACGGCCGCCTCAAAACTAAATTTTGTTCGTTGGCTGATTTTCCATCGATAGTTTTTTAACTTCATCGTTATCATCAGTCGGACAAAATTTAATTGTTTATCTGAAATTAAAGGCGTGTTTTGGAGATTTTTTTGCCTGCGCATTCGAATAATCTGACGCGATAGCAAACACCCTATAGAATCCGGCGCTTGCTTGTTGTGGATGGCTCCGAAGTTTTAATAATCAGGAGGCTTGACCGCGTGCACCACTGTCTTTTTACATCGTATGGCTTTATCAGGTCCTGTTGCTAAGCACAGGCAGCAAGCGGCACCCGCGAAATTGCAACGGGTGCCGCTTTGTTATTCACGCGGACTTCGACTCGTCGAGGTCAGGCTATCTTAGTCAGTTTGTGAAACCGGTTTACACCGGGTTTTTTGAGAAAGAAACACACCATGGATACTTTCATCCAGCAAATCATCAACGGCTTGGTGCTCGGCAGCATGTATGCGTTGATTGCCCTCGGTTATACGATGGTCTATGGGGTACTTAATCTGATTAACTTCGCGCACGGCGATGTGTTGATG
This sequence comes from Actimicrobium sp. CCC2.4, assembly GCF_034347385.1. NCBI lineage: Bacteria > Pseudomonadati > Pseudomonadota > Betaproteobacteria > Burkholderiales > Oxalobacteraceae > Actimicrobium > Actimicrobium sp. CCC2.4. The sequence continues at coordinate 3,766,867 of NZ_CP133777.1, read as the reverse complement.
ATTGGTGCGATGGCGGGTGTGACGATACTCAAGATCGTTCAAGTGGTTGCGCCTGACCTGCCTGGCGTGGTGAAAATATTGATCGCCATTGGTGGTGCGATTCCAATTTGCGTTGCGGTGAACTTGCTGATCGAGCGCGTTGCGTATCGGCGGTTGCGCAACGCGCCGCGTCTGGCCCCGCTGATTACGGCCATTGGCGTCTCCATTTTGTTGCAAACTTTTGCAATGATGATTTGGGGGCGCAGCCCAATTGCTTTCCCACAAGTCATCTCTGCCGAGTCTTACCACATCATGGGAGCGCTGATTTCACCAACGCAAGTGATGCTGCTGGTGCTGGCGGGTATATCGATGTTTGGTCTCGTGCTGCTGGTTGAAAAAACTAAAATGGGGAGGGCGATGCGCGCTACCGCAGAAAATCCTCGCGTTGCCGGTCTGATGGGCGTCGACTCCAACGCGGTCATTGTCATGACCTTCGCGATCGGTGCTGCACTGGCTGCGGTTGCCGGCGTCATGTGGGGCGCGACCTACGCCTCGGCGCAGTTTGCGATGGGCTTCGTCCCCGGCTTAAAGGCGTTTTCTGCAGCGGTGCTGGGCGGTATCGGGAATATTTATGGCGCCATGTTGGGCGGCATTCTGCTTGGGCTGATCGAAAGCCTCGGGGCGGGATATATCGGTGACTTGACGGGTGGCTTTCTCGGAAGCCATTACCAGGACATCTTTGCGTTTGTCGTACTGATCATCGTGCTGACCTTACGACCGTCCGGCATCATGGGCGAGCGCGTTGCAGACCGCGCGTAAAGGGGATTTTCATGGCTAACTATTTCGATACCAAGACCAACCCCCGCAAGGCCTATATCGGGATGGGCATCATTGCCCTGATCGTTATTGTGTTTCCATTCATTGCCCAAAATTATGGTAATTCATGGGTCCGCATCATGGACTTCGCGCTGCTGTATATCATGCTGGCACTGGGACTCAATATCGTGGTCGGTTTTGCCGGCCTGCTTGACCTGGGTTACATCGCGTTCTATGCGCTGGGCGCTTATCTGACGGCGCTGCTGTCGTCGCCGCAGTTTGCTGTCGTGCTGGAGTCGTTTGTCAATCAATATCCGGCGATCGGCAACGCCCTCGTGACGCTGTTCGGTCCCGAGATCCGCGAACACGGTATTCATTTGTCAATCTGGTTTATCGTGCCGCTGAGTGCGCTGTTTGCCGGACTGTTCGGGGCACTGCTCGGCGCGCCGACACTGAAGTTGCGCGGCGATTATCTGGCTATCGTGACGTTGGGCTTCGGCGAAATTATCCGGATTTTCATGAACAACCTTAACGGTCCGGTGAACATCACCAATGGCCCGCAGGGTATCAACATGATCGATCCGATCAGGATTTTCGGCGTTTCGTTGGCCGGAGAGCCGGGCAGCAGGGCCAATCTGGTTTTCGGTAGTTTTTCGATGCCCTCAGTCAATGCCTATTACTACTTTTTTCTAGCGCTCTGCATAGTGATTATCTTCGTCTCCGTGCGCTTGCAAGACTCCCGTCTGGGTCGTGCCTGGGTCGCCATCCGGGAGGATGAAATCGCTGCTAAGGCGATGGGTATCAATACCCGTAACGTCAAACTGCTGGCCTTCGCCATGGGGGCATCATTTGGTGGTGTTGCCGGTTCGATGTTTGCGTCTTTCCAGGGTTTCGTCTCGCCTGAATCGTTTTCATTGACGGAGTCGATTGCCGTGCTGGCCATGGTGGTGCTGGGAGGCATGGGGCACATTCCTGGTGTGATCCTCGGGGGTATTATCCTGGCGGCGTTGCCTGAGGTACTCAGACATACGGTTGAGCCAATTCAGATGGCGATTTTCGGTAAGGTCTGGATTGATGCCGAAGTGCTGCGACAGTTGTTGTACGGCCTGGCCATGGTTGTGATCATGCTCAGTCGTCCGGCCGGATTGTGGCCTGCACCCAAGCACGAAGACCGACCTGATGGCGACATCGACAAGCCCGAAAAAGCAACCGGTATAGTGGCAGCCTGAGGACCATCATGAGCGAACAAATTATTCTTAATATTGCCGGCGTTACCAAGCGTTTCGGCGGATTGCAGGCCCTGTCGGGTGTCAACATGAAGATTACGAAGGGTCAGATTTATGGCCTGATCGGTCCGAACGGCGCTGGCAAGACGACCTTCTTCAATGTCATTACCGGCTTGTATCAGGCCGATACGGGTAGCTTCGAGCTCGCCGGAAAACCATATTCGCCATCAGCACCGCATGAAGTGGCCAAGGCGGGCATTGCGCGCACTTTCCAGAACATCCGTTTGTTTGGTGAAATGACCGCCATGGAAAATGTGATGGTAGGGCGTCATGTCCGGACTCACCAGGGCGTCTTTGGTGCCGTCTTCCGGTTTAAGGCAGCGCGCGAAGAGGAAGCCAACATCCGCAAGCGTGCACTTGAACTGCTGGACTTTGTGGGTATCGCGAAGTTTGCCGATCGGACTGCCCGTCATCTGTCATACGGAGATCAGCGTCGGTTGGAAATCGCCCGCGCCCTGGCCACCGATCCGCAATTGCTGGCGCTGGACGAACCGGCTGCGGGCATGAATGCCACAGAAAAGTTGGCATTGCGTGAACTGCTGGTAAAGATCAAGGCTGAAGGAAAAACTATCTTGCTAATCGAGCATGACGTCAAACTTGTGATGGGATTGTGTGACCGTATCACGGTGCTTGATTACGGCAAGCCGATCGCCGAGGGAATACCGGCCGATGTGCAGAAAAATCCGGCCGTTATTGAAGCCTATCTTGGAGGATCCCATTAATGGTTGCCAATGAAAGCAGTTCTAGCGTGCGCGAAAACGTACTCCGGATTAGTGGCCTCAAAGTTGCGTACGGCGGTATTCAAGCGGTCAAAGGGATAGACCTCGAAGTCAATAAGGGAGAGCTGATCACCCTGATCGGTGCCAATGGTGCAGGTAAAACGACCACGCTCAAGGCGATCACCGGCACGCTGCCGAATTGTCGCGTGGAAGGGCACATCGAATACGTCGGAGAAGCCATCAAGGGCATCGGATCTTTCGATCTGGTGAAGAAACATCTCGCCATGGTGCCGGAGGGGCGCGGCGTTTTTACCCGCATGTCGATCCACGAAAACCTGTTGATGGGGGCTTATACCCGCAACGATAAAGCCGGCATCAGCGACGATATTGACAAGTGGTTTGCCGTGTTTCCTCGCCTGAAAGAACGCGCTGCACAAATGGCGGGCACGCTGTCGGGCGGCGAGCAGCAGATGCTGGCGATGGCTCGCGCACTGATGTCACATCCGAAGTTGCTGTTGCTCGATGAGCCATCGATGGGCCTGTCACCGATTATGGTGGAGAAAATTTTCGAAGTCGTCCGCACCGTATCAGCCGAAGGCGTCACTATTCTGTTGGTCGAGCAGAATGCCAAGTTGGCTTTGCAGGCGGCGCATCGCGGATATGTGATGGATTCCGGACTGATCACAATGACAGGTGCCGCTGCTGACATGCTGGACGATCCACGTGTCAAAGAAGCCTACCTGGGCGAAGGTTGAGGTAGTCTATTCACGCTAACAGCGCCATGCTCGCGAATGCCGGCATGGCGTTTTTTTTAATTTCTCCGACTCGAGGGCACCGATGACATTCGTATTTTCACCATCCGCACAAGCTGCAGTTCCCGTTTCCGGCTCTGCCGATCTGTTCCCGGTACATCGTATTTACTGTGTTGGCCGCAACTATGCCGACCACGCGATCGAAATGGGCGATACCGGTCGTGAGGCGCCGTTCTTTTTCATGAAGCCGGCGGATGCGGTGTTACCTGTCGCCGAGGGCACTATCGGCGTGATGCCGTATCCGTCAATGACGCAGGATTTGCAGCACGAAATTGAACTGGTGGTGGCAATCGGTCGTGGCGGAAAAGATATTGCGGTGGCGGATGCCGCTACGCATATCTGGGGTTATGCCATCGGCCTGGATATGACACGACGCGATTTGCAAGGTGCAGCCAAGAAGCTTGGTCGGCCATGGTGTACCGGAAAAGGCTTTGATTATTCGGCACCGGTCGGACCGCTGCATCGGGAAGTGCCGACCGGAGCGATCAGCCTGCATGTCAATGGTGTGCCACGACAGGCTAGCGCACTTGGCAACATGATCTGGAATGTCGCCGAGACGATCGCACAGTTATCCACGCTGTTCGAACTGCAGGCCGGCGACCTGATTTTTACGGGTACGCCGGCAGGCGTTGCTGCGGTGGTGCCTGGTGATTTACTTGAAGGCCGCATCGATGGATTGGGCGGCCTGCAGGTCAGGATTGATCAGTAGCGGTAGACGCGACCATTCTCGACACGAACACGGTTGCCGACTCGCAGATCGTTGACGTTGTCGAGGGTGATGGATTCATATTGGCCACTATCGAGGCGTACATTGACCTGGTATACCTCGCGACCGGCTGAGCGGTTCTGTTCGACTTGATTGCCGACTACCGCGCCACCGACCACACCCGCAGCGGTGGCGACTGCACGGCCGGTACCGCCGCCAACCTGGTTGCCGAGCAATCCGCCAACGAGTCCGCCGATGACGGAGCCGGCACCAATACCGCCGGAGTTACTTGCGCGCGATACCTGGATCGAGTCGATGACGCCGTATTGGGTGTTATAGCCTTGTTGGTTGTTGTAGCCTTGCGATGAGGGCTGAGGATAGTTTTGTGAGTTATTGGATGGCTGATGCGGCGTGGCGCAACCGGCGAGAAAGCTTGAAGCGATGAGGACAGTGGCGGCCAGGGTTACTGTGGTTTTCATGATTTCTCCTGTAGATGTAAGTAGTATATTTGTCCTGCGAGTCGGTGTCCGTGCGGCAAGACACATTGGGACGTGATGCAGGTGACCGGCGCGGATAAGTAGTCGTCGTTCGTAACGAGTGAGCTAGTAACGCACGGCAATCGTTATTGGGTGAACGGAAAAATGTAAGAAAGTATTTGCGCGGCTTTGCGCTTGCCTTACCCGGAGCGAGTAAGTAGTTGGTGGTGCCCCCGACACGGATCGAACGTGTGACCTATCCCTTCATCCCGCTATGGCTTTCGCCACCGGCTTTGCCGTTTGCAGTCTGGACTATGCCTTCTCCATGGCGCTGTGCTGCGGCGCTACAGGAGGGAGCCGTCTAGTCTCTACACCTTCCCGATTGGAATCGGGCTTGGCTCGGCGTTGCCAACAGCATGACCTGTCAGGGTTCACCGAATTTGACTCCATTCATGCGGACCCTTTCGGAGTCCGATGCCCAAATCAATAGGAGGGGATCGCTCTATCCACTGAGCTACGGGGGCAGTGGACTCGTATTTTCGCACACTCCTGTCCGCTTCTTCGATCTCGTTTCGTCTTAGCATCTGGCGCAATGCAGCAAAAACCTGAAGTGACATCGCGAGACATTGCCCGGAGTCGGTACAATGTGGGCTTCCCATCGATTTACCGGCACTGCGCGGCGCGCAGGTGCCCCTTCACTTCAGGCATCCCAGGCACTTATGGCAGTCATCTCTCTTTCCAATGCACAACTCGCATTCGGCCACGTTCCCTTGCTCGACCGTGCAGAATTTTCCCTTGAAACAACCGAGCGGGTCGGCTTGATCGGACGCAATGGCACGGGTAAATCGTCGCTCTTGAAAGTGCTGGCAGGACAATCGAAACTCGATGACGGACTGCTGGTCATGCAACAGGGGGTGAAAGTGACCTACGTTGACCAGGAGCCGCAGTTCGACCGGAATATTTCTGTGTTTGATGCCGTCGCGTCCGGCATGGGCGAAATGCAGGGGCTGCTCAAGGAGTACGACGCGCTGACCGGTCAGTTCGGTGGCGATAACGACGAGGCATTGATGGAGCGCATGCATGAAATTCAGCTCAAGCTCGATGCTGCCGATGCCTGGAATCTCAACAACAAGGTCGAAACCACGCTGGACCGCCTGAACCTCGATGCCACCTCGCTGATGGGGACGCTGTCGGGTGGTATGCAAAAGCGCGTGGCGCTGGCATGTGCGCTGGTGAGTGCGCCTGATGTATTGCTGCTCGATGAGCCGACCAATCATCTGGATTTCACGTCCATCCTGTGGCTTGAAGGTTTATTGCGCGATTACAAGGGCAGTGTTTTGTTCATTACCCATGACCGCAGCTTTCTGGATAACGTCGCTACCCGCATTATTGAACTTGATCGTGGCCGCTTGTTGTCTTTCCCGGGAAACTTCACGGCGTATCAGTTGCGCAAGGCTGAACAACTCGAAATCGAAGAAGTGGAGAACGCCAAGTTCGACAAGTTCCTGGCGCAGGAAGAGATCTGGATCCGCAAGGGCGTGCAGGCACGCCGCACGCGTGATGAAGGCCGTGTACGTCGCCTTGAAGCCTTGCGCATGACGCGCAGCGTTCGCCGTGACCAGCAGGGCCAGGTGCGACTCGATGTGTCCGCTGGCGAACGGTCCGGCAAGATCGTCGCCGAACTCGACAGCGTCAACAAGAGCTACGGCAGCAAGGTGATCGTGCGCGACTTCAGCGCGACACTGCTACGCGGTGACAAGGTCGGCCTGATCGGTTTGAACGGTGCTGGCAAGACGACCTTGCTGAAAATGATACTTGGCGAAGAGGAGCCGGATTCCGGCGTTATCCGCCAGGGCACCAAGTTGCAGGTGGCCTATTTTGACCAGATGCGCGCTCAGCTCAATGAAGATGACAGCCTCGCCGACACGATCGCTCCCGGTAGCGATTGGGTCGAAATCAATGGCCAGCGCAAGCATGTGATGACCTATCTGAACGATTTCCTGTTTGCGCCGGAACGCGCCCGTTCACCGGTCAAGTCCCTGTCCGGCGGCGAGCGCAACCGCTTGCTGCTGGCGCGCCTTTTTGCCAAGCCAGCCAATGTGCTGGTGCTCGATGAGCCGACTAACGATCTGGACATTGATACGCTTGAATTACTCGAAGAACTGCTCGAGGAATACACCGGTACGGTTTTTCTCGTCAGCCATGACCGCACCTTCCTCGATAACGTCGTCACGCAAGTGATCGTGGCCGAAGGCGATGGCATGTGGCGCGAGTACATTGGCGGGTATAGCGACTGGGAGCGCGTGCGGCGGGTGCCGTTGACAGCGCCCGTCATGAAGGCTGCCAAGGGAGATGTCAAGGCGGCTCCGGAGCCTGTTGCGGCCGTACCCAAGCAGAAAAAACTGAGCTACAAGGAGCAACGCGAACTCGATGCGTTGCCGGAACTGATTGCCGGGATCGAAGCCGAACAGAAGACCATCTCTGCCAAATTGGCAGACTCTGATGTCTACAAGCAAAAGCCGGAAGAGCTGCAGCGCTTGAACCAGCGTTTTGCCAAACTGGATGTCGAGCTTCTGGAGGCGCTGGAGAAGTGGGAGCAGATCGAGACCCGCGGCAGTAACTGACGCCGGTGTAGTACTTCAGTTGAGTCGACGGATAGCCGCTCTCAGTGATGGGAGCCGGCCGCTCAGTACGTTGGCATCTGCTGCGTCGGGCCTTGCCGCGAGGTAGGCCTCAATATCGTCAAGGGCCGGGCTCGGGCAATCCAACTGGGCATAGGCGAGACCGCGATCGCGCCGCTCGGCGACATCGCCTGGTAACAGGATCAGCAATCGCTGCTGCACGTTCAGCAACGATTGCCAGCGATCATATTCAAAAAAAAGTGATTTCAGGTTGCGCAGCATCCGAATCAGGATGTCGCGTGCAGATGCGGGTTCCAGATATGTTGCCAGCGGTTTGCCGGCTTGGCGAATCTGTCCGGCAAACGGTTCCAGTCGCTCCTCCAGTTCTTCCCGCGACAGGCTGCTGCCATTGACCGGATCGATGATGATTTCGCCGGCCTGGGTCGACAGCTTCATCAGAAAGTGGCCCGGGAAAGAAATGCCCCTGACATCCAGTCCGATCTGCTGGGCAATTTCCATGTAGATCATCGCCAGTGAGATTGGAATGCCGCGTCGGGTCCGTGCTACACGATGCAAGTAGCTATTGTCCGGATCGTAATAGTTATTGATGTTTCCGCCAAAGCCTAATTCCGCATAAAAATACTGGTTCAGCAGACGCAGTTTCGGTACGTGCGCGGTGTCCGGTGGTATCCGATTGCGCAATTTGGCTGCCATTCGGTCGACTTCGACTTGCGCGCCTCCGATGTCGAATTGCGGATCGGTATCCTGTGCTAGCGTCAGCGCCGCCTCGAACAGGGGGATGCTGTCGTCCTGTTGTACCAGCGAGGCAAAATAGTCCAATGGGGTAATCATGCGGCGGAACGCTTGAAGTCGGCGGGCCTGAAGCCCATGGCAATGAGCGCCCCGAAGTAAGTGATCGCACAGATCACCAGCACAAACATCAGCATGCTGATGCGTTGCAAGGGATGTGCTTGCATCGCAATCCAGTCAAATTTTCCTGCAACCCATAGCGCCGCGCCACCCATCAAAAACAGCGCCCCGGTCAGCTTGATCAGAAAAATACCCCATCCGCTCCGGGCAACGTAAATGCCGCGACGACGCAGACCGAGGTACAGGAAGATCGCGTTGATGCAGGCACCCAGACCGATCGAGAGAGCCAGGCCTGCGAGTGCCAGTCGGGGCACGAAGACCAGATTCATTAACTGCGTGGCGATCAGAACCCCGATGGCAATTTTGACCGGGGTACGGATGTCCTGTTTCGCATAAAAGCCCGGAGCCAGGATTTTGACGACAATTAAGCCAATCAAGCCGACGCCATAGGCAATCAGTGCTTGGCCGGTCATCGACACGGCTCGGGCGTCGAATTTCCCATAATGAAATAACGTTGCTGTCAGAGGTTCCGATAAGGTGGCTAGTCCGACGGCCGCTGGCAGCGCCAGCAGAAATGTCAGGCGCATGCCCCAGTCCAGCAGCGCTGAATATTCGGCCGTGTCACCGTTAGCGTGTGCTTTCGATAGGCTTGGCAGTAGCACGGTTCCCAGGGCCACGCCCAGCAGTGCGGTCGGAAACTCCATCAACCGATCGGCAAACGATAGCCACGACACGCTACCCAACTCAAGATGAGAGGCAATGTTGGTATTAATTACCAGGCTAATTTGCGCAACGGATACCGCAAAAGTGGCAGGAGCCATTTGTTTCAACACGCGTCGTACTCCAGGATCGGCCAGTGCAAAACGCGGATTAAAGGTGATGTGCGGTAGCATGCCAATCCGCAGCAAGGCGGGTATCTGAATCGCCAGTTGCAGCAACCCGCCAAAAAACACAGCGAAGGCCAGTGCATAGATCGGGTTTGCCAGGAACGGTGCCACCAGCAGTGATGCAAAGATGAATGACAGGTTCAGCAACACCGGTGTGAAGGCGGGAATGCGAAATTCGCTCCAGGTATTGAGAATGCCGCCAGCCAGTGCAACCAGTGACATGAAGCCAATGTACGGAAACATGATGCGCGTCATCACAACCGTGGTGTTGAATACGTCCGCATTGGCTGTCAGGCCGCTGGCCATCAGATACACAATCACCGGCGCGCCAATAATGCCGATCACACAGGTCAGCAGCAAGGCTCCGGCCAGGATAGTGGCAACGTGGTTGACTAGTAATTTGCTGGCTGCGTCACCGCGTTGGTTTCGGTATTCCGCAAGGATGGGCACGAACGCCTGAGCAAAAGCACCTTCGGCGAACAGGCGGCGCAACAGGTTGGGAATGCGAAAGGCGACAAAGAAGGCATCGGTATAGCCTGATGCGCCGAATGCCCTGGTAATGAGGACGTCGCGTATCAGGCCGGTGATACGGGATATCATGGTCATGCCGAAGATCGTGGCTAGCGTTTTATGCAGGTTCATGGGGCCGGATTATAGCTGCTCGGCACCGCCTTTCCCCGCTTGCTTGGTGCGTGTGTCAGCGGGGTGGGCGGGTTTGTTCCTTGAGTTAGTTTGCCCTTTCGGATAAAAGCCGATATACTCCGGGGCTTCACAGAATTCTGTCTAACTCCTGCGTCATTGATGGCGCACCCTGACCTCGACTTAGGAAATATCATTCATGGCAAATACCGCACAAGCACGCAAGCGTGCACGTCAAGCAGTCAAGCAAAACGCCCACAACTCGAGCCAGCGTTCAACATTGCGTACCGCAATCAAAGCTATCCGCAAGGCAATTGAAGGTGGCGACAAAGCGGTAGCAACCCAGGTATTCCAATCGTCGATTTCGGTTATCGATCGTATCGCTGACAAGAAGATCATTCATAAGAATAAAGCAGCACGGCACAAAAGCCGTATGGCAGCAGCATTGAAGGCTCTTGCCTGATATAAGTCGCTTAGTAAGTCGCGATCCGGCTTACACAGATAAAAGCCCCGCCTGATTAGATTCAGGCCGGGGCTTTTTTTTATGCTTCGCTTACTTTGCTTTTGCTAGCCCGTCGATGACCATGCCTGCCTTAATGTTTTTTTGCTTGAACCATCCGGCATTCATTTCCAATGCGTAACGTATCGGCTTGACCGCACAATGTGATTCAGTTGTTTGCGGCTTCATGTCTTCGATATTGACGATCTTGCCGTCGTCATCGATGAATGCGACCGATAGCGGTAACAGCGTGTTTTTCATCCACATGCAGACTCCTGCTGGCGCGCCGAACAAAAATACCATCCCCTCATTAGGTCCCATTTTTTCGCGGAACATCAGGCCTTGCTCGCGTTCGGCCTCGGTTGCGGCAACTTCAGCTTTGATCAGATGAATGCCAGCAGACAATGTAGTCACTTTGAATTTGACTGGTTGTTGCGCTCCTGCGTGAGTCGAGATCAGCAGGACACAGGAAAATGCCAGTGTGCGTAGGGAAAGAGAGGGATCAGTCATCTTTGTAATTAGTATTCACCAAAAAAGTTGAGCCGCATTTAAAAGCGTTCGGCCATAAAAAAAGGCAGGATAACCTGCCTTCTCATCACAGCTTACCAGCAAATTACTTGGCGGCTGGTGCAGCTGCTGGAGCGGCTTCTTTCTTTTCTTTTTTGGCTTTTTTAGCTTTCGTTTCTTTTTTTGCTTTTGGCGCTGCTGCGTCAGCAGCTGGTGCAGCGGCAGCTGCTGGCATTGCGGGAGCCGCTGGTGCAGCGGTGTGGCTGGCAGCGAAAGCGGAAACAGCGAACAGACCAGCAACCAATGCAGCGATCAGGTTTTTCATTTTGCAATCCTTCAAGTTGGTACGATTGATAAGCGGTGATTCACATGAATCACGGGGAATAACGGTGTTCTCGCGAGTCCGTTGACAGAGTTCTTAAAAAAATCGAAAAACATCTGAAATCATGTCCCCACGTTAGCTAGGTGGCAATTTATCGGAGATAGGTAACGGGTCAATGGCAAATGCCCGCTCGCAGATAGCCGCGAAGGCACGATCGGCACGCTATCATGCATGTCGAGTTTTTTCTCCCTCTCCATCTACCGTGGAAATTGCGATGCCCTTGAAACTGACGTTCTTCCTTGCTTGCCTGTTCGTGTTTCCGCTGGCCCATTCTGTACCGCGTATTCCCGCTTCTGATGATGTAGTGCTGGAGAGATTGCCATTTCGTCCAAACGATCCTATTGCGCGCGAAATGGTTGATTTGAGAAAGGCGCTCCGACGTGATCCGCGCGACCAGGCCGTTGCACTGAAACTGGCACAACGGTATTACGGATTGGTGGCGGAGGAGGGTGATCCCCGGTATATCGGATACGCGCAAGCGGCACTGGGCTCGTGGTGGACCATGGACGAACCACCGGTCGACATCCAGGTCATGCGTGCCAGCCTGAGGCAGTTCAATCATGACTTCAGTGGCGCCGTCAGGGATCTCGACAGTGTCATTGTCCGTTATCCGGCCCATGCGCAGGCTCGTGCGTTGCGCGCCACCATTCACATGGTCCAAGCGCGCTACGCGCTGGCGCGGACCGACTGTCAGGCGTTGTTTGGATTGACGGACGAGGTGATTGCAACTGGCTGCCTCGCGATGGTCGACGGCCTGACCGGTAACGCGCAACCGGCTTACGACACTTTGCGGGCGACGCTGGCCCGGCATCCCGAGGCGCGTCCGGATGAGCGCTTGTGGGTGCTGCTGCGGCTGGCTGAAATGTCACAGCGTATCGGGAAGTTGGAGGTTGCCGAGCAGCATTTCAGGCAAGCGCTTGCACTGGATATTCCGGATACGTTCATGCTGGCGGCCTACGCGGATTTGCTGATGGACCAGAAACGGGCGACCGAAGTGGTGGCCCTTCTCAAGGACAGGACGCGTTCCGACGTGCTGTTGTTGAGGCTGGTATTTGCGGAGCGCATGCTCAAGTTGCCCGATGCCGGTACATTGCAAGAAACCTTGGCGGCACGCTATGCGGCAGCGCAGTTGCGAGGTGACACCGTGCATCAGCAGGAAGAGGCGCGTTTCGTATTGGCCATCGATGGTGATGCGAACAAGGCACTGGACCTGGCTTTGAAAAACTGGACCGTACAACGCGAGCCACGCGATGCCCGTATCGTCCTCGAATCAGCATTGGCGGCAAAAAAACCTGCTGCCGCGCAACCTGTCCTGAACTGGCTGACCGAGAGCCGGATTGAAGATGTCATCCTGTCGGCGCTCGCTCGTCAGTTCACCGGAGTTGCGCAATGAAGCGCCTTTTGTTGTTGCTTCTGTTCTGTTTGGTTTCATTCTCCGCTCTGGCCCACAAGCCCAGCGACAGTTATCTGAATTTCATAGTCGACGGTAAGACCATCGATGGGCAGTGGGACATTGCGCTACGCGATCTCGATTTTGCACTAGGCCTCGATGCGAATGGCGATGCCGCCATTACGTGGGGAGAGGTCCAGGCCAAGCAGCGTGATATCGATGCGTATGCAATGGCCCGGTTGAACTTGCAGTCGGATGGCATATCCTGTCCCGCCACCGTCACCAGTCACTTGGTTGACGACCACACCGACGGCGCTTACGCAGTGTTGCGTTTCAAGGCGGAATGCGCGCAACCGATTACGCTTTTGCAAGCCCGCTATGGACTGTTTTTCGATATTGATCCGCAGCACAAGGGTTTGCTGCAATTGCAATATCAGGGAGTGGCTACCACGGCGATTTTCAGTCCGGAGAAAGCAAGCCAGCAATTTTCCTTGTCTAGCCCGAGCCGGATTACACAGTTCATCGACTACGCGCGTGAGGGCGTCTGGCATATCTGGATCGGGTTCGACCACATTCTGTTTTTATTGGCATTGCTGTTGCCGGCAGTGGTCTTTCGCCACAACAAGCAGTGGGAGGCGGTAAGTGCTTTCAAGCCGGCGTTCTGGTCGGTTCTAAAAGTCGTTACTGCATTCACGCTGGCGCACTCGATTACGTTGACGCTGGCAACGCTTGGGGTCATTAGCCTGCCGTCGCGCTGGGTTGAGTCAACCATTGCGGCGTCGGTGGTGATCGCTGCGCTCAACAATATTTATCCGTTGTTTCGTGATCGTCGGTGGATGATGGCGTTCTTGTTCGGATTAATCCATGGGTTCGGTTTTGCCAGTGTGCTGAGTGACCTGGGCCTGCCAAAGAGTGCCTTGGTGCTGGCGTTGGTTGGATTTAATGTAGGCGTCGAGGTCGGGCAGCTCGCTATCGTTGCCGCATTTCTGCCAATAGCGTTTTACCTGCGCCGCACCATGCTTTATCGCCGATTCATTCTGCTTGGTGGTTCCGGACTCATTGCCTTGCTGGCGACCGCCTGGTTGGTGGAACGGGCATTCAATATGAAATTCCTGCCGTTCTAGCTGCGCAATGCCGTCAGTTCTGCTGCGTCGACGGTACGCGACTCGCCCGGTAGCAGCGGATGACTTTCCAGTGAGTACGGGCCGATCGCCACCCGTACCAGTCGTAATGTCGGTAGTCCGACTGCGGCGGTCATGCGTCGTACCTGGCGATTTTTTCCTTCGGTGATCGTTAGCAACAGCCAACGCGTCGGCGTGACTGCACGCTGCCGTATCGGCGGATTGCGGGGCCATAACCATGCCGGCGCGGTAACCTCGATTACTTTCGCTGGTTTGCTGGTGAAATCGCCGAGAAATACCCCTGATCGCAATTTGTTTAGCGCGATGGAATCGGGAATGCCTTCTACTTGCACGAGGTAGGCTTTGGGCTGTTTGTGCGTCGGATCGCTGATGTCGTGCTGGAGGCGGCCGTCATCGGTCAGCAACATCAGTCCTTCGCTGTCGGCATCAAGCCGGCCTGCGGGATAGACATCGGGAATAGTTAGATGATCAGCCAGAGTGGCACGGCCCGCCTGAGGTGAAAACTGGCACAGGACCAGGTATGGTTTGTTGAACAGAATTAGCGCCATGCGAGATTTTCTTGGAGTGGAGTAAGTGCAAGACTGTATTTTAAGCCTCCCGTACGAGAGGTTCCTGGGATGATCGATGATTGTCGGTGTCGCAAACCGGTGGCATCCAGTAAAATACAGTGGCATAATATGAAACGCTGTCTTATGTCTTATATAAGACTTGGATGCCAAATCAGCTGCGCATCGCTTGCCCAGTCGCTGATTTTGCCCTCTTTCCCCGTACCGGAGACATCGATGTATCAACATATCAAAGTGCCTGCTGAAGGCAAAAAAATTACGGTCAATGCCGATTTTTCGTTGAATGTACCAAATAACCCGATCGTGCCGTACATCGAAGGTGATGGTACTGGCATTGATATCAGCCCGGTCATGATCAAGGTCATCGACGCAGCCGTAGCAAAGGCATACGGCGGCGAGCGCAAGATCAGCTGGATGGAAATTTTTGCCGGCGAAAAGTCCACTAACGTCTACGGGCCGGATGTCTGGCTGCCGGAAGAAACGTTACATGCATTGAAAGAATATGTCGTATCGATCAAGGGACCGCTGACAACGCCGGTCGGTGGCGGTATCCGTTCGTTGAACGTGGCATTGCGTCAGCAACTTGATCTGTATGTCTGCCTGCGTCCTGTGCGGTATTTCACCGGTGTTCCATCGCCGGTGAAAGAGCCTGAAAAGACCGACATGGTCATTTTCCGCGAAAATTCGGAAGATATTTATGCTGGTATCGAATGGCAAGCCGGCAGCGATAGCGTCAAGAAGCTGATTGATTTCCTGATCAAGGAAATGGGCGTCACCAAGATCCGCTTCCCGGAAACTTCCGGTATCGGTATCAAGCCGGTATCACGCGAAGGGACAGAGCGACTGGTTCGCAAGGCGATCCAGTACGCAATCGACAATGACAAGCCATCAGTGACCATTGTTCACAAGGGCAACATCATGAAGTACACCGAAGGTGGCTTCCGCGACTGGGCCTATGATCTGGCACAAAGTGAATTCGGTGCCGAAATGATCGATGGCGGTCCATGGTGCAAGTTCAAGAATCCAAAAACCGGTCGCGACATATTGGTCAAGGATTCAATTGCTGACGCCTTCCTGCAGCAAATTTTGTTGCGTCCGGCCGAGTACAGCGTGATTGCCACACTGAATTTGAATGGGGATTACATTTCTGACGCGCTGGCCGCACAAGTCGGTGGTATCGGTATTGCGCCGGGCGCCAACCTGTCAGATTCGATAGCGATGTTCGAAGCGACACACGGTACCGCGCCGAAATATGCAGGCAAGGATTACGTCAATCCGGGCTCGCTGATCCTTTCTGCTGAAATGATGCTGCGTCACATGGGCTGGCTTGAAGCTGCCGACCTGATCATCAGTTCAATGCAAAATTCGATCGCGTCCAAGAAAGTGACCTACGACTTCGCGCGCTTGATGGAAGGGGCAACACAAGTATCATGCTCGGGCTTCGGTGACGTGATGATCGAGCACATGTAATTGCCGTGATGCTTGCTTGCAAGTAGCGCGGAAAAAAGCCAGTCATGCGACTGGCTTTTTTTATGCCTTTAACGGCATGCGCTTTAGCGCAAAGCGAATCAAGTCAGCCTGGCCTTCGATACCAAGTTTGCGCTTGATGTTGAGACGATGTGTTTCTACGGTGCGTACGCTCAAGTCCAGTTCGCGCGCAATATGCTTGTTAGATTTGCCGTTGGCGATCGACTGCAAGACCTCATTTTCGCGGGGTGTCAGCAGAACTGCAGGGCAGAATGGCGACGACATTTGCCTCGAAATACCCTCGCTGTAATAGATGCCTCCAGCCATGACTGTGTCGATGGCGGTGATGATGTCGATCGCTGGCGTATCCTTTAATACGTATCCGCGCGCTCCTGCCTGGATGGATTGCATTACATACTCAGCCTTATCATGCATGCTGAGCATTAAGACCGCGATGTCTGGATAAAGTGCATGAAACCGCGCGGTCAGTTCGATCCCGTTGATTCCAACAAGATTGATATCCATCAACGCTAGATCGATCGTTTTGGACGCAGCGTGCCGCAATGCATCGTCAGCATTGCCGGCTTCAGCGACGATATCAAAATGCGGGATTGTTTCCAGTCGGGCACGCAGGCCGTCACGTACCAGAGGGTGGTCGTCGACCAGCAAAATATGTATCACGGGCAAAGCCATTTTAAAAAGTCAGCCATGAGGAAGAATTGTAATCAGTTGAGTACCTTCGGCAGAAGATGTCAGCATGAGTTTGCCATCGACGGCCTCTGCACGCTCATGCATGTTACGCAAACCGATTCCGCGTTTTGGACTCTCCGTCACCAATAGCATGTCGAAGCCTTTTCCATTATCTGCAATAGTCATGCGCACCGTCGCCGTGTCTCCGCTGAGTGTCAGGAATACGTTGGTGGCCGACGCGTGGCGTTCGATATTCGTCAATGCTTCCTGTGCTATTCGAAACAGAACAGTCTTGCGGACTGCTGAGAGATTTTCGATGTGCCCATCTACGGTCAAAGAAATATTCAGTCCCGCATGATCTGCGAATTCACGCGTCAGGTGGTCCAGTGCGGCAGCCAGCCCAAGGTCATCCAGCAGAGCCGGACGCAAGTCGTGAGAGATACGCCGGACCTCACCAAGTACATTGGCGAGCTGTGTCGCCGCTCGATCGAATGAGTGGCGTGCCGAGTCAGCTTGAGCGTGCGATCCGGCTAGTTTGGCAATGCCCGATTCAACTTGCAGCTTAATGGAAACCAACCACTGGCTGATTCCATCGTGCAAGTCGCGAGAGAGTCTCGCACGCTCTTCCTCCTGCGAGTGGACAACGCGTTGCGCCAAAACTCTCAATTTGGCATCTGCAACGCGATGTTCGCTAAAGTTTAACGCCAGTCCGAACAGCGCGATGGCCAGCACACTTGCAATGGCAATGCCCGTAATCCAGATCATGGTGCTCTGAATATTATGCGAAATCTGAACATCGATTTTATTGACGACAGCGTCGACATCGTCCAGATAAATACCAGTACCAATCACCCAGCCCCAGCGGGGCAGGCTGATGACGTAGCCTAGTTTCGGAACAACTTTACGGGTGGACGGTTTCTCCCATAAATAGCGCTCAAGGCCGCCACCGTGACTGGCACGGAAAATCAGCCGCTGTATCGTCGGATTGCCTTTGATGTCGCGTAATTCCCATAGATTTTGACCAACGAGTTCTGGCTGACGTGGATGAACCAGATTGACGCCTTGCATGTCGTAGACAAAGAAGTAGCCATCGTCACCATAGTCCAGATTGGAAATAATTTGCTTCGCTTCTTCGAGTGCCTTTGTGTCAGTCCGGCCTGAATCGTAAAGCTCCTTGATCGAACGCGTGGCCAGCGTCACGTAATGACGCATCTCCGATTCTTTGCTGGCGAGATAGGCGGATTCCACAGAATTACGTTGCTGCTGCGCTAGTAATGCCGATTGATATTGCACTGCCAGCGCAATCGCACACAGGGCAGCAATGAGCGGTATTACAGCAAGCAGGAAGATTTTTTGTCTGAGATTCATCGGGCAGGCGAACGGCGTTGGTTAGCGTCACTGGTCATTCGGATAAAAAAAACCCCGCAAGCGCGGGGTTTTGCTGTGGTCATTCTGACGGACTTATCAGGGAGCTTGAATGTTGGAAGCTTGCTTGCCTTTAGGGCCCTGCGTGACTTCGAACTGAACTTTTTGACCTTCTTTCAGAGTCTTGAAACCATTCATCTGGATTGCCGAGAAGTGTGCGAATAAATCTTCGCCGCCGTCATCCGGAGTAATGAATCCGAAACCCTTGGAGTCGTTGAACCACTTGACTGTACCTGTTGCCATAAAAGCGTCTTTCCAATTTACTTGATCACACGAGCCGTAAAAGCAGGAAGCCTGAATTAACGTTGCCCCTTCTTAAAACTTGCCCCCTTCGTATTGACAATTCCGATTACTTTGGCTGTCAAGACAATTCATTGTTCGCGAAAAAAATAATGAAGTCAAGATTTTCTGCGGGGTGGCTTAGGCATCATCGAATACGTGTTTAGTTGCAACAAAAAAACACTCTTGAATTCTTCGCTAGCAGCGCCACCTGCGACTAAGCCTGAAAGCGCGTAAGATCAAATCGCACTTTAGGGCATTCATTATTTTTATCGAGACCGCTGTAGTTGAAGGACTTAGATATACGCATGGCAACCAAGCACGAAAACGGCACAGTACTCGTTCGGCAGACTCAGAAACTCAAGCCTCCGTCGATGTATCAAGTGTATTTGCTCAATGATGATTACACGCCGATGGAGTTCGTCGTGGCCATCATTCAGGAATACTTCAACAAGGATCGCGAGAACGCCACACAGATCATGCTGATGGTGCATCGCGATGGTAAAGGGATGTGCGGCGTATACCCCAAGGATATCGCGTCCACTAAAGTCGAATTGGTGTTAACACACGCAAGAAAGGCAGGGCACCCCCTGCAATGCGTGATGGAGGAAGCATGATTGCGCAGGAACTGGAAGTTAGTTTGCACATGGCGTTTGTCGAAGCTCGGCAAGCTCGTCACGAATTTATCACCGTAGAACATTTACTCCTGGCGCTGGTGGACAATCCATCTGCCGCAGAAGTGTTACGTGCCTGCGCAGTCAATATCGAGGACTTGCGTAAGACGCTAACTAATTTTATCGCCGACAACACACCCACCGTTCCCGGTGCGAGCGAAGTCGACACGCAGCCAACGCTCGGATTTCAGCGCGTGATTCAACGTGCCATCATGCACGTGCAATCGGCCTCGAACGGTAAGAAAGAAGTCACTGGTGCCAATGTGCTGGTCGCGATTTTCGGCGAGAAAGATTCCCATGCGGTGTATTACCTGCATCAGCAAGGAGTAACCCGCCTTGATGTCGTGAATTTCATTTCGCACGGCGTACGCAAGGATCAGCAAGCAGAACCGCAAAAAGCGCCGGAAAGCGGTGAGGAAACGCCGGCCGAGGGCCAGCAAAAAGAGAGTCCGCTTGACCAATTCACCCAAAACCTGAACAAGCTCGCTCTCGAAGGCAAGATTGATCCGTTGATAGGTCGTGAGCCCGAACTCGAACGGGTCGTGCAGACACTTTGCCGTCGCCGCAAGAACAACCCGCTACTGGTTGGCGAAGCCGGGGTCGGTAAGACCGCAATCGCCGAGGGCTTGGCATGGCGCATCACACAAAAAGAAGTTCCTGAAATATTGCAGGACGCGATTGTGTATTCGCTCGACATGGGTGCTCTGCTGGCGGGAACCAAATACCGTGGCGATTTCGAGCAACGTCTGAAGGCGGTCCTCAAGCAGTTGAAGGACAGCCCGAATGGCATCCTGTTCATCGATGAAATCCATACCATTATCGGTGCCGGTGCAGCCTCTGGCGGCACACTGGATGCATCGAATCTGCTGAAGCCGGCGCTGTCGAGCGGTCAGCTAAAATGTATCGGTGCAACGACTTATACCGAGTACCGCGGCGTGTTCGAAAAAGACCACGCGCTGTCGCGTCGCTTCCAGAAGGTTGATGTCAACGAGCCGACTGTCGAGCAAACCATTCAGATTTTGCGTGGTCTTAAATCGCGCTTCGAAGAACATCACGGCATCAAGTATTCGGCCTCCGCGCTGACGACGGCTGCCGAGTTGGCGGCACGCTTCATCAATGACCGCCATTTGCCGGACAAGGCCATCGACGTCATCGACGAGGCCGGTGCAGCGCAACGCATCCTGCCGAAGTCGAAGCAGAAAAAGACTATCGGTAAGGCTGAAATCGAAGACATCATCGCCAAGATCGCTCGTATCCCGCCACAGTCGGTCAACCAGGACGATCGCAGCAAACTGCAGACCATCGAACGTGATCTGAAAAATGTCGTGTTCGGCCAGGAGCCTGCGATTGAAGCACTGTCATCGGCAATCAAGATGGCACGTGCCGGACTTGGCAAGACTGACAAGCCGATCGGCTCGTTCCTGTTCTCCGGTCCGACAGGTGTCGGCAAGACCGAGGTCGCCAAGCAACTGGCGTTCGTTCTCGGTATCGAGCTGATCCGCTTTGACATGTCCGAATATATGGAGCGGCATGCTGTGAGTCGCCTCATCGGTGCGCCGCCGGGTTACGTTGGTTTCGATCAGGGTGGTTTGCTGACGGAAGCGATCACCAAAAAGCCGCATGCCGTGTTGCTGCTCGACGAAATTGAAAAAGCCCATCCGGATATTTTCAATATCCTGTTGCAAGTGATGGACCATGGAACGCTGACGGACAACAACGGACGTAAGGCCGATTTCCGCAACGTGATTATCGTCATGACGACCAATGCAGGTGCCGAAAGCCTGCAGAAGCGTTCGATTGGTTTTACCGAGAAGAAGGAAGCCGGCGACGAGATGGAAGATATCAAGCGGATGTTCACGCCTGAATTCCGGAACCGGATCGACTCGATCATCAGTTTCGGCGCACTCAACGAAGAGATCATTCTTCGCGTGGTCGACAAGTTCCTGATGCAGCTGGAAGAGCAGTTGCACGAGAAAAAAGTCGATGCGATTTTCACCGAGAAGTTGCGTAGTTTCCTCGGTAAGAAGGGATTCGATCCGCTGATGGGTGCGCGTCCGATGGCGCGTCTGATTCAGGACATGATCCGCAAGGCACTGGCCGACGAACTGTTGTTCGGCAAGCTGGTCAGTGGCGGCAAGGTCACAGTCGATCTCGACGACAAAGACCAGATCAAGCTGGACTTTTCGGATGGCGACAGCACCCCGCCGCCAGCCGCACCGCAAGAGACACTCGAAGTCGAATAATCACTTCAGTGGCAATAAAAAAGCCCGTATCGTGCAAACGATCCGGGCTTTTTTCATGGGTTGGCAGATCAGGGCAGTAAGGGTTTCTGCATGGCCTCTTTTGCATGCAGATCGCTAGTCGCCTTGTCGAGCGCCGCGATCCGGTATGCGGTGGCCGGATGCAGGGCGGTATAGCCATTGAGAGCCGCGACCGGATATTGGCTGGCCAAACCTTGCCAGAACGTGGATGCACCATCGATATCGTAGCCGGCCCTTGCTGCCATGAACAGCCCCGTCACATCGGCCGCCGCATCGATTTCCTGGCTATAAGGTTTGATGCCGGCAGTGCCGTTCACCATGCCCAGATCAGGATTGATACGGATCAGGTTATCGATCACGCCAGCGATCGTTGCGCTGCTGCGCAGTCGTATCGGATGGCTCAGCGCATTGTGTGCCATCTCCCGGGCAAGCACATAGGCCAGTTCCTTGTCGGACTTGACATACGCCAGCATGCCGCGCGTGACCAGCACGCGGTAGCCATCCGAATACGCATTGACGGCATCGGTATTGCCCAGCTCGATCCGGAATGCACACGCCATCGTGAGCGGCACATCGAGGACGATCTGGCGGTTCTCGCGCAAGACGGTCAGCTTGACGTTACCGCGGGCCGTGACCATGGGTGCCAGAAGTGAGGCTGCCTGGCGTTCGGCGTTGGCACCTTGCGGCAGTACCTTGTTATTGACGGCTATCAGGCTGTCGCCGCGCAACACGCCAACTTTGTCGGCACCACTGCCTGCCAGCACGCCGGTGACACGCAGGCGCTCATCGAGATTGAGCAGTTTCTGCGCAGCAGGGATGAATTCGGTCGAATACGAGTATTTGGTTTTCGCGGTAAAGCCAAGCAAGCGACGGGCATTGCGCTTGCACAGGGCCGGATTATTAACGAGCAGCGGGCCGGCAACCCGGTCCAGCCGGTCTTGCAGCGAGACCAGTTGGCGCAGTGCGGTTTCTTCAGCGGAGCTCACCACCGGTGCTGGCGATGCCACGATTGCAGGCGGCGTAAGCGGTTTGGTGACGCTCGCTTGTACGGACTCAGGTGCTGTTGTTGGTGCTGGTGTCGCGCAGGCCGACAGGAGGGCGGCGACGCCGAGAGCGATCAAGGATGAACGGCGATGTTGTCCGGTCGGTTCAACCACTACGTGCATTGTTTTCTCCATTAATTTTTTCCGGTACTACCGAATCCTGCTTCGCCGCGGGCACTGTCGGCAAAGTCGTCGACCACATGAAAACCGACCTGCAGCACTGGTACGATCACCAGTTGGGCAAGCCGGTCCATGGGTTCCAGTGTGAAGGCGGTCTGGCCGCGATTCCAGGTCGATACCATCAATTGACCCTGGTAATCGGAGTCGATCAGGCCGACCAAGTTCCCCAGCACGATGCCGTGTTTGTGACCCAGCCCGCTGCGCGGCAAAATCATCGCGGCATAGCCGGGGTCGGCGAGATGGATCGCCAGGCCGGTTGGCACCAGATGGGTTTCACCAGGCTGGAGAGTCAGCGGCGCATCGAGGCAGGCACGCAGGTCGAGACCGGCGCTGCCGCTGGTCGCATAGGCCGGCAGCAGGTTGTGCATGCGCGGGTCGAGAATCTTGATGGCGATGGTGTTGAGGGACATGGTGGTATCAGTAAATATGCGTGAGCAGGCGTTCGCTGATCTCGGTGATCAGCTGTCGTGCCAGTTGTTGCTTGGCCGCGCGTGGAAAATGGATTTCGGTATTGGCATCGAACAGCACCAGTTCGTTGTCGTCCTTGCCGAAAGTCGTGTGGCCGATATTGCCGACCAACAGCGGGATACCCTTGCGATCGCGCTTTGCCTTGCCGTGCTTGAGCAACTGTTCGGATTCAGCCGCGAAGCCGACACAATACGGTTTGTCGGGCAGCGCCGCGACCGTGGCAAGGATGTCCGGATTGAGGGCGAATTCAAGCTGCGGCAACGCACTTCCGGCGCTTTTTTTCAGCTTCTGTTCGCTGGCATTGACGACGCGCCAGTCAGCCACGGCCGCCACCGCAATGAAGACATCCTGGCCGCTCACATGCGACAGCACGATATCGAACATTTGCTGCGCCGTATGCACGTTGATGCGCTGCACGCCGGTCGGCGTGGCAAGGGCGGTAGGACCGGACACCAGCGTTACATCAGCACCGGCTTCGCGTGCGGCGCGGGCCAGCGCGTAGCCCATTTTTCCGGACGATAAATTGGTGATGCCACGTACCGGATCGATCGGTTCGAAGGTCGGGCCGGCGGTAATCAGCACGCGCTTGCCAAGCAATACCTTGGGCTGGAAGGCCGCGATCACGTCGTCAAGCAGTTGCATCGGTTCGAGCATGCGACCCATGCCGGTTTCGCCGCAGGCCTGGTCGCCGGCATCGGGACCGAGCACCTGCACGCCATCGAGAACAAGCTGCTGCACATTGCGCTGTGTTGCGGCGTTCTGCCACATCTCGATATTCATGGCCGGCGCGATCAGCAGCGGCAGCGTGGCCGGCCGGGCCACGCACAGGGTCGATAGCAAGTCGTCGCAGCGACCTTGTGCCAGCTTGGCGATGAAGTCGGCCGAGCAGGGCGCGATGATGAGGGCATCGGCGTGGCGGGTCAGGTCGATATGCGCCATATTGTTGGCGATGCGGGCATCCCACTGGTCGGTGTAGACCGTCTTGCCGGACAGCGCCTGCATCGTCACCGGGGTAATGAAGTGGGTTGCCGCATCGGTCATGACAACCTGCACGGTGGCTCCGGCCTTGATCAGCGCGCGGGTCAGTTCAGCGGCCTTGTAGCCGGCGATGCCGCCGGTCAGGCCCAGCACGATATGTTTTCCTGCGAGATCCATGGGTGCTCCGCTAGGTTATTTGTTGACGCGACGCAGTTCGTCAAGCACGAACAGAATCGCGCCGATGCAGATGGTGCTGTCGGCCACATTGAAGGCGGGCCAGTGCCAGCCGGCGACATGGACATCGAGGAAGTCGATCACGTAGCCATACAGTCCGCGATCAATGACATTGCCGATGGCACCGCCAAGAATCAACGCCAGGGCCCAGCAAAACAGGCGCTGACCAGCGTTGCGTTTGAGCAGATAGACAATGAAGACGGCCGCCGCGGTGCCGAGCGCCGTGAAAAAATACCGCTGCCAGCCGGATTCGTTGGCCAGAAAACTGAACGCGGCACCCTTGTTGTGCACCAGCACCAGGTTGAAGAAGGATGTCACCGGCAGCGATTCGCCATACGCGAACAGCTTGGTAATCGTGATTTTGGTCAGCTGGTCGATCAGCACGATGATCGCGGCAATGCCCAGCCACGGGCCGAGGCCCGAGCGCGGTGCAGTCGAAAAACGGTTTTTGGTAGCCATGGAATCAGTCCGTCAAAGAAAGAAAGGTTACGCGAAGTGGCGCGGTTCACCCGCGCCAAACAGATTGGCCACACAGCGGCCGCAGAGTTCCGGATGTGCTGCATCACTGCCGACATCGGCGCGGTAGTGCCAGCAGCGTTCGCATTTTGGTGCGGCCGATGGCGTGACGACGATGGACTCGTCGGCCTCTGCTGCGACCTGGCTGACCGTTGCCTGCGACGTGATCAGCACGAAGCGCAAGTCATCGCCCAGACTGGCTAGCAAATCGTACTTCGCACCACTGGCGCGCAGTTCGATTTCGGCTTGCAACGACGAACCGATGCCTCCGGCAATACGCACTTCTTCGAGTTGCTTCGACACTTCGGTGCGCACCTCGCGCAAGGCAGCGTAACGCTGCAGCAGCGCATCCGCATCGGCCACAGCCGGCAGGACCCAGCCGGTTTGCGTGAAGATGGTCTCGTCGCTGGCGGCGAACGCTGCCGGGTCGGCGAAAATCGCCCACGCTTCTTCGGCCGTGAACGACAGAATCGGTGCCATCAAGCGCAGCAGCGTTTGCGTGATGTGCCAGATCGCGGTCTGCGCCGAACGACGCGCGACCGAGCCGACACCCGCCGTGTAGAGCCGGTCTTTCAGCACGTCCAGATAAAAACCGCCAAGGTCTTCCGAGCAGTACATCTGCAATTTCGACGTCACCGGATGGAATTCATGGACGTCGTAATGCGCCATGATCTCGGCCTGCAATTGCGTGATGCGGGCCAGCGCGTAGCGGTCCACTTCGAGCAGGTCGGCGACCGGCACCGCATCGGTGGCGGCATTAAAGTCCGACGTATTGGCCAACAGGAAGCGCAGCGTATTACGGATGCGGCGATAGCTTTCGGTGACGCGCTTGAGGATCTCGTCGGAGATCGACAGCTCGCCCGAATAATCGGTCGAGCCGACCCACAGGCGCAGGATATCGGCACCGAGCGAGTCCGCCACTTTCTGCGGCGCGACCACGTTGCCGACCGACTTCGACATCTTCTTGCCCTCGCCATCGACGACGAAACCGTGCGTCAGCAAGGTCTTGTACGGCGCACAGCCATTGAGCATCGAGGACGTCAGCAGCGACGAATGGAACCAGCCGCGATGCTGGTCCGAGCCTTCGAGGTACAGGTCGGCCGGGAAGTGCGACGACTGCGCATGCGAGCTGCGCAGCACGGTCTGGTGCGTGGTGCCGGAATCGAACCAGACGTCGAGCGTGTCCTTGTTCTTGATGTACTGGTCGGCTTCGTCGCCGAGCAGGTCCTTCGGCTCGATGGTCAGCCAGGCATCGATGCCGGCGACTTCGACACGCTGAGCGATCTGCTCCAGCAATTCGGGGGTACGCGGATGCAGGTCACCGGTTTCCTTGTGCACGAAGAAGGCCATCGGCACGCCCCACTGGCGCTGGCGCGACAGCGTCCAGTCCGGCCGGTTGGCGATCATGCCGTGCAGGCGTGCCTTTCCCCAGCCCGGATAAAACGTGGTCGTGTCGATGCCGGCCAGCGCGGTTTCGCGCAGCGTCGGGCCACCGTCTTTCGGCGTGCGATCCATGCCGGCAAACCATTGCGAGGTGGCGCGATAAATGATCGGCGTCTTGTGGCGCCAGCAGTGCATGTAGCTGTGCTCGAACATCACCAGCTTGAACAGCGACCCGGCTTCATCGAGCTTGCTGCAGATCGGCTTCGAGGCTTCCCAGATTGTCATGCCACCGAAGAACGGCAGCCACGATGCATAGCGGCCATCGCCCATCACCGGATTGAGCATGTCGTCATCCTTCATGCCATGCGCGCGGCACGACAAAAAGTCATCGACGCCATACGCCGGCGACGAATGGACGATGCCGGTGCCGGTATCGAGCGCGACATACTCGGCCGGATAGATCGGCGACAGGCGGTCGTAGCCGGGATCGGTGTCAGCCAGCGGATGCTTGAAGGCGATCAGCGACAGCGCCGCGCCCTTGCAGGTGGCGATGACGCTGCCTTCGAGGCCGTAGCGTTTCAGGCAGGCGTCGACCAGGTCGGCCGCCAGGATCAGCAGCAGCGGTTCGCCATTGCGCACGGTCTGGACCAGCGCGTAATCGAATTCTGGATGCACGTTCATGGCCTGGTTGGCCGGGATGGTCCACGGTGTCGTGGTCCAGATCACGCAGTAGCCGCGTTCGGTCGGCAGGGAAGCCAGGCCAAAGGCCGCCGCAATTTTTTCAGGCTGGGCGAAGGCGAAGCCGACATCGATGGCCGGATCGCGTTTTTCCTGGTATTCGACTTCGGCTTCGGCCAGTGCCGATCCGCAATCGAAGCACCAGTTGACCGGCTTCAGGCCACGATACACATAGCCCTTTTGCAGGATGGTGCCGAGCGCGCGCAACTCGTCGGCTTCATTGCCGAAGTTCATCGTGGTGTACGGGTTGTCCCATTCGCCGAGCACGCCCAGGCGGATGAAGTCCAGCTTCTGGCGTTCGATCTGGACGGTTGCGTAAGCACGCGATTTTTCCAGCACCTCGGCCGTTGGCAAGCTCTTGCCGTATTGCTTTTCGATCTGGATTTCGATCGGCATGCCGTGGCAATCCCAGCCCGGCACGTACGGTGCATCGAAGCCGGCCAGATTACGCGACTTGACCACGATGTCCTTCAATACCTTGTTGACTGCATGGCCGATGTGGATATCGCCATTGGCATACGGTGGACCGTCGTGCAGCACGAACAGCGGCCGGCCCTTGGCGGCCTTGCGTACGCGCTCGTAAAGCTTTTTTTCCTGCCACGACTTGATCCATTGCGGCTCGCGCTTGGCGAGGTCGCCGCGCATCGGGAACGGCGTGTCGGGCATGTTGACCGGGTATTTGCCGGCGGGCTTTCCTGCAGGTTTTCCGGCAGGCTTGGTGGGTTTGTTATCGGACATGGGATTTCTTCGGAGAGAGTCTGGAATCGGGTGCAGCGGGTTGGTCAAGGACCAGTGCCCGCCGTGCGGTGCATGTGGTGAAGCGCGTCAAATTCGGTCGGTCGCCGACACGGCAACCGCGCTGGTGTCGCGGAAATAATCGCGCGCATTGCGGGCATCGTTGGCGATGGCTGCGGTCAGCGAGGGCAGATCGGTGTACTTTTCTTCGGAGCGCAATTTTTTCAGGAATTCGATCCGGATCAGCTTGCCGTAGCAGTTGGCGGCGAAATCGAAGACATGGGTTTCGAGCAGCACGCGGCCGCTGTCATCGACCGTCGGACGCACGCCGATGCTAGCCACGCCTGGCAGCGGCAGGTCAGCCAGGCCATGCACTTGCACGACATAGATGCCGCTCAGTGCCGGATGCTTGTGCGTGACCGCCAGGTTGAGCGTCGGAAAACCGATCGTGCGACCGAGCTTCTTGCCGTGGATGACATGCCCCGATATCGCATACGGATGGCCGAGCATCTGGCGCGCTTCAGTGAAGTCGCCGGCCCGCAGCGACTCGCGGATCGCCGATGACGAAATCCGCGTGCCGTCGTGGCGCACCGTCGGCAGTGTCTCGACATGGAAACCGTAGCGCTGTCCTGCCTCGATCAGCATCGCAACATTACCGGCGCGGCGCGCGCCAAAACAGAAGTCCTCGCCGACCATCAGCCATTTGACGTGCAAGCCGTCGACCAGAATGTGACGGATGAATTCGTCGGGTGTCAGCGCTGCGAAATGCGCATTGAAATGCTGGACGATGACGCGCGCTATGCCCGTCTGCTGCAGCGAGCGCAATTTGTCGCGCAAGTTGGCGATACGGGCCGGGGCTCTGGCGGGATCGCCCTGGACCCGGGCGAAATATTCGCGCGGGTGCGGTTCGAACGTCATCACGGCGGAGTCGAGTCCGAGCTTGCCGGCTGCCTCGGACACGCGCGCCAGCAAGGACTGGTGACCGAGGTGGACGCCATCGAAATTGCCGATGGTCAGCGCGCACGGCGCACGGGCCGCAGCATTGGGTAATCCGCGAAATACCTTCATGGGGTCACAGTGGGGAGCAATCGGAAAGCTTTGGATTATAGATGCTTTCCTGCGCTTATTTCGCACAAGCGCAGTACTGAGAGACTTCCCGTCACTCAATACGTGCCTTCTCGCAAGCGGACTTGCTGCCGTCGACCTGACAACGATTGACCTCGCGGCCTGCCGTATCCCATACCCGGACTTGCCATTGCCGGGCGCCGCTGCGCTCCATGGTCATGGTGCCGAAGCCGCCGGTCCAGGCGCTGACGCTGGCGACGATGGCGCCGGGTGCCGGTGTGGTGCCGGGCGGGAGGACATCGGGCAAGGGCACCAGGTCTTCCATCGTCCCGGAAAAGCCCGCGATGAACTGGGTCGGATGGGCACTGGCAAAGCTCACCTGTTGCCACAAATGCGTGTGTCCCGACAGCAGCGCATCGATGCGTGGCGGCAGGATCAAGGGATTGAGCGCGCCGAAGACCGACTGAATGCCTTGATTGCCGGGCAGGATATCGACCCCGCCTTGCTTGTTTTTGTGGGCATAAAATCCGAGGATAGGATGGTGATTGGCGACCATGTTGTAGCCCGACTGCTGCGATAGCCGTTCGAGCTGGCGATACATCGCGCGGTATTTGCCGGCACGGACATCGTCTTGCGCAATGGGGCTGCCGGTGGTGTTGGAGGTGTCGAGCACGATGACCTGCGCATCGCTGCCCAGTGGTACGGCATACGGATCGCTGAAGTCGCCGATGTCGTCATTGGCAGGATCGTTGCAGTCACGCCCGGCTTGCAGCGCACGCGGATCGAGCAGGCGCCACCAGCCCTGGCCGGCGCGGCTGCAGGACTCGTGATTGCCGCGCACCAGCACCCACGGGGCAGCCTGCAGCAATGGGGCTGCCGGCTTGAAAAAATCATCGCGCCAGGCATCCCAGCCATAGCCCCAGCTGCTACCCGCGCAACCGGCATTGCCATCGGGGCAGGCGTTTTCGCGATAGTGATAATCGCCGACATGGATCACCAGATCGGGCTGCCAGCGGGCGGCGGCAGCGGCGATGCGGGCGAACGGATAGTGCGTGGCATCGTTGCAGGGCTGGTAAGCGTTGTCGCTTTTCTTCAGGCGGCAACCGGTGTCGCCGATGACCACGATGCGCCTGGCTTCGGGTTTCGGCAGTGGCAGCGCGTGACCCGCGACGCTGGCCGATGTGGTCTGCGCCGGCAGGATTTTCTCGCAGGTCAGCAGCGGAAAGGCCGATGGCTTGGAGTCGGCCGGCGCGGAACGGGTGGTGCGCTGCGCGACGGTGCCGGCGGCAGCGCGCACGTCCATGGCCACGTCAATGCCGTCGATGCGAATGCGTGGACATTGCGCGGCGTCTGTCAGCACGCGCGCGACTGCCTGGCCCTGCTCGCCGAGCACGACGAAGGTCGTTAGTCCGGCAGGGGTGGCAAGGTGGTCATTGACAGGCATCGGTGCGCAGCCGGCAAGTAGCAGTGCCAGGATGCTTAGCGTGCAATTGAATTGTGTGTAAGAGATCATGCAGGACTCCTGAAGCCGGAATGGAAAAGTCCGACGGAAAATGATATGCCGTCGGACTATCGGGCCGGCGGAAAGTTTAGAACAGGACGTTGAGCGATGCCATCACGCTGCGTTCCGGCTGGAACAAAAAGGTATCACCGGCAGCGGCAACGCCATAGCTGGCAGTACCGGCAGTCGTGTTGACCGGCTTGACGGCAATCACATCCTGCTTGTTGAACAGGTTGTAAATGCCGAGCTGCAGCTTCATGCTTTTTGCGCCCATGCCCGGATGGGCAAAAGTGTAGCTGGCATTGAGGTTGGTGGCGGTGATCGGGTTGAGCTTGTAGCCCTGATCATCCAGCGCGTAGGTCGAACCGGTGCGCTTGTAGATTAGCGAGCCGGACCAGCCAGCCATCTGATAGAGCAAGCCGAGTGCCGCGGTCGAGTCCGGCACGGTCGCGATGGTCAGGCCGGTGGCCTTCGATACGGCGCGGTTGAGCGAGCCGTTCGTATAGAGCGACAAGCCATTCATAAAGGCGTAGGTAAGTTGCCCTTCCACGCCCTTGTAGGTCACGCCGCCCTGGTTGTAATACACCGGCTGCGCATCCGTGCCCGGCAGGACCGCGAACTTGTTGCTGAAATCGATGGCGTACAGATCGGCATCGAACAGCAGCTTGTCGGTCTTGTGGACCACGCCCAGCTGGTAATTGGTGGAGCGCTGTGCCTCGATCGAGGTGGCATTGGCATTGGTGCTCTGGAACAGGCTGATGTCCGGTACCAGCATGCCCTTGGCATATTGGGCGTAGGTCGACCAGACCGGGCTGAGCTTGTAGTTGGCGGTCAGGAAGGGCAGCGTCGCATGGAAATCCTTGTCGACCTGCTGGGTCAAGCGCGCGGTCTGATTCACCGAGGCATTGACATTGAGCTTGGTCAGCATGGTCTTGATGCCGGGCGTGATCGTCAGGTCCGGCGCGGCGGCCCATTCGAATTCGGCGAAAGGCTGGTAACTTTTCCAGCCGGATTGCTGCTCGTACTTGACGTTGTTGATGCCCGTGAACACACCCGCGACGGCGGCTTCCTTGTAGCTCGGCAGCATCGTCAGTAAATTGAAATCATAGGTGCTGCGGTGCGTATCAGCTTGCTCCAGCCAGACGCCGGTGCGGGCAAGGCCGGCCTCGAACTGCTTGCTGAGCTTGAAGATGTCGCCAGTGACCTTGTACTCGTTGGTCTTGACATAGCCGGGGATCTGGCCGGCCAGCTTGCTGCCGTTGGCATTGACGACGCTGCCGAATCCAACGCCGGGCAGGTTGCCGCTGTCGGCTGCCAGCGTGGTGTTGGTGTAATTGTAGTGATACAGATTGTTATCGATTGCCCAGCCGTTGCCAGGTTCGCTTTGCAGGCGGATGTAATTGAGGTTGGTGGTCTTGTCGGCCCGGTTGTAGCCATAGAAATTAGCCTTGGTCGGGTCATTGCTCAGCGCGTAATTTTTGCCGTACAGATCCACTTGGGCCATCGTCAGGCCATTGTCCTTGTCGGCCTGGTAGTAGTAGTTCTTGTTGTAGTTGGTGTTGACGGTCAGCAGCGTATTGCTGCCGAGCGGCTTCTCCAGCTTGAACATGATGCTGTCGCCCTGCACGGCGCTGAACGTGCGGGCGCCATCGCTGCTGAGGCGCTGGACATTGAAGGCGATGCGGGCATCGCCCAGATCAGCGAGGGTGCCGGTATCGACACGGGTGCCGATCAGCTTGGTGTTCCAGGTGCCATAGGCCGCAAACGGCGCGATCGATTGGCGCGCCGAGACTTCGCGCGATTGCAGGTTGACCGAACCGCCGAAGGTCGCCTGGCCGAAGTCGCTCGCCTTGCCGGGTCCGCGCTCGACCACGACGCCACCGATCACGCTGGCCGGAAAGTAAGCGGTCGAGTGGTGCGTGGCGCCGTTGGTGTCGCCAAACGGAATGCCATCAAAGGTGACATTGAATTCGCCATCCTTGAATCCGCGCAAGCCGTTCTTGGCTTCGCCGAGGCCGGGGCCGTTAGCCGAGATACCGCCGGTGACGCTCGGGGCAATTGCGGTGATCGCGGTGTAATCGCTCACCGGCGAGACCGAGCTCTCGATGAACGACCGGTTGATGACCGATTGCGGCTGCGTCGCGGCCAGCGAAGTCTGGCTGGGTGCCATCATCGCGGCAGTCACTTTGGAGGCCATGACCTGGACGCGGGTGCTCGATTGGGTCTCGGTAGTGTCGTCCGCGGCAAACGCGGAACTGACCGCGCAAGCCAGCAGGGTGAGCGCAAAGCTGGCGGGTAAGGCACGACGAATAAGCTGGCAAGTCATTTTTTATTTTCCCTGGTGGCGATTGAGATGTTCAATCTGCGCGCAGCTTAAGACGGGAAGATGACGTACCGATTACCGGACGCTGACTGACTCATGACAAACGTGGCGTACCAAGGGTTGCTGGTGCGCGCGCTGTGCCTACCCTACGTGCTGTCGCCCCACGCACCGGTCAGCATGGCCAGCGCCGCCAGACCGGCGGTTTCGGTGCGCAGCACCCGCGGTCCCATCGACAGCGCAATCGCACCGTGCGCGATGGCCAGATTTTCTTCGTCGTCACTCAAGCCGCCTTCCGGTCCGATCAGCAGCGTCACTGCCTGCGGCGGCTGGTGGCGCGCCCAGTCGGCCAGCGACTGATCAGCACGCGGCGATAGCAAAATACGTTTGTGGATGTCCTGCTGCGCGATCCAGCGGCTGAAGTCAGTCACCGGTGCCAGGTGCGCCAGCCGGTTGCGACCGCTCTGTTCGCTGGCGCTGACGATGATGCCCTGCCAGTGCAGCTGGCGCTTTTCGGCACGCTCGGCCGACAGGCGCACCACACAGCGCTGGGCCGACAGCGGCTGGATGCCGGCGGCACCGAGTTCGACTGCTTTCTCGATGATCCAGTCCATTTTCGAGGCCTCCGGCAGCGCCTGCGCCAGCGTGATCGCGTAGGGCAATTCGACCGAGCGTGCGGTGCAGGTCTTGACCTCAACGGTGACGCGCTTTTTTTCCAGCAGGGTGAGGGTGGCAACGTACTCGTTGCCATCGCCATTGAACAGCGTGACCATGCTGCCGGCCTGCAGGCGGATGACCTGGATGTGATGCGCGACATTGTCGGGCAGGACCAGGACGTCGCCGATGGCGAGCGGCAGCGGGCAATGGAATCGGGGCATGAAAGACCTTGTGGATGGAGCAATGCCGCAGAGTCTGCACCATGTCACCCGGATCGGCCAGCGCCACCGTGGGCGGGATCGCGGAGTTGGCGGCGTTTATCGATACTTGGCGGTACCGGTCTGGTAAAATGCCGGCTTCCTGCCGATGCCTGTACGTCAATTTGTCCGGCCAGTCCGAGAGACAATTCGCCCGCAGCATCTCACCCTCATTTTTCATGTGATCACGATGACTTCATTGCAAACCACAAACACGATGGCCAACGCGATCCGCGCGCTGGCAATGGACGCCGTCCAGAAGGCCAACTCCGGCCACCCGGGCATGCCGATGGGCATGGCCGATATTGCCGTGGCATTGTGGTCGCAGCATTACAGTCACAACCCGGCCGATCCACGCTGGATTAATCGCGACCGCTTCGTGCTGTCGAACGGTCACGGCTCGATGCTGCATTACGCGCTGCTCCACCTGAGCGGCTACGACTTGCCGATGGACGAGCTGCGTAATTTCCGCCAGATGCATTCGAAGACCCCGGGTCACCCCGAAGTCGACGTCACCCCCGGCATCGAAACCACTACCGGCCCGCTCGGCCAGGGCCTGACCAACGCGGTCGGCATGGCACTCGCCGAAAAACTGCTGGCGGCCGAATTCAACCAGCCTGGTTTCGATGTCGTCGATCACCACACCTATACTTTCGTCGGCGATGGCTGCCTGATGGAAGGCATTTCGCACGAAGCCTGTTCGCTGGCCGGCGTGCTGCGCCTGTCCAAGCTGATCGTGCTGTACGACGATAACGGTATTTCGATCGATGGCAATGTCGCCGGCTGGTTTGGCGACGATACCCCGAAGCGTTTTGATGCTTATGGCTGGAACGTGATTGCCGCCGTCGATGGCCATGATGTCGCCGCCGTCTCGGCCGCGATCGCCGCCGCCAAGCTGGCCGACAAGCCGACCCTGATCTGCTGCAAGACCGTTATCGGCAAAGGCTCGCCGAACCTGCAAGGCTCCGACAAGGTCCATGGTGCCGCGCTCGGCGACAAAGAAATCGCGGCCGTGCGTGAAGCGATCGGCTGGCAGTCGGCACCGTTCGAGATCCCTGCTGAAGTCTATGCCGCATGGGATGCCAAGCTGCCCGGTGCCGCGCGCCAGGCCGCATGGGATGCCCTGTTTGCAGCCTACAGCGAGCGTCATCCGCAACTGGCCGGCGAACTGCTGCGCCGGATGAGCGGCGAATTGCCGGGCAATTTCGACGCGACCGTCGCGCACTACATCGCTGCCTGCGTCGAGAAGAAAGAAACCATCGCCACCCGCAAGGCCAGCCAGAACGCCATTCAGGCCTATGCGCAAGTGCTGCCGGAATTTCTCGGCGGTTCGGCCGACCTGACTGGCTCGAACCTGACCAACTGGAAAGAATGCATCGCCGTGCGTGCCGACCAGCCCGGCAACCACATCAACTACGGCGTGCGCGAATTCGGCATGAGCGCGATGATGAATGGCATCACGCTGCACGGTGGCTACATCCCGTTCGGCGCAACCTTCCTGACTTTTTCCGATTACAGCCGCAATGCCTTGCGCATGGCCGCGCTGATGAAGATCCGTTCGATCTTCGTGTTCACGCATGATTCGATCGGCCTGGGCGAAGATGGCCCGACCCATCAATCGGTCGAGCATGTCTCGAGCATGCGTTTGATCCCGAACCTGGATAACTGGCGTCCGTGCGACACCGTCGAATCGGCCGTCGCGTGGCAGCAAGCGGTGCTGCGCCAGCATGGTCCGAGCACGCTGATTTTCTCGCGCCAGAATTTGCCGTATCAGGAACGTAGCGCGCAACAGGTCGCTGACATCGCGCGCGGCGGCTACATCCTGCGCGATGCCGCTGATGCCAAAGCCATCCTGATCGCCACCGGTTCCGAAATCGAACTGGCCGTCAAGGCCGCCGATGCACTGGCGGCAACCGGCGTGGCGGTACGCGTGGTGTCGATGCCGAGCACCGATGTGTACGATCGCCAGGACGCTGCCTACAAGGCCGGCGTGCTGACCAAAGGCTTGCCGCGCGTGGCCATTGAAGCTGGTGTCACTGACTTCTGGTACAAGTACGTCGGCCTCGAAGGCGAAGTCATCGGCATCGATACCTTCGGCGAATCGGCGCCGGCACCGGCGCTGTTCAAGCACTTCGGCTTCACCGTCGAGAACGTTGTCGCGGCAGTACAGCGGACGCTCGCTTGAACGCGGTAGACGCGACTTTTTTGCGGGTAGCGACGCCGGACGATGCTGAAGGCATCGCCATGGTGCGTATCGATAGCTGGCGCAAGGCCTACCGTGGCATCATGCCCGACGAGTACCTCGACAGCATGGAAGTCGAAGACAGCATGCACTTGTGGTATCGCGTGCTGAGCGCGGCGTCGGCCAAGACCTCGGTCTTTGTCGCCGAACTCGATGGCGACGTGGTCGGTTTTGCAGCAGGCAAAATGCTCGACGAACAGAAGTTCGGCCTCGATGCCGAACTGGCCGCGATCTATCTGATTCCCGACCTGCAACGCCAGGGCATCGGCAGCCGGCTCGTGACAATGGTGGCGCAGGCACAGCAGGCGCAAGGCGCACGTGGACTGATCACCTGGGTGATTTCGCAAAACAAGATTGCGCGTCAGTTCTTTGAAAAACGCCAGGCCGAATTGCTGGTCGAGCAAGCCTACAACTGGGATGGCATCGACCTGCTTGAAGCAGGTTACGGCTGGCGTGATCTGAGTCTGTTTTCGCCGCACTGATTTGACGAGTTAATGATTTGACCCTCGCACTTTTTGACAGAATTTTTTTGTTCTCAGGAGAAGCAGCATGACTATTCGCGTCGCAATCAACGGCTACGGCCGTATCGGCCGCAACATCCTTCGCGCACATTACGAAGGCGGCAAAAAAAATGACATCCAGATCGTCGCCATCAATGACCTCGGCGATGCCAAATCGAACGCTCACCTGACACGCTACGACACCACCCACGGCAAGTTCCCGGGCACCGTCGTCGTCGAAGGCGACACCATGATCGTCAATGGCGACAGCATCCGCGTCTTCGCGCAGCGCAATCCTGCCGAAATTCCATGGGGCGAGCTCAACGTCGACGTCGTGCTCGAATGCACCGGCTTCTTCACCACCAAAGAGAAAGCCTCGGCCCATCTGAAAGGCGGCGCCAAGAAAGTCATCATCTCCGCCCCGGGCGGCAAGGATGTCGACGCCACTATCGTTTTCGGCGTCAACCAGCACGTGCTCAAGGCCACCGATACCGTGATCTCGAACGCCTCGTGCACCACCAACTGCCTGGCCCCGCTGGTCAAGCCATTGAACGACACGATCGGTCTGGTCAACGGCTTGATGACGACTGTGCATGCCTACACCAACGACCAGGTCCTGACCGACGTGATGCATGAAGACCTGCGTCGTGCCCGTTCGGCCACCAGCAGCATGATTCCTGCCAAGACCGGCGCGGCGACTGCGGTCGGCCTGGTGCTGCCGGAACTCAATGGCAAGCTCGATGGCTACGCGATCCGCGTGCCGACGATCAATGTCTCTATCGTCGACCTGTCGTTCATCGCAGCGCGCGACACCACCGTCGACGAAGTCAACGCCATCATGCTGGCCGCTTCCGAAGGCGCGTTGAAAGACATCCTGACGTATCAGACCGAGCCGCTCGTATCGGTCGACTTCAACCACAACCCGGCATCGAGCAACTTCGATTCGACGCTGACCAAAGTGTCGGGCCGGTTGGTCAAAGTATCGTCCTGGTATGACAACGAATGGGGTTTCTCGAACCGCATGCTCGACACGACTGTCGCGCTGATGTCGGCCAAGTAATTCACGTCGCTCCATGCAAAACGCCCCGAGGTTCGGGGCGTTTTTTTATTGGTGCTGGTATGTTTCCCGACCGCCAGCTACGGTAGTGCCTGTGCTCTTCACATCAGTGCAGCCCGCAATGCAAGGTCGGCCTTGCGGGAGACGTCATGGTAGCGGCGCAAGGTTACCGGGTGATGACGTTGGCTTGTTTAAGATGGCTTGCTATGCTTGACCGGTTGCGCGTCTTCCGGAAAAGCAGCGCGCACGATGCGTTCGACCTGGTCGATGACCGCCTCGGGCAAGTGGGCAAATTGCTTGCGCTTGGTCGCTGACAGCACGCCGTCATTGCCGTGGATCATGCGGATCAGTTTGCTGATGTCCGAGCGGGGCAAATCAAAGGTGGCATCCAGTTCTGAAAATGCCGCATCGTAGCCGCGCAGGTAGCGCAGCTCGTTGGGGATTTCGGTCAGGATCGTGGCCTGAATCATTTCTTGCAGGAACGCGACTTCGCGGTCAGCTTCGAAGTACCGGTAGGGCCGTGCGCCGGGACTGCTGTCGATCAGCGGCGCCTGGTCGGTGCGACGATAGCGCCAAAGTCGCGTGACCGGTTTTGAAAAGCCGGACAGCACGTCCAGATAAGCCAGCTCATCTTTTGCGATGCTCGCCGAGACAGGCAGCACCAGGCTGTCGGGTAACAATCCGGAGCGTTGCAGTACATGGTGGATCATGAAGCGGTGCAGTCGTCCGTTGCCATCCATGAACGGGTGCATATACACAAAGCCGAAGGCCGCGCAGGCTGTTTTGATCGAGAGGTCGATGCCGCTGCGCTGGTCGTTGACGAATGTCGTCCAGCCGCGCATGAGCTTGCCGAGATCGTCTGGCGGAGGCGGTAAAAAAGTCATTCTTCCGGCGCTGTCTTCGAGCCAGTTCTGCTTCGTCCGATACGACGGCTCCTTGCCATAGCTGTCTTTGATGACCGCATTTTGCAGCATCACCAGCCAGTCTTCGGTGACGCGCTCCTGCTCTCCGGCGCGTGACAGCAATGCGACGAAACGTTCTTCCCTGTTCGCATCAGGTATCTCGCGCTCGATCGAAAAACTGCTGCGTGTTTCGGACAGATAGAGAAAGCGTACCGCTCGCGCGTACAGCGCGGCACTATCGTCGCCGGACATCAGGGCAGGAAGTTGTCGTAACAGGGTGAGCATCTCGTCGGCGTGAGCGAGGGTTGATCGCTTCACTACCGGGCAGAAATCCGGATTGCCCAGTGCATTGTTGTTGACGCGAAATGCCGGTGCTTTGATCGGGTTGGCGGCGACCGCATAGATCTCCGGCGGGAACAGATCCACATAGCGGCCGGTGGTAATGCAGCCCGCATCGAGGGTCGCACCGTGCATCCATTCCCACAAAAAACAGGCGCGACGTATCGGCTCGCTGTTCGGGTTTGCCCTGATGCGCGCAATGAGCAGCGATGGCGCCATTTTTTCGAATGCGGCATCGATCACTTCCAGGTTGACGCCTTCATGACGCAGCGCAAATTCAAGCTGACCCAATGGCGTATCCGTCACCACCACACCGTCAGGAAAAAGAATCGTGTCGGCAGTGTCCTGGCGTTTGTTGATGGCGCTCGACGTCGACGCTGTTTGCGTCAATGGCCGGACCTGCAGATCCAGCAAGTCAATCAACCGGGCATAGCCAATTTTTTTCATGGTGGAGTTTCTCGGGGGTAGTTCGACTGGCTATTTCATCGGGATTTGTTCAGTGTCATCGAAATATATTCAAAAAAACAGAGATATGAAGGAAATCATCGAAATTTGTTCATTTAAAATGAGCTGCCAAACCGATCACAGGACGTCTGGCGAGACGGCTTTCGTTGGCAAGCGTTTCCCACAGGTCACCTTGTTGCACGATAATGACGCCTTGAGCGCATCGCGCTGGCTTTTCCAGATTTCACAATGACACCGATTCAAACCGTCTTCCGCCATGGATGATTTCGACGACGACCGCGCCGGCGCCACGCTGCAAGCGATTCCCTGGACACCGTTGGAAACCATCGCCGATGTCGAGCTCTGGATCGATAACCTCAACCGCGACCTGCATGCGGTGATTCGCAAGCAGACCGTCAACAGTCCCGGTGTGTGTTTTGATCTGTCCGAAGGCGGCGAAATTTTTTTACATACGAATGGCGATGGCGATGTGCTGCTGGATGTGACCGAAGAAGCCGAATGGGTCGCGCCATTGATTTCAGCAGCGACGCAAGTGGCTGCGCCGGTGGCGTCGCTGTGGCTCTTGCCTGGACATGTGCTGACGCAGCTGGTGCTGGGGCTGAGCCCACTGGTCGGTGCGACCAGGCTGGTACTGCAGCATGAGTACCGTAGCAAGAAGAACAAGTGGCGCTGACCTTAGGTCACAACTTCTCCGGCAACCCCTGAAACGCCTTGCGCTCGCTATACCGGTCAGTCAGATAATCCGACCGGTCGCGCACCAGCAGCGTGAATTTGACCAGCTCTTCCATCACGTCGGCCAGCCGGTCGTAATACGCCGACGGCTTCATGCGACCGGCCTCGTCGAATTCTTCATACGCCTTGGCCACCGATGACTGGTTCGGGATCGTCACCATGCGCATCCAGCGCCCCAGCACCCGCAGTGCATTGACCGCATTGAATGATTGCGAGCCGCCGCTGACTTGCATCACTGCCAGCGTGCGGCCCTGGGTCGGGCGCAACGCCCCGAGCTCCAGCGGCAGCCAGTCGATCTGCGACTTGAAGATGCCGGTCAGCGTGCCATGCCGTTCCGGGCTGCACCAGACCTGGCCTTCCGACCATTGCGACAGCGCACGTAATTCCTGCACCTTCGGATGATCCGGCGCGACGCTGTCGACCATCGGCAAACCGTGCGGATCAAAGACCCGTGTCTCGGCCCCGAAATGCTGCAGCAGGCGCTCCGCTTCCAGCGTCAGCAGCTTGCTGTACGAGCGTTCGCGCAACGAGCCGTACAGCAGCAGGATGCGGGGCGCATGGGTCGCGCGGGTGGCTGGCTCGAGCCGGTCCAGCGCCGGCAAAGCCAGGTGCGCAGCACTGATGTTGGGCAGGTCCGACGTCATGACCGGACCGGCTTGCCGCTGGCATCGACGACGGCTTCGCCATCTTCCTTGCTGAAGGCGGCACGCTGCGCATCCGGCAGGATCTCGAGCACCAGTTCGGATGGCCGGCACAGGCGCACGCCGCGCGGCGTGACGACGAACGGCCGGTTGATCAGGATCGGATGGGCCAGCATCGCGACGAGCAAGGCGTCGTCGGTGACAGCCGGATCATCGAGACCGAGTTCGGCATACGGCGTGCCTTTTTCACGGATGGCCTGGCGCACGGTCAGGCCGGCAGCGCCAATCATGCCGGCGAGCACGTCGCGTGCCGGCGGGTCGGTCAGGTAGGCGATCACGGTGGGTTCAACGCCGCTATTGCGGATCAGCGCCAGCGTGTTGCGCGAGGTACCGCAGTCGGGATTGTGATAGATGGTGATGCTCACGGGCACTCCTTGGAAGCAATGGAAGTCGGGTTGCAGGGGCTGCAGGCGGTGCCGCCGCAGCAGTTGTCGGTCAGATAGGCGAGCAGGTCGTTCATCGTGCCGAATTGCGCGGCATAAATGATGGAGCGGCCATCCTGCGTGCCGGTGACCATGCCGGCATGGCTCAATTCTTTCAGGTGGAACGAGAGTGAGGAGGGCGGGATGGCCAATTGTCCGGCGATCCGGCTGGCGGCCAGTCCGGCAGGACCGGCCTGCACCAGTAGGCGAAAGACCGCCAGACGGGAATCGTGGGCGAGGGCGGCAAGGGCAGTGACGGCAGTTTTGGTTTCCATGTTTCGATAATAGTCGAATTAACCCAGCTGTGGCGAAAACAGACAGTTGGGGCGGCAACCGTAAGTCGCTTGCGGAGCGTCAATCAGTCGTCAAAAATCTACCGACATACTCGCCAATCGACTTTCGATTTACCGGACTAACAATGATGCTCGCGATAAAAAAAATGCTGAACAATCACCGCGGTGTGCTGATTTTCCTGGCGGGCATGGTGTTCCTCCGTAGCGCGATTGCCGACTGGTATTCGGTGCCATCCGGATCCATGTACCCGACGGTGATGATCGGTGATCGCATCATCGCCGACCGGATTGCCTACGACCTGAAAGTCCCGTTCACCGATATCGTCATCGCGCATATTGCCGACCCGAGGCGCGGCGACATCGTGACGTTTTCGTCGCCCGACGATGGCACGCGACTGGTCAAGCGGCTGATCGGCTTACCGGGCGATACCGTCGAAATGCGCGATGACGTGCTCTACCTCAATGGCGTGCAGGCCTCGTATGTCACGGCAACCGGCGCGGTTGCCACCCGCATCACGCCCGATTACCAGGGCAGCCAGGTCGTGCTGGATGAACGGATACTCGGCAGCCAGCGCAACATCATGCTGATGCCCGAACGGGCCGGCGCGCTACGCAGCTTCGGTCCGATGCAGGTGCCGACCGGCCACTACCTGATGCTCGGCGACAGCCGCGATAACAGCCATGATTCACGCTATCTCGGCTTCATCAAGCGCGCGGCGATCACCGGACGGGTCGGGCGCGTCGCGTTCTCACTGGATGCCGAACGACATTTCATTCCACGCTTCGAGCGTTTCGGTGCCTCGCTGATGCAATCCGGGGCGTCGTGAACTGACGCAGCTCAGGTCTTGTCCTCGCCGAATACGCTGGTCCAGAGCTGCCGCACGGCCAGTGCTTCGGCGGTGAGGCGTTCCGGAGCGACCAGCGCCTGCTCTTCGCCTTGCAAGCGGGCATGGTGCTGCAGCTTGCGATAAGTCCGGTAGGCATTGGCGGCGGCGTCGGCCAGTGCGGCATCGATCAGGCCCAGTTCGCCGGCCAGTTTCAGCAGCGCGATATTGCCGATGTCATCGGTCAGCTGCGGCGATGCCGAGGCATGCAGCAGGATCAGGTACTGGACAATGAATTCGATGTCTATCATGCCGCCGCGATCCTGCTTGAGGTCGAACTGGCGCTCGCGGGCAGGATGGGCGCGGTTCATTTTGTCGCGCATGGACCGGACTTCCTGTTGCAGCGGGCCGGCATCGCGTGGCTGGCGCAGCACGTCAAGCCGCAGTAATTCGAAGCGCTGGCCGATGTCGACATCGCCGGCGCAAAAGCGTGCGCGTGTCAGTGCCTGGTGCTCCCAGACCCAGGCCGATTTCAGCTGGTATTTTTCGAAGGCCGCGATGGTCGAGACCAGCAGACCGCTGGCACCGTCGGGACGCAGCGCGATGTCGATATCGAACAGGATGCCGGCCGGCGTGTGGCTGGTCATCCAGGTGATGAAGCGCTGTGCCAGCTTCGCGTATTGCGCCGGTGCCTCCGGGTCGTCGTCGTCATACAAAAAAATCACATCCAGATCCGATGAATAGCCCAGCTCCTTGCCGCCCAGCTTGCCATAGGCAATCACCGCAAATTGCGGCACCGCGCGATGGCGCTGCGGCAGCGTGTTCCAGACCGCCTGCACGGTCTGGTCGACCAGGATATCGGCCAGTGTCGACAGGTGATCGGCCAGCCGCTCGACACTGAGGTCACCCTCGATGTCCTGCGCCAGCAGGCGCAGGGTTTGCGCATGATGCATTTCGCGCAGCGTATCGAGCTGGCGTTCGGTGTCGCCCGGCGTGGCGGCCAGCTGGCGCTGCAATTCGAGGCGGAAAGCCGGCCAGTCCGGCGCGGCGCGCAGCGTGCGATCGTCGAGCAATTCATCGAGCAGGATCGGATGGCGGGTCAGGTATTTGGCGGCCCAGTCGCTGGTACTCATCATGCGGATCACGCGCTGCAAGGCGCGCGGATACTCGGTCAGCAGCGCCAGATAGGCGGCGCGCCTGGCCACGGTTTCCATGAAATCGAGCAGCCGGTGCAGTGTGATCAATTGCGTCGCGCCGCAGTCGGCCAGCAGCGGCAGCGCGGCATTGACCAGCGCCAGCAGCCGATTGCGGCTGTTTTCGGGCAGCGCTTGCAGGCGCGCGGATTGCCAGGTCGTCAGCAGGCGGCGCGCGGCTTCGTGGGCTTCGCTAAACCCCAGCGTGACCAGATGTTCTTCGATCGCGTCGAGCGGATCGACGGCGGCCAGCGCCGCATGGATGTCGGGATGCACGGCGTGCTTGCTGTCGGCCTGCGCCTCCTTGTCGGCAAACATCGCATCGAACTGGCTTGATACGCGCTGTCGCTGCAGGGCCAGTTCGGCCAGCAGACCGGCGGTATCGGCAAAGCCCATCATGCGCGCGACGGTCAGACGGTCGGTATCGCCGGCGGGCAGGGTGTGGGTCTGGGCGTCATCGAGGTATTGCAGGCGATGTTCGAGGTTGCGCAAAAAAGTATAGGCATCCAGCAACTGATCGACCACGTCCGGTTCCAGCAATTGCTTGTCGGCCAGCGCGCGCAGGATCGCACGGGTAGGCCGCGCCCGCAGGTCGGCATCACGGCCACCGCGGATCAGCTGGAACACTTGCGCCAGAAACTCGATTTCGCGGATGCCGCCGCGACCCAGCTTGACGTTGTTGCTGCGCTCCGGATGCAATGCCTCGACCCGCGTGACTT
This sequence comes from Actimicrobium sp. CCC2.4, assembly GCF_034347385.1. Lineage (NCBI taxonomy): Bacteria > Pseudomonadati > Pseudomonadota > Betaproteobacteria > Burkholderiales > Oxalobacteraceae > Actimicrobium > Actimicrobium sp. CCC2.4. Next base: position 3,723,310 of record NZ_CP133777.1, on the reverse strand, counting down.
CGGCGCGGATCTGCGCATGCATGTTGCGCAGTGCATCGATCGAGCCGAAGTCGAGGTAGCGCCGGTAGACGAACGGCAGCACGATCCGTTCGAGCGCTTCGATATCGGCCGGTGCACCGCACACCGCGCGCGCCTTGATCCACGCGTAGCGCTCCCATTCGCGGCCCTGCACAATCAGGTACTCTTCGACCATGTTGATGCTGGCCACCAGCGGGCCGGCATTGCCGTTGGGCCGCAGCGCCATGTCCACCCGGAAAGTAAATCCATCCTGGGTGATTTCGGACAGGTCGCCGATCAGCCGCCGGCCCAGGCGGATAAAGAATTCGTGGTTCGACAGGCTGCGTTGCTGTGGCGATGCTATTTGCGACTCGCCGTCTTCGGGATACACAAAGATCAGGTCGATGTCTGACGAAACATTGAGTTCGCCGCCACCCAGCTTGCCCATGCCCAGCACGATCAGCGCTTGCGGCAAGCCGCTCTCTTCGCCGGTGGGTACGCCGTGCAGCGCCTGCAGTTCGGCGGTCAGTGCCGCGACATGGGTTTGCAGCGCGAACTCCGCAAAAGCGGTCATCGTGTCGACCACTTGCGGCAAGTCTCCGCCACTGGCGAGGTCACGCGAGATCAGCGTCGCCAGCAGCAGATTGCGCAGGCGGCGCATGGCGCGCGGCAGAGGCAAACCGGCGGCGATTTCTTTTTGTAATAAGCGCGCAAACAGGGATGGGCTCAGGGATAATCCGGCAAGATCGGCAAGCTGGCCGGCGCGGGCCGGATCAGCTGCCAGCCAGCGCGCAAGAAAGCGGGAGCCGGAAGCGTCATTTGCCGCCGAACCGGTAACGCTGGTGCTGGTCAAACTGGAATTGGTCATGGTGTAGAGAAATTTTCAGGAAGGGTGCGACGACTTGTGATTCACGACGGACATTTTATTCATTCTATGCGAAGCCGCTCGCCGGGCATGCGCGGTCCAGTCCGTTGATGCTCCTCGATTCAGCGCCGGCGTCCCCGGTCGACCGACGCCTTGTCACCCGCTGGCGCGCCTTCTGGCCCGCCTGCCAGCGCGGCTATCGTTACCTCAATATCGCCACCTACCACACGCTCGGTGCGTTGCTCAAGCTGCTGTTGGGGCTGTACCTGTTGCTCTGCCTGATCTTCCTGCTGCTGCGCTTCCTGGTTTTACCCAACATTGACCAATACAAGCCCGAGGTCGAACAATTGGCTAGCCGGGCGCTCGGCCAGCCGGTCAGCATTGGCACCATCGGAGCCACGTGGCGCGGCCTGTATCCGGACCTGACGCTGGCCAATGTCGTGATCCACGACCGGCGCGGCGAGGCGGCACTGACCCTGCCCAAAGTCGAAGCAACGCTGTCATGGTGGAGTCTGGCCGTGGCCGACCTGCGGTTGCGCCGGCTGGCACTCGACCAGCCCGACATCGATATCGTGCGCGATCCGCAGGGCCGCTTCCTGGTCGCCGGCATCGCCATCGACAGCGGCAAGCCGGGCGACAGTGCCGCGGCCGACTGGATTCTGGCGCAAAACGAAATCGTCATCCGCGCCGGCCGGATTCACTGGATCGATCAGCAACGCGGCGCACCGGAACTGATCCTGCAGCAGGTCGACTTCACGTTGCGCAACAGCTGGCACGATCATCAGGTCGCGTTCAAGGCGGTGCCGCCAGCCACGCTGGCCGCGCCGCTGGATGTGCGCGCCACTTTCAGCCATCCGCACTTTGGTAACGCCGTTTCCGATGCGCGTCAGTGGCGCGGCGAACTGTATGCCGATTTGCGCGAGGCCGACCTGGCCGCCTGGAAAACCTGGGTCGATTTTCCGGTTGATGTGCAAAGCGCGCGCGGATCGGTGCGGGCCTGGCTCAATATCGACCGGGCCCGCGTCGTCAACCTGACCGCCGATCTGGATGTCGCCGGGATTGCCACCCGTTTGCGCCCGGATCTCCAGCCGCTCAACCTCAAGCGTGCCAGCGGTCGCATTGCGGTGCGCGAAGCACTCAATGCGAGAACGGCTATCGGTATTCCGACTTTCGGCGTGCACGGACACACTATTGCACTGACGGATTTTTCGATGGAGACCGAGGATGGCCTGCAACTGCCGCTGACCACGATTACCGAAACCTACACCGCTGCGACAGCCTCCGCGCCGGAAAAATTCCAGATCGAGGCCCGCTTGCTCGACCTTGCCACACTGGCCAGTCTGGTCGAACGCCTGCCGCTGCCGGCCGCGCAACAGCAGATGCTGGCCGACTTCGCACCGCGCGGTCAGTTGCAGGATTTCCAGGCCAGCTGGCAAGGCGCGTATCCGGCCATCTCGACCTACAGCGTGAAGGGCAAGTTCGCCGGCCTGAGCCTGAGCGCCCAGCCGGCCCGGGCTGCGCAGCCACGTTCGGCCGGCAGTCCGGCGCTCGCTGCGGTACCCGCGATTCCGGGTTTCGATAACCTGAGCGGGTCCATCGACGCCTCCGAGCGGCGCGGCACGCTCAATCTGGATGCAAAACAATTCACGGTGCGCCTGCCCGGATACCTGCCCGATCCTGTGGTGCCGTTCGAGCAGCTGACGATGCAATCGCGCTGGGCATTCCAGAGCAATGACCAGTTACTGTTGCAGGTCGATCAGCTCGACGTCGTGCAGGACGGCTTGCGGGTCAAGGCCAGCGGCAATCATCTGATCTCGTTGCTGGCTGATGATGCGGCACCGGGCACGATCGACATGACCGCCAATATCGCTTCGCTCGACATCAACCGGGTGGCCCGCTACCTGCCGCTGCAGACCCCGGGGCCGCTGCGGACCTGGCTGACCGGCGCGCTGCAGCAGGGTCAGGCCAGGGATGTCGTGGTCCGGCTCAAGGGCGACCTGGCCGAATTTCCGTTCGCTGCCAACCGGCCCTCCGACAAGCCCAAAGGCATCTTCACCGTCAGCGCCAAAATCGATAACGGCGCCATGCTGTACGACCCCGGTTTCTTCGGTCCCGACGGCAAGGCGCCGCTGTGGCCCTTACTCGAAAAAATCCACGGTACGCTCAGCATCGACCGGACCCGGCTGGACATTCGCGCCGACAGTGCGTCGACGCAAGAGGTCGCACTGGCCAAGGTCAGGGCGGTGGTACCTGACTTGCTATCGCCGGACCCGCAACTCGAGATCGATGGCGAAGCCAATGGCAAATTGCAGGACATGGTGCGTTACGTCAATGCCAGTCCGGTACTCGAGTGGATAGGGCACTTTACCGACGACACCAAAGCCGCCGGTCAGGCCAGACTGGCGCTCAAGCTGCGCTTGCCGCTGGACCACATGATCGATGCCAAGGTCACCGGCACGCTGCAATTTCTCAATAATGACGTGACCTTGCAAAATGCCATACCGCTGCTGGGCCAGACCACCGGCAAGCTCGAATTCAATGAAAAAGGCTTCACGCTCAATGGCGTCAAGGCCGGCTTTCTTGGCGCGCCAACCAGCATCACCGGCGGTTCCCAGCCGGATGGCAACATCATCGTCAAGGCCGATGGCAGCGTCACGGCAGACGGCTTGCGCAGAAACTATCCCGATGCAGCGCTGCAGCGCCTGCTGCAAAAGATCTCCGGCACCAGCCGCTACAGCGCCACCATCAGCGTCAAAAAACAGTTGGCGGAAGTCATCGTCGAATCCAGTCTGCAGGGAATCGCCCTCGACTTGCCGGCACCGCTGCGCAAGAGCGCGGCTGACAGCTTGCCGTTGCGTTTCGAGATGACCGATTTGCCGTCCGACGGCACGCCCAAGTTGCGCGAAACCATCAAGCTATCGATCGGCAGCGCCGTCTCTGCGCGCTATCTGCGCACCCGGGCAGTAGAAAAACATGCCGCCTGGCGCGTGGTGCAGGGCGGTATCGGTGTCAATTCGCCACCGCCCGAACCGGACGAGGGCCTGCATCTTAATGTCAGCCTGCGCACGCTCAACATCGACGACTGGCGGGCGCTGGTGTCGTCGGTGAGCACGACCGAAAAACCACGTGAGGTCGCGGTGATGCCGGTTGCTGCGGATGACATCGATCTGGCCCAGTTCATCGAACCTGACGTGATGGCCGCCCGTGCGACCGAACTGATCATCTCCGGCAAGAAGCTCGACAACGTGGTGGTCGGCATGTCGCGGCTGAAAAACGTCTGGCAAGCCAATATCGATTCCGGCCAGGCATCCGGCTATCTGACCTGGGTCGAAGCGCCCTCCGGACGCGGTCTCGGCAAGGTCACGGCACGCTTGTCGATGTTGAGCATTCCGCAGTCGGCGGCAACCCAGGTCACCGACCTGCTGGAAGACAAGGACACTGCCACGCAAATGCCGGCACTCGATATCATCGCCGAGAATTTCCAGCTGGTCGGCAAGCCGTTTGGCCGGGTCGAATTGCTGGCCAACAATGTGCCCGGCACCACCGGCAGCGAATGGCGCATCAGCAAGCTGTCGATTGCCAATCCGGACGGCGCGCTCACGGCCAGCGGCAAGTTCACCAGCGTTGCCGGCAACAGCAACAGCCATCTGGTCTACTCCCTCGAAATCGCCGATGCCGGGAAATTGCTGGCCCGGTTCGGGTTCGACAACGTTTTGCGCGGTGGAAAAGGCAAGATGGAAGGCGACCTGACCTGGGATGGTGTCCCTTTTTCGCTCGACATTCCGAGTTTGAGCGGCCAGATCCAGCTTGACCTGGCCGCCGGACAATTCCTGAAGGTCGACCCGGGTGCGGCCAAACTGCTTGGTGTACTCAGCCTGCAATCGCTGCCGCGCCGGCTGACGCTGGATTTTCGCGACGTGTTTTCGGAAGGCTTTGCCTTCGACGGTATCAATGCCAATGCCGCCATCGCGCATGGCGTCGCCAGTACCAGCAATTTCAAGATGCGCAGCGTGAACGCGACGGTGCTGCTTGACGGTACGGTAAATTTTGCTGCCGAGACGCAAAACCTGCATGTCGCCGTCCTGCCGGAAATCAATGTTGGTGCGGCGTCGGTGGTCTACGCGCTGGCGGTGAACCCGGTAATAGGCGTAGGCTCCTTCCTGGCGCAACTGTTCCTGCGCGACCCGCTGATGCGCGCGTTCACCTTCGAGTACGCGATCACCGGTCCCTGGAAAGATCCGCTGGTGACCAAGCTCGATCGCAAGACCGGTGCGCCGGTTGAGCCGGCACCCGCATCAGACAAGCCCGCCCGAAAAGGATAAGCCATGAACAATCAATCGCCACAGAGCGCGCCTTTCCCGATTGCCGCAATCCAGATGGTCTCGACGGCATCGGTCGCACAAAACCTGAAAGCCGCCGCGCGACTGGTGGCAGACGCCGCCGCACGCGGCGCGCAGCTGGTACTGTTGCCTGAGTACTGGCCGGTGATGGGCATGCACGAGACCGACAAGATCGCGCTGGCCGAAGTCGTCGATGGCGGTCCGATCCAGCAGGCGATGGCCGGCATGGCGCGCGAACACGGCATCTGGCTGATCGGCGGCACGCTGCCGATGGTGGCAGCCGAGGCCGGCAAGATCCGCAATACCACGCTGGTCTACAACCCGGCCGGCGAACTGGTAGTGCGGTACGACAAGATCCACCTGTTCAGTTTTTCCAGCGGTGCCGAAGCCTACGATGAAGCCCGCACGATCGCGCGCGGTGCCGACGTCACCACCTTCGATGCGCCCTGTGGCCGGGTCGGGCTGTCGGTCTGTTATGACCTGCGCTTTCCGGAGATGTACAGGGCGATGGGCAGCTGTGCACTGATCGTGGTGCCGGCGGCGTTCACCTATACGACCGGCCAGGCCCACTGGGAAATCCTGCTGCGCGCCCGCGCCATCGAAAACCAGTGTTACGTGCTGGCGTCAGGGCAGGGCGGTCGCCATGAAAACGGTCGCCGTACCTGGGGCCACAGCATGCTGATCGATCCCTGGGGCAAGATCTGCGATGTCCTGCCCGAAGGCGAAGGACTTGTATTCGGCCAGGTCGAACCCAGTTATCTTGCAGAGGTGCGCGCCAGTTTGCCGGCACTGCAGCACCGCCGTCTCTGATCCGATCCATTCCCCCGTCATCTGCAAAGTCCCCGCCCCATGAACCTGTTCGTACCGAATTTTTCCAACCTGGCCGTAGCGCGCGACGTGCTGCTGACGCCGTTCGGTCTCGACGAGGGCAAACTGCTCAAGGCCATCGGCACGATGTTCACCCACAAGGTTGATTACGCCGACCTGTATTTCCAGTCGACCAAAAGCGAGAGCTGGAGCCTGGAAGAAGGCATCGTCAAGAGCGGCAGTTTTTCGATCGACCAGGGAGTCGGCGTGCGGGCGGTGTCGGGCGACAAGACCGCCTTTGCGTATTCCGACGAGATCTCCGAAGTCGCCTTGCTGGAAGCCGCTGCCGCGACGCGCACGATTGCGCGCCAGGGCGCCGGCAAGGTCAAGGTCGCCGGCACGCATCAGCCGGCCGGTGGGCGGGATTTGTATCTGCCGCACGATCCGCTGGACTCGCTGGACGCTGCCGGCAAGGTGCGCTTGCTCGAACGGATCGAACGCATGGCGCGCGCGCGCGACCCGCGCATCGTGCAGGTGATGGCCGGCCTGGCTGCCGAATACGATGTCGTGCTGGTGCTGCGCAGTGATGGCGTGCTGGCTGCCGATATCCGGCCGCTGGTGCGGCTCTCGGTCACTGTGATCGCCGAACAGAATGGCCGCCGCGAAACCGGCTCGGCGGGCGGTGGCGGGCGTTTCGGCTATGGCTATTTTACGGATGCGGTACTTGAAAGTTACGCTACCGAAGCGGTCGACGCGGCGCTGGTCAATCTCGACGCCCGGCCGGCACCGGCCGGTCCGATGACGGTTGTGCTAGGTCCCGGCTGGCCCGGCATCCTGCTACATGAAGCGATCGGTCACGGCCTCGAAGGCGATTTCAATCGCAAGGGGTCCAGCACCTTCGCCGGCAGGATAGGCGAGCGGGTCGCCGCCAAAGGCGTCACCGTGGTCGATGACGGCACGATTGCCGACCGGCGCGGTTCGCTCAATATCGACGACGAAGGCAATCCGACCCGGTGCACGACCCTGATCGAGGATGGCATCCTGAAAGGCTATATCCAGGACACGATGAACGCGCGCCTGATGAAGATGCCGGTCACCGGCAATGCCAGACGCGAATCGTTTGCGCACCTGCCGATGCCGCGCATGACCAACACCTACATGCTGGGCGGCGACAAGGATCCGGCCGAAATTCTGGCCTCGGTCAAACACGGTTTGTATGCGGTCAATTTCGGTGGCGGTCAGGTCGACATTACCAACGGCAAGTTCGTGTTCTCGGCCAGCGAGGCGTACATGATCGAAGACGGCAAGGTCACTTATCCGGTTAAGGGCGCGACGCTGATCGGTAACGGACCGGACGTGCTGAACCGGGTCTCGATGGTCGGCAACGACATGCGGCTCGACAGCGGTGTCGGCGTTTGCGGCAAGGATGGGCAGAGCCTGCCGGTCGGGGTCGGGCAGCCGACCTTGCGTATCGATGGGGTGACGGTGGGCGGGACGGCCTAGCGTCGACCGCTGTTCGTAAAATTAACCCGCCACCGCGCTTGCCAAGCCGGATGTTTTACTGCACTATCGTTAAACTAAAAATAGTCATCAACCAAAGCTTGCGACCTCATGCCATCACGCCACTTTTTCTTTTATTTTTACTTTAGCGACTCCAGCCCGAAGGCGGTGGAAATGCGGAAGGTACACGTAAAAGCAAGAACAGCGTAACCAACCAGATTCCTTAAAAACCGCCAGCGATGGCGGTTTTTTTATTTCCGGATTTTCATACGATTTATCTTTCCAGACTGGAGAACACCATGCCCCGCACAGACGATTTGCGCATTCGAGAAATGAAAGAACTGACTCCCCCCTCGCACCTGATCCGCGAGTTCGCCTGCTCCGAGCATGCCGCCACCGTCGCTGCCGATTCGCGCACGGCATTACACCGCATCCTGCATGGCCAGGACGACCGCGTGATGGTCGTCATCGGACCCTGCTCTATCCACGATCCGAAAGCCGCCCTCGAATATGCCCGCCTGCTGGTTGAGGCGCGCAAGAAATTTGCCGGGGAACTCGAAATCGTGATGCGGGTGTATTTCGAAAAACCGCGCACCACGGTCGGCTGGAAAGGCCTGATCAACGATCCGTTCATGGATAACAGTTTCCGCATCAACGATGGCTTGCGGATGGCGCGTGAACTGCTGCTGGAAATCAATGAGCTGGGCCTGCCGGCCGGCACCGAATTCCTCGACGTGATCAGCCCGCAATACATCGCCGACCTGGTCAGCTGGGGTGCCATCGGCGCCCGCACCACCGAATCGCAAATCCATCGCGAACTGGCGTCGGGCTTGTCCTGCCCGGTCGGTTTCAAGAACGGTACCGACGGCAATGTGAAGATTGCCATCGATGCGATCAAGGCCGCATCGAACTCGCATCATTTCCTGTCGGTGACCAAGGGCGGCCATTCGGCGATTGTCTCGACCAATGGCAATGAAGATTGCCACATCATCCTGCGCGGCGGAAAAACCCCGAACTTCGATGCAGCCAGTGTCGACCAGGCCTGCAAGGAAATCGCTGCCAACGGCCTGGCGGCGCGCCTGATGGTCGATGCGTCCCATGCCAACAGCAGCAAGAACCCGGCCAATCAGATCCCGGTTTGTGCCGACATCGCTGCACAGATCGCCGCTGGCGACGAGCGCATCATGGGCCTGATGATCGAGTCGCATCTGGTGGCCGGCCGGCAGGATCTGATCGCCGGCAAGGAACTGGTCTACGGCCAATCGGTGACCGATGGCTGCATCAGCTGGGACGACAGCGTGGGTGTGTTGGAGGGATTGGCCGAGGCGGTGCGCCAGCGTCGCCTGGGCAAGGTCCGCGAAGTTTGACGGGTTGATCAGTAGCGCTTGGTCAGCACCATTTGCTGGCCATCACGCTGCATCACCGTGCGATTGAGGAACGACATGCCGAGCAACGCAAACGGCAAGCCCTGTTCCTGGACCAGGCCGTCAACGCCGTTCAGTTCGAGATCGCCAATCCTGACGGTGTCGAGGCGTACCAGAAACACCGGCACGACGCCGTTGGCCGTGTTCGAGAACATCCGTTGGCCACGCTGGTAATCAATCCCCAGCCGGCGCGCATCCTGCGCCGACATCGACACCATGCTGGCCCCGGTGTCGACCATCATCGGCATCGACAATCCATTGATCATTCCCTGTGCCATGAAATGGCCGCGGCTGTCCGCCTGTAGCGTGATGCTGGGGGCGCCTTGCGACTGGCCGCGGCTGAAATGCGTGCCGATGGCCAGCAGCTGGCGCTTGCCGTGTTCGTCGAGCGTCGCGCTGGTGTCGCTGACGCCGGTCAGGCGCACGCCATCGGCGACCATGCTGCCTACGGCGTAAGTGCGGGGTGCTCTACCATCGATGACGAGGACAGCCTTGCCCGGAAATAGTCCGACCAGGCCGATCGATTCGGCGTGGATGCCGGTGGTGGCAATGCACAACAGCAGTAGCAGCCATCGCTGCATGACGCGCGAGGTGATGCGCAAACTGCTGCGCGCGGGTGCGTCAGGATGGCCGGTGCCGATGATGGCTCAGTCGCGGAAGTTGTTGAATTCGAGCGGCAATTCCGGCACGTCCTTGCGCAGTGCCGCCATCGCCGCTTGCAGATCGTCGCGCTTGGCGCCGGTAATGCGTACTGCATCGCCCTGGATGCTGGCCTGGACTTTCATCTTGCTATCCTTGATCAGGCGGACGATTTTTTTGGCGGCGTCGGTCTCGATGCCGTTCTTGATCTTGATGACTTGCTTGACCTTGTCGCCACCGATTTTTTCGATCTTGCCGAGGTCCAGAAAGCGCAGGTCGACATTGCGCTTGGCCAGTTTGTTATTGAGGACATCGCGCACCTGGCTCAACTGGAAGTCGGCATCGGCATAGGCGGTGAGTTCGAATTCTTTCTGTTCGATGCGGGCGTCGCTGCCCTTGAAGTCGAAGCGGGTGGTGATTTCTTTGTTGGACTGGTCAATGGCGTTCTTGACTTCGACAATATTGGCTTCCGAGACAACGTCGAATGACGGCATGGTGTTTTCCTTGATGGGGTCGATGGTGCAGCGATGCAGAGGATCTGATGGAGAAATGGCGTCAGCCATTTCCCGGGCTGATGGCCATTTTAACGGACAAAAAAACAGGTGGCTATGGTGATGCATGGGTAAACTGCACGCATGCCACCTTCCCTGCTCCCGATGCCGACACTGCTGCCGAATTTTTCGCTGCGCACCCACAATACCTTTGGCATAGATGCGGTCGCCGACCTGTGCCTGCCGGTGCGCGGGGTCGACGATTTGCATGCGCTGCATGCCGCGTTGCTTGCCGATCCGGCGCTGCGGCGTCTGCCGCGACTGGTCCTTGGCGGCGGCAGCAATATCGTCCTGACCGGCGACTTCCATGGCCTGGTGCTGCACAGCTGCAGCCGTGGTATCGACATCGTCGGGCAGGATGCGCAGCGCACGCTGGTGCGCGCCGCCGCCGGCACCGGCTGGCATGCACTGGTGCTGTGGACGCTGGCACGCCAGCTGGGCGGGCTGGAAAATCTCTCGCTGATTCCCGGCACTGTCGGCGCCGCACCGATCCAGAACATCGGCGCCTATGGCGTTGAAGTCGAACGCCACTTCCATGCGTTGACGGCGTTTGATCTCGACAGCGGCAGCGTCTTCACGCTCGACCGTGCCGCTTGCCGGTTCGGTTATCGCGACAGTATTTTTAAACACGGCTGGCGCGATCGCGCCGTCATCCTTGATGTCACCTTCACGTTGCCAAGGCTTTGGGTTGCCGACTTGCGCTATGCCGAACTGGCCACCGCGCTGGCCGGGATCGCCGCGCCCGATATGCAGCAAGTCAGCGATGCCGTCATCGCGATCCGGCAACGCAAGTTGCCGGATCCTGCCGTCATCGGCAACGCCGGCAGTTTTTTCAAGAACCCGCTGGTGTCGCGCGCGACGCGTGATGCGCTGCTGGCGCACCATCCGGCGCTGGTCAGCCACGATCAAGCCGACGGCAGCACCAAGTTGGCAGCCGGCTGGCTGATCGACCAGTGCGGCTGGAAAGGACGCGCGCTCGGTGCTGCCGGCGTGTATCACAAGCAGGCACTGGTGCTGGTCAATCTGGGCGGTGCACGCGGTGCCGACGTGCTGCAACTGGCACTGGCCATCCAGGCCGATGTGCTGCAGCGCTTTGGCGTGCAGCTCGAGCCGGAACCGATATTCGTCTGAGGCCGTCCGGTCTTTGGCGCGATCGTGCTACTGCGGAGTAGAAAAAAATGTTAAGTTGTCTGGCTGTAACCCTGCCGGTTCATGTCGAACCGCATTGGACTTGGAGACCCGACCCCGATGGCCGCATATGCACCGCGTTTTCCTGTGCCGTCGCTGGCAGTTGTCGGGATCGTGTCGACGCTACTGGCGCTGACGCTGACGACAGTCGTCTCGCTATCGAGCATGCGCGAATTCAAGCAGCGGGCGGCCATCGTGGTGCACACCAATGATGTGATCAACCGTATCGACGGGATCAGTGCCCTGATGACCGATGCGCAAAGCGCCGTACGCGGCTACGTCATTTCCGGTGACGAGACTTTCCTGGTTCCGTATCGCGCCGCTATCGATGCGCTGCCGTTGCAATTGACCGAGCTCAATGGACTGATGGCCGGCAAGCCGGCGCCATTGCGCGACCTGGCGACCCTGGCGACTTTGGCGCACGCCTCGCTGGCGATAGGCGCGCGCGTCGTGCAGACCCGGCGCAGTGATGCCGGCGCGGCGATGGACCTGGTCACCAGCGGTGCCGGCGATCAGATCCAGAATCGGATTCGCGCGCAGGCGCAGCGCATGACCGCGGCAGGGCAGACCTTGCTGGCCGAGCGCGAGAGCGCCGCTGCCGACAGCGCCGCCCGCGCCAGCCTGCTGGTGGCGCTGGGTGCACTGACCGGCGCGCTCATCAGCGGCGCGGCATTCCTGTTACTGCGGGTCGAAAACCGCAAGCGCCGCAGCGCCGACATTGCGCTGGCCGAGGCCAACAACGTGCTCATGCAGCGGGCCTGCCAGCTCGAAGCCACCAATAGGGAACTGGAAAGCTTCAGCTATTCGGTGTCACATGATTTGCGTATTCCGTTGCGGGCGGTGTCCGGTTACGCGCGCATGTTCGAAGAGGATTACGGTGACCGGGTCGACAGCGAAGGCCTGCGATTGCTGGCGGTCATCCGCGACAACAGCAAGCGCATGGGCGACCTGATCGATGACTTGCTGGCATTCTCGCGGTTCGGCCGGCAGGCGATGCAGCAGGAGCGGATCGACATGCGGGCGGTGGTCGATACCGCGATCCGGCTGGTGCGGCGTGACGGGGAGGAGGTGCCGGTGCAGATCGAAATCGGTAACCTGCCGCGTGCTGTTGGCGACCCTGCCTTACTGCAGCAGGTCTGGGTTAACCTGCTCTCGAACGCCGTCAAGTACAGCGCGATGCGCGACCAGCCGGTGATCCGGATTAGCGGTATCGATACCCTCACCGGAACCGTCTACAGCATCGCGGACAACGGTGTCGGTTTCGACATGCAATATTACGGCAAGCTGTTTGGCGTATTTCAGCGCCTGCATTCGGCTGACCAGTTTCCCGGCACCGGCGTCGGTCTGGCGATTGCCCAGCGCATCGTGACGCGGCACGGCGGCCGTATCTGGGCCGAGGCCGTGGTGGATCAGGGCGCGACATTTTATTTTGCATTACCAAAGCAGGAGAGCATTCCATGAACACGTTCCAGCAAGTCGACATCCTGCTCGCCGAAGACACGGCCACCGATGCCGAAATGACGATGCGGTCGTTGCGCAAGCGCGGCCTGGCCAACAACCTGATCTGGGTCAAGGATGGCAGCGAGGCGATCGATTTCCTGTTCCATCAGGGTGCCTTTGCCGGTACCGCCAGCGGCAAGCCGAAGCTGGTCCTGCTCGATGTGAAGATGCCGAAAGTCGATGGCATCGAAGTCCTGCGCCGCATCCGCGCCGACCCGGAGCTGCATGCCGTCCCGGTGGTCATGCTGACTTCCTCGGCCGAAGAACGCGATATGGTCGAGAGCTACCGGCTGGGCGCCAACAGCTACATCGTCAAGCCGGTCGATACCTTTGATTTTGACAAGGTCATCAGCGATACGGGCTTTTACTGGATGCTGGTCAACAAGGTGCCGGCATGAGCCGATCCCGATGACCCATCCCCTGAGAATTCTGCTGCTCGAAGATGTCGCTACCGAGGCCGAGCTGATCCTGCGCGCGCTGCGCCGGGCCGGGCTGGTGGTCGAGGCGGTGCGGGTCGAGACCCGGGCCGACTTTGTCGCGCAGCTGGCGCATGGCACGCCGGACGTGATCCTGTCGGATTTTTCGCTGCCCAATTTTGATGGTCTCAGTGCGCTGGCGCTGGCCACTGCATCGCATCCGGCGGTGCCGTTCATCTTCATATCCGGCACGATCGGCGAAGACACCGCGATCGAGGCGCTCAAGCGCGGCGCGATCGACTATCTGCTCAAGACCAATCTGCAGCGGCTGCCGTCGGCGGTGCTGCGTGCCATCGACGAGGCGCGTGGCCGTGCTGCGCGGCTGCATGCCGAATCGCGGTTCAGGGACCTCATCGAATATGCGCCGCACGCGATTGTCGTGTTCGACCAGCGCGGTTGCATCGACATCGTCAATGCGCAGGCCGAAGCGCTGTTCGGTTATCCGCGTAGCGCGATGCTGGGCACCGACGGTACGATGCTGGCGACCGCAGCGTTCCCGCACTGGCATACCGCGCTGCCGGACAGCAAGGCTGCGCCGGGCAGCAGTATCAGCTTCGAAGTGATTGCCCGGCGTGGCGACGGTAGCTGCTTTCCTGCCGAAGTCAGTCTCAGCCCCTTGCAGACCGTCGAAGGTCGTTGCATATCGAGCGTGATACGCGACCTGTCGGAGCGCAAGGCGCAGGAAGAACGGCTGGCGCGGATGACGCGTATCCGGACCATTTTGGGCAGCATCAATTCGGTCATCCTGCGGGTGCACGACAAGCAGATGCTGCTCGACGCTGCCTGCCGCATCGCGCACGAGCAGGGTCGCTTCGCCAGCGCCATTGTCGGTCTGCTCGATCCGGTCACGCTGGCAGTAAAGCCGGTAGCCTGGGCGGGTGTCGACCCGGCGTTTCTCGAGATCCTCGATTTCAGTGCCGATGAGACGTTACTCAATGGCCAGGGGCTGGTTGGCCGGGCGCTGCGCAGCAAACGCGGTGTGGTCAGCAACGATCTGCAACACGACGATCCTGCTGCGCCCATGCGTGACGAATTCCTGCAACGCGGGTATCGCGCCGCCTTCGTGGTGCCGCTGATGATCGGCCAGCAAGCCTTTGGCGTACTGGCCCTGCTGTCCTGCGAGCGTGATGCCTTCAATGAGGAAGAACAGCATCTGCTGGCCGAACTGGCGGCCGATATTTCGTTTTCGCATGCCGTCATCGACAAGGAAGAGCAGATCAACTATCTGGCGTATTTTGATGCGCTCACCGGTCTGCCCAACCGGGCGCTGTTTCTTGACCGCGTTGCGCTGCTGCTGCCGTACGATGCCTCGGTCGCGGCCGAACGTATCGCGCTGGTGCTGATCGACGTCGAGCGCTTTCACCATATCAATGACACTTACGGCCGCGCTGCCGGTGACGAGGTCTTGCGCTTAGTGGCGCAACGTCTGCGTGACCATCTGCCCGATGCCGGTTACCTGGCGCGCATCGGTGCCGATTCGTTTGCCTTTGTCCTCAAGGACTACCGCAGCGAAACCGACGTCGTACACCTGCTCGAAGGCGATCTTGCCAGCGCGCTGGGCGAGCCGCTGCACATGGCCGACAAGTCGATCAGCTTGTCGGTACGCGCCGGTATTGCGCTGTTCCCGAACGATGGCAGCGACAGCGACAGCTTGCTGCGCAATGCCGAAGCGGCGATGAAGGATGCGCGCGCGGCCAAGGTGCGCTACCTGTTCTACACCACCGAAATGAATGCCCGTACCGCTGAAAAACTATCGCTCGAAAATCGCCTGCGCCGCGCGCTGGCCGAGCAGCAGTTCGTGCTGCACTACCAGCCCAAGGTTGATCTGCGCAGCGGTCGCATCGCCGGCATGGAAGCGCTGATCCGCTGGGACGAACCGGGCGTCGGGCTGGTCTCGCCATTCCAGTTCATCCAGGTGCTGGAAGATACCGGCCTGATTGTCGAAGTCGGCATCTGGGTCATCGCCGAAGCACACCGGCAATGCGTGCGCTGGCAGGAGCAAGGGCTGGTGGTACCGCGCATCGCAGTCAATGTTTCGCAACTGCAGATCCGCGAAAAAGACTTTGTCGCCCGCGTGCTGGCCATCCAGGTACTACACCCGTGTCCGCAACTCGAGATCGAAATCACCGAAAGTCTGTTCATGGACGACGCCGGTTCGCATCTCGCGCGCGACAAGCTGGTGGCTTTGCGCGAGGCCGGGATGACGGTCGCCATCGATGACTTCGGCACCGGCTATTCGTCACTCGGTTATCTGGCGCGCCTGCCGATTGATACGCTCAAAATTGATCGCTCGTTCATTAACGCGATGACCACCAGCGCCGAGCACCTGGCTATCGTCACGACCATCATTTCGCTAGCCCATGCGCTGAAATTGCACGTGGTTGCCGAAGGTGTCGAGACGGCGGTGCAACGTGACCAGTTGACGCAGATGGGCTGCGACCAGATGCAGGGGTTTCTGTTCAGTCCGGGCGTGCGGGCCGAGGTGATGGCGGGGATGCTGGAAACAGGGTGAGGGCGGCGTTGCCAAGGGCGGCGTTGCAGCTGACAATGGGGGTCGCTTTCTCTTTTGCCTCGATAGTCATTCGTTGCTGCAGGTTGACGTCGTCATCCGATCCGCGCCTGACCCCGCGTTCCAGAACAATTACCAGGATAACTGCATGAGCATTGCCTTTGAATTCACCACCGTCCCCGCACTGATCGTCGAATTCGGTGCGGCCCGCAAGCTTGGCGAACTGCTGCGCAAGCGTTTTTCCGCGACCCGTCTGTGCCTGGTCACCGACGGCTTCCTGCATCGCAGCGGCTTGCTCGCACCGACGCTGGCCAGCCTTGCTGCGGCCGGTTTTGCGGTGCAGGTGATCGACGACGTTGTCGCCGATCCGCCGGACCATGTCGTGCTGGCTGCCGCGCAGCGTGCGCGTGACGGTAGTGCCGAGCTGGTGGTCGGGCTGGGCGGCGGCTCGTCGATGGATGTGGCCAAGCTGATCGCGGTGCTGGTGGCCTCGACCCAGCCGCTGGACGCCATGTACGGCATCGGCAACGTCGCCGGTCCACGCCTGCCGCTGGTACAGGTGCCGACCACGGCCGGCACCGGTTCCGAAGTGACCGCGATTTCGATTGTGACGACCGGCGCCACCACCAAGAGCGGGGTCGTGTCACCCTTGCTCATTGCCGACCTCGCGGTGCTCGATGCCGAACTGACGCTGGGCTTGCCGCCGGCCGCTACTGCCGCTACCGGCATCGATGCGATGGTCCATGCGATCGAAGCCTACACCAGCGCGCGCCTGAAAAATCCGCTGTCGGACATGCTGGCGCAAAAGGCGCTGACGCTGCTGTCAGCCCACATCGTCACCGCCTGCACCGATGGCAGCAACCGCGTTGCGCGTGAAGCGATGCTGCTCGGTGCGACGCTGGCGGGACAGGCCTTTTCGAACGCGCCGGTGGCGGCGGTGCATGCACTGGCGTATCCGCTGGGTGGACATTTTCATGTGCCGCATGGCTTGTCGAATGCGCTGGTGCTGCCGCATGTGCTGCGCTTCAATGCGCCGGTTGCCGCGCATTTGTATGCCGACATCGCTGACTGGATCGTCACCGAACCGATGGCGGCAGGTGCCGATGCCGATACCAAAACCGCTGCGCTGATCGCCCATCTGGATCGCATCGCCATCGCCACCCATGTCACGCGGCGTTTGCGTGATGTCGGTGTCGCACTCGCAGACTTGCCGATGCTGGCGGCCGATGCGATGCAGCAGCAGCGGCTGCTGGCGAATAATCCGCGGGCGATGACTGAGGCGGATGCGTTGGCGATTTATACGGCGGCGTATTAGACGACGGAAGTTTGATCAACCCGGATGGTGGATGAACGTGCTGGAGGGAGGACAAAGTATTGATGTCCGATTAGTCAGACAAACAAAGCGATCTTGTCTAATCAATCGGACAGATTGATGTATGGCGATGTCGCGCAGCACGGCCGCCAGGCAGACCCCTAACCGAAATGACAGACGTAATCCAGCGTCTCGATCGTCTCGATCTCAAAGCTGGAATTGCCGGCCACGTCAAAACGCTGGCCGCCTTCGAAGGTTTGCCATTCGCTTTGACCTGCCAGCTTGATGCGACATTTGCCGGCGTTGATTTCCATGATTTCCGGCGCGCCGGTGTTGAAGGTCAGCGTCGACGGGAAAATCACGCCCAGGGTTTTCTTGGTGCCATCAGCAAAGATGATGGTGTGCGAAACGCACTTGCCATCGAAGTACAGGTTGGCTTGTTTGTTGACAGTGACGTTCTCGAATTGGTCGGACATGGTGGCGCTTTCAAAATGTGGATGAGAAAAAAGCGGCCCGCAGGCCGCTTTGTTTGGCGGGGGTTTTTAGGCGCCGCGTTTTTCGCGTGCAATCGCCGCGATGCGCATGCGCAAGGCGTTGAGCTTGATGAAGCCGCCGGCATCGGCCTGGTTATAGGCGCCGCCGTCTTCGTCGAAGGTCGAGATCTGCATGTCAAACAGCGAGTCGGTCTTCGAGTCGCGCGCGACGACGATGACGTTGCCCTTGTACAGCTTCAGGCGGACCCAGCCATTGACGCATTGCTGCGTGTGGTCGATCAGTGTCTGCAGGGCTACGCGCTCGGGCGACCACCAGTAACCGTTGTAAATCATCGAGGCATAACGCGGCATCAGGTCATCCTTCAGATGCGCGACTTCGCGGTCCAGCGTGATTGATTCGATCGCGCGGTGCGCGCGCAGCATGATGGTGCCGCCCGGAGTTTCGTAGCAGCCACGTGACTTCATGCCGACGTAGCGGTTTTCGACCAGGTCAAGACGGCCGATGCCGTGCTTGCCACCGACGCGGTTGAGTTCGGTCAGCACGACGGCTGGCGTCATGCGTACGCCGTTCAAGGCAACGATGTCGCCTTTTTCGTATTCGACGTCGAGGTACTCGGCCTGGTCCGGTGCCGCTTCCGGGCTGACGGTCCAGCGCCACATGGCTTCTTCGGCTTCGGCGCTCGGGTTTTCGAGGTGACGGCCTTCAAAGCTGATGTGCAGCAGGTTGGCATCCATCGAGTACGGCGCGCCACCATTCTTGTGTTTCATGTCGACGGCGATACCGGCGTCTTCGGCGTACTTCAGCAGCTTCTCGCGTGACAGCAAATCCCATTCGCGCCATGGCGCGATGATCTTCACGTTCGGCATCAGCGCATACGCGCCGAGTTCGAAACGGACCTGGTCATTGCCCTTGCCGGTGGCACCGTGCGAGATCGTGTCGGCGCCGCTTTCGCGGGCGATTTCGATCAGGCGCTTGGCGATCAGCGGACGCGCGATCGAGGTGCCGAGCAGGTACTCGCCTTCGTAGACGGTATTGGCGCGAAACATCGGGAAGACGAAGTCGCGCACGAATTCTTCACGCACATCATCGATGTGGATGTTCTCGGGTTTGATGCCGAACTTCAGTGCCTTCTGGCGCGCCGGTTCGAGTTCTTCGCCCTGGCCGAGGTCGGCGGTGAAGGTGACGATTTCGCACTGGTAGTTATCCTGCAGCCATTTCAGGATGACCGAGGTGTCCAGGCCGCCGGAATAGGCCAGCACGACTTTTTTGATATCGCTCATTTTTTTCTCTTCCTTGGATCAACAATGTTGGTTGGTGGTGCTGCTGCGGTCGCTTTCGGGCCGGTTCAGACGCGGCCGACGACCAGATATTCGAGCAAGGCTTTCTGCACATGCAGCCGGTTTTCGGCTTCGTCCCAGACCACCGATTGCGGGCCGTCGATGACGTCAGCGCTGACCTCTTCGCCGCGATGCGCGGGCAGGCAATGCATGAATAGTGCATCGGGCTGCGCGCGCTGCATCTTGGCGGCGTCGACGATCCAGCCATCGAAGGCTTTCAGGCGGGCGTTGTTTTCTTCTTCGTAACCCATGCTGGTCCAGACATCGGTCGTCACCAGATGCGCGCCGTCGCAGGCATCGGCCGGCTTGGCAAACAGCGTGTAATGGGTGTTGTTGTCGGCGACCAGCGCCGGATCGATATCGTAGCCGGCCGGCGTGGAAACGTTGACATGGAAGCCAAATACGTCGGCCGCCTGCAGCCACGAATACAGCATGTTATTGGCATCGCCGATCCAGGCCACGGTCTTGCCGGCAATCGAGCCACGCTGTTCGATGAACGTAAACACATCAGCCAGCACCTGGCACGGATGGTATTCATTGGTCAGGCCGTTGATCACCGGCACACGCGAATTGGCCGCGAAGCGTTCGATGATGTCCTGGCCGAAGGTCCGCACCATGATCACATCGCACATGCGCGACATGACTTGCGCCGCATCCTCGACCGGTTCGCCGCGCCCGAGCTGGCTGTCGCGCGTGTTCAGATAAATCGCTGCGCCGCCGAGCTGGTGCATGCCGGCTTCGAAGGACAGGCGGGTACGGGTTGAGTTCTTTTCAAAGACCATCACCAGCGTGCGGTCCAGCAGCGGATGGTAGGGCTCGTATTTCTTGAACTTGTGTTTGATGAAGCGGGTGCGCTCGATGATGTACTCGAACTCGGCGAGCGTGAAGTCGGAAAACTGCAGGAAATGTTTGATGGTCATAGTTGAAAACGACGATGGAACGCTGCCGGGTGCCGAAAAGGGAATCGTGAATTATAAAGGATAGGGGCGGGGAGAAGCCGTTTCGATGGGCTGCTGACGAGTAACCGGGAAACGGTCCGGTCCGGGCGGCAATCAGGCAACCGATCGGCCTGAGCTTGTTAAAGGCGCACCGTCTTGTGCGCCTTTGACTATTCTCAACCGAGCAGCTGCAGCTCAATACAAGGTCTGCGACGACTCATGCAGTAATTGCGCATACAGCGCGTGCCGGTAAGGCAGGATCTCGCCGGCAGCTAGCGCCGCCAGTACCGTACAGCTAGGCTCCGTCAGATGATGGCAGTTGTAGTACTTGCACTTTCCCAGCAACGGTTCGAATTCCGGGAAGGCGCGCTCCAGCATGCCCTCCGACAGATGGTACAAACCGAATTCCTGGAAGCCCGGCGAATCGATGATCGCGGTCGACGTGTCGCCGATGTTGTAGAGCCGCGTGAAGGTTGTCGTGTGCTTGCCGGTATCGAGCGCGGCAGAAATCTCGCGCACGGCGATGTCGGCATCCGGCACCAGCAGGTTGATCAGCGATGACTTGCCCATGCCGGACTGGCCGATCAAAATCGTCGACTGGCCCTGCAGCAGCGGCCCCAGCGTGGCCACCGCGGCGTCCGGTGCGGCGCGTGCCGAGACTTCATGGACCGGATAACCGAGCCGCGCATATTGCGCCAGCCGCGTGCGGGTCTTCGGCAGCGATTCGGTAACGTCAATTTTGTTGAGGATCAGGTGTGCTTGCACGCCGGCGGCTTCAGCGGCGACCAGCGAGCGCGATACCAGATCGTCCGAAAAACCCGGTTCGGTCGCCACCACAATGAATAATTGCGTGACGTTAGCCGCCAGCAGCTTGGACTTGTACTGGTCCGAACGGTACAGCAGCGACTTGCGTTCGGTGATTGATTCGATCACGCCCTGGTTGGGCGACGTCAGTGCCACGCGCACGACATCGCCGACGGCGACATCGCTTTTCTTGCCGCGTGTGACGCATTGCAGCTTGATGCCATCGGCGTGCGCCAGATAGTGACGGCCATGGGCCGCGATGATGGTGGCGTCAATCAGCGCGGTCAGTTCAGGCAGTTTGGCCATCGGTCAGGAAAACGATTGCTGGAAAATCGCATCGATCTTGGCCGCGCAAACGAAGTCGTTGATCGACAAACCGCCACGACCATCATTGACCGAGTGGGTGTCGAACTTGACGATGCAGCGGTTGTAGGTCACGACCAGTTCCGGATGATGGTCTTCGGCATGGATCACGTAGGCGATTGCATTGATGAAGGACAGCGTGTCGTAGTAATTCTTGCAGTCGAAAGCGCGCACGATCTTGCCATCGGCAAGGTGCCAGGTATCGATCAGGGCGAGCAGCGTATCGACCTCGGCAGGAGGCAGGGCGGTCACGCCAGGCAGGCATTTTTTTTCGAGCAGGTCAGTCAGAGTCATAGGGTTCACCTTGTTGAGCCGGCGAGCAGCTTGTTGATCCGCATGGTGGCGGACGGATGGGAGTCATAAAACGCGGAATGCAGCGGGTCCGGCGTGAGCGTCGACGCATTGTCTTCGTACAGCTTGACCAGCGCCGAGACCAGGTCGCGCCCGTCGGTGTGGGTAGCGGCGAAGGCGTCGGCTTCGAACTCGTGCTTGCGCGAACTGATCGAGGTCAGCGGCCCGAACACGAACGTGAAGACCGGCAGCACCAGCATGAACAGGATCAGTGCCATCGCATCATTGCTGATGAACAGGCTAGGCTCGACACCCAGGCCGTTGTAGAACCAGACCTGGTTTTTCAGGTAGCCGAGCAGCGCCAGGAAAGCCAGCGACAGCGCAAACATCATCGCGATGCGCTTGATGATGTGCTTGAGCTTGAAGTGGCCCAGTTCATGCGCCAGCACCGCTTCGATTTCCGGAGGTGCCAGACGCGACAGCAAGGTATCAAAAAAGACGATGCGCTTGGCCGCGCCGAAGCCCGAGAAATACGCATTGCCATGCGCGCTGCGCTTCGAGCCATCCATCACGAACAAGCCTTGCGAGGCAAAACCGACGCGCTGCATCAGGCCTTCGATGCGGGTCTTCAGGCTCTCGTCGGCCAGCGGCGTGAACTTGTTGAACAGCGGTGCGATGACGGTCGGATACAGCACCAGCATCAACAGCTGGAAGCCGCTCCAGACCAGCCACGCATACAACCACCACAGTGCGCCTGATTGTTCCATCAGCATCAGGATCACCCACACCAGCGGCAGGCCGATGGCCGCGCCGAGCAGACCGCCCTTGACCATGTCGGCAAAAAACAGACCGGGCGTCATCTTGTTGAAACCGAAGCGCTGTTCCAGCACGAACTGTTTGTAGTAATCGAGCGGTAGGTCGATCAAGCCGGCAATAAGTGCGAAGGCGGCCAGCAACACGATCTGGTACAGCATGCCCGGACCGGTTGCCTGCACCACCAGCACTGACAGCAATTGCAGGCCACCCATCAGCGTGAAGCAGATCAGCACGGTGCTGCTGACCATTAACGTCAGCAGACCGAAGCGCGTCTTGGCAATCGTGTAGTCGGCCGCCTTTTGGTGCGAGGCCAGCGGGATGCGGGCGGCGAACTGTTCCGGCACCGTGTTGCGGTGGCGCGCGACATGCCGGATCTGGCGTGTCGCGAGCCAGAAGCGCAGCGCCACCGTGAGCAGTAAAACGCAGACAAACAAAATTGAAAACCCGAATGAACCCATGCTTTTCCTGTGAGAAAATGGCCCGCTGAAAAATGCCAACGCGAAGGGAAACGATTATGTCACAACCGACTGAGCCGCAAACGGCACCGGAAATAGCAACGCCACTGCGCACCAATGAATTCAACCTGGTCTGGCTCGACATGGAAATGACCGGTCTGGATCCGGAGACCGACCGCATCATCGAAGTCGCTGTGGTCGTGACCGATTCCAACCTCAATATCCTTGGACAGGGTCCGGTGTTTGCGATCCATCAGTCCGACGCCGCCCTCGATGGCATGGATAACTGGAACAAGGGGACGCATGGCCGTTCAGGGCTGATCGAACGGGTCAAGGCCTCGACCGTCACCGAAGCTGATGCCGAAGCTGCACTGATCGCCTTTCTGAAAGACTACGTGCCGGCTGGTAAATCGCCGATGTGCGGCAACTCGATCTGTCAGGATCGCCGCTTCATGGCGCGCGGCATGCCGAAACTCGAAGCGTTTTTCCACTACCGCAACCTCGATGTGTCCACGCTCAAGGAACTGTGCAAGCGCTGGAAGCCGGAACTGGCCAGTGGTTTCAAGAAGCACCAGAAGCACACGGCGCTGGCCGACATCATTGAATCGATCGAAGAGCTGCGCTACTACCGCGAACATTTCATTCAGCTTTAAGCGACGGGTTCTGGTACGGTGGGGCGATGTGCGGTGGCGACGCCGCCGGCACTTCGATTCACGGTATTTCTCCAGGGATAATCATGTTCACTCAAGCCTTCATCTGCGATGCGATTCGCACCCCCTTCGGCCGCTACGGCGGCGGCCTCTCCACGATCCGTACCGACGACCTCGGCGCCATCCCGCTGGCCGCGCTGATGGTGCGCAATCCATCGGTCGATTGGGAGCAAGTCAATGACGTGCTCTTCGGTTGTGCCAACCAGGCCGGCGAAGATAACCGCAACGTCGCGCGCATGGCATCCCTGCTGGCCGGCTTGCCGGTGGGCGTATCGGGTGCGACGATCAACCGGCTGTGCGGTTCGGGTCTCGATGCGATCGGCACCGCCGCCCGCGCGATCCGCTCCGGCGAGGCCGGCATGATGATCGCCGGTGGCGTCGAATCGATGAGCCGCGCACCGTTCGTGATGGGCAAGGCCGGCAGCGCGTTCGCCCGCGACACGCAATTGTTCGACACCACCATCGGCTGGCGTTTCATCAACAAGCTGATGAAAACCCAGTACGGCGTCGATTCGATGCCAGAGACCGCCGAACATGTCGCGACCGAATTCGGTATCGACCGCGCCGCGCAAGACCGGATGGCACTGAACTCGCAACGCAAGGCACTGGCGGCGCAGTTCTCGGGCTTTTTTGATGCCGAAATCACGCCGGTCACGCTGGCGCAACGCAATGGCGAACCGCTCATCATCACGCAGGATGAACACCCGCGCGCCACCACCGCCGAAGCGCTGGCCAAGCTCAAGCCCATCGTCCGTCCGGACGGCACCGTCACCGCCGGTAACGCCTCCGGCATCAATGATGGTGCGTGCGCGCTGTTGCTGGCCGACGAGCGTACCGCGCTGAAAAACGGCTTGGTGCCGAAAGCCCGCGTGATCGCGATGGCCACCGCCGGCGTGCCGCCGCGCATCATGGGCATCGGCCCGGCACCGGCCACGCGCAAGGTGCTGGTGCAGGCCGGCATGACGTTGGACCAGATGGATGTGATCGAATTGAACGAAGCCTTTGCCGCGCAGGGGTTGGCGGTCATGCGCGACCTCGGCTTGCAGGATGACGACCCGCGCGTCAATCCGAATGGTGGTGCGATCGCGCTCGGCCATCCGCTCGGTGCGTCCGGTGCGCGGCTGGTCACGACGGCGATCAATCAGTTGCATCAGACGCAGGGGCGGTACGCGTTGTGCACGATGTGTATCGGGGTCGGGCAGGGGATTGCGCTGATTATCGAGCGGGTTTAGGCGTCGGCGGTGTTGGCAGTGGTTTCCGGTGCATCTGGTGCAATGCCCGTTGGTTATTGCACCCTACGCGAGCGTGGCATTCGGTGCAATAACTGCAGGACCGTAGGGTGCAATAACCGCAGGGCATTGCACCATCCTCCGGAGCACCGCCGTCAGCCCACCCCGAACGCCTGCAGCACCAGCCACACATTGGCCGCCGAGATCACCGTAAAGAGCGACCACGCCAGCACTTTCAGCCACGTCGCATTGACGAATTTTCCCATTACGTCTACCCGGCCGGTGAGCCGCAGCAGCGGATACATTACGAACGGCAGCTGCATGCTGAGCACCACCTGACTCAGCACCAGCAAGCGTCCGACCGAGTTCTCGCCCAGCACGATCACGCCGATGAAGGCCGGCACCAGCGCCAGGCCGCGGGTGATGACGCGCCGTTTCCAGCAGGCGATCTTGAGTTTCAGGAAGCCTTCCATGATGACCTGGCCGGCAATCGTGCCGGTGAAGGTCGAACTCTGGCCCGCTGCCAGCAGGCCCAAACCGAACAGGATACCGGCCGCTGCGGTACCGGCAATCGGATCGAGCAAATGATAGGCCTGGTCGATTTCGGTCACTGACGTATTGCCGGTGGCATGGAAGGCGGCCGCGGCCAGCACCAGGATCGCGCCATTGACCAGCAGCGCCAGCATCAGTGACACCACCGTGTCGAGGCTGGCAAAACGGATTGCCTGGCGCTGGCTCTCGTGGTCCTTGGCGACGCGCCGGGTCTGTACGATCGATGAATGCAGATACAGGTTGTGCGGCATCACGGTGGCACCGAGGATGCCGATGGCGAGGTACAGCGCATCGCTGGTCGACAGCGCATCGATCGACGGGATGGCGCCGTGCAGCACCGCTTGCCAGTCGGGATTGATGAACACCAGCTGCGTGAACAGGCAACCGGCAATCGTCAGGATCAGCGCCAGCACGATGGCTTCAACCTGGCGGAATCCCTTGCCCTTGAGGCCGAGGATCAGCAGTGTGTCGAAGGCCGTCAGCAAGACCCCGACCGGCAGCGACACATTGATCAACAGCTTGAACGCCAGCGCGCAGCCGAGTACCTCGGCCAGATCGCAGGCGATGATGGCGATCTCGGCCAGTATCCACAGCACAAAGGCGACCGGCGGCGAATAGTGTTCGCGGCACAGCACCGCCAGGTCTTTGCCGCTGGCGATGCCCAGTCGCAGGCTCAGGCATTGCAGCACGATTGCCGCCAGACTCGACAGCACCACCACGAACAGCAGGCTGTAACCGTACACCGAGCCGGCATTGATGGCCGTGGCCCAGTTGCCGGGATCCATGTAGCCGACCGAAATCAGCAGGCCGGGACCGGCGAAGCGGGAGATTTTTTTCCAGAACGAGTCGGTGCTGGCGACGAAGACCGTACCGGCGACTTCGGAGGGACAGAATGGGGCGGTAGCGGTTTTCGGGAGCTGGAACATGAGGCAGGATTCGTGAGATTAAGGGGCTGCGGGCGCGGCCGGTGCGTATCATAAGCGCAAAGCGCATAACGCCGTTGCGGCAACCGCAAGTACCACCGATGCCACCATTGCCCGTCACGCCAGGTTCATTCGAGCGCCGCCACGCCGGCTTCCTGGCGCGCCGCCAGCGCCTCGAATTGCCCCAGCGGCAGTGGCCGGCTGAACAGGAATCCCTGATAGGCGTGGCAATCCAGTGCGGCCAGAAAATCGCATTGGGCTTCGGTTTCCACCCCTTCGGCAATCACCGACAGCCCGAGGCTGTGGCCCAGCGCGAGGATGGTACGCACGATGGCGGCGTCGTTCGGATCGCTCAGCACGTCGCGCACGAATGAGCGGTCTATTTTTAGCTGGTCGAGCGGCAGCCGCTTCAGGTATGACAGCGATGAATAACCGGTGCCAAAATCATCCAGCGAAAAACTCAAGCCATGGGCCTGCAGCGCGGTCATTTTGTTGATGATGTCTTCGACGTCGGTGAGTAGCAGGCTCTCGGTGATTTCGAGCTTCAGCAACTGTGGATTGGCACCGGTGCGCGCGACCACTGCGAGCACCTGCGCAACAAAATCGGGCCGCTGGAACTGGCAGGCGCTGACATTGACTGCGATCGTCAAGGACGCCATGGCCGGATGGCCGGCCCACGCGATCAGCTGGCGGCAGGCGGTCTCGAGCACCCATTGTCCGAGCTGCTGGATCAGGCCGGTCTGTTCGGCCAGTGGAATGAACTCGACCGGCGGCACGATACCGCGATGGGGATGCTGCCAGCGCACCAGCACTTCGGCGCCGATCAGGCGGCGGTCGCGGTCCACCTGGGCCTGGTAATACAGCACAAATTCGTCCTGCAGCAAGGCCTGGCCCAGTTCGGCTTCCAGCTTCGCATGGGCAGTCACCTGCTCCTGGATCTTCGGATCAAAGAAGCGCAGCGTATTGCGGCCGGCCGCCTTAGCCTGGTACATGGCGAGGTCGGCGCGTTTCAGGAGTTCGGCGGCGTTGTCCTTGTGCTCGCCGAAGAGCGTCACGCCGATGCTTGGCGTGCTGTGATGCACATGGCCATCCAGGTCATAGGGCGCGTTCAGCGTAGCGAGGATTTTTTCGCCGATCCCTTCGGCTTGCAGGGCAGCGGCGACGGACTGTTCGCTGAGTTCTTCGAGCAGCACGATGAATTCGTCGCCGCCTATGCGTGCCACGGTATCGCTGTCGCGCAGGCAGCCCGACAGCCGACGGGCGACTTGCTGCAGCAGCAGATCGCCCTTGTCATGGCCGAGGCTGTCATTGAGCAGCTTGAAGTTGTCGAGATCGATAAACATCAGCGCGCCCTCACGCGTGCTGCGTAAGCTGGTCGCCAGCGCGCGCCGCAAACGTTCCATCAGCAAGCGCCGGTTCGGCAATTCGGTGAGCGCATCAAAAAACGCCAGGTGGCTGATTTCTTCTTCGGCGGCCTTGCGCAGCGTGATATCGCTTTGCGCACTGACGTAGTGAGTGATCCTGCCGTCGGTGCCGCGCACGCCGGTGATGCTCATCCACGCCGGATAGAGTTCGCCATTCTTGCGCCGGTTCCAGAGCTCGCCGCGCCACGTGCCGTCGCGCAGGATGCTGTCGTGCATCGCTGCAAAAAACGCCGCGTCATGGCGTCCTGATTTCAGGATGGATGGCGTCTTGCCGAGGATGTCGGCGTCACTGTAGCCGGTCATTTCGGTAAAGGCCCAATTGACCCGCAGGATCACGAAATGCGCATCCGTGATCATCATCGCTTCGTGCGAATGGAAGGCGGTAGCGGCAATGCGCCGGTCTTCGTCGGCGTGCTTGCGATCGGTGATGTCATGCAGGACCAGATGCAGCAAGCGGTGCTGCGTGACCGCCACTACCGCGTCATCGAAGGCGGTCGATGCCGACACCACGACAGCAATAATGCGGTCATCGCGGCAGCGCAATTGCAGTTCGAGATACGGCATGTCATCGGTGGCAAGGAATTGTTCGAACGTCCTGCGGGCCAGTGCGCGACTGCCGGTGTTGCACAGCTTCAGCGCGCTCTGCCCGACGATACTGTGCCGCCTGTACCCGGTCATGTCGAGCAGCGTCTGGTTGCAGTCGATGACATTGCCAGTGATCGGATCGGCCGTCACGAACATGTCGGGCGACTGGTCATACAGGTCGCGGTATTTGTTCTTGGCGCGCGCGCGTTCGAGTTGCCGGCGATGGAACAGGATGCCGCCTCCCAGCACCAGCAGCGTGAGCGTTGTAATGAGAGTGCCAAGGTAATCGGTGAGGCGCAGCTCGCGCACTTCATAGACGCCAAACCACTTCAGGTACAGCGCATCGTAGATGCCGTTGGATTTGGTGACGGCCAGCGCTTCATTGAGCCGGCCCAGCAATTCCGGCTCGCCCTTGTGGACCGCAAAGGCAAAACGCTGCGCAAAGCCGGCCGGGAATTTCAGGGCTTCGAGATTACTCAGCCGCCGGGTGTGCAGTGTCTGCATGCCGGTCAGTTTGCTCAGCAACATCGCATCATGCTTGCCCGAGGCCAGCAGTTGCAGGCCGGCCGCAGCGGTATTGACCAGCACCAGCTGCTTTTCCCAGCCGCGCGTGACCGCATAGTCGTGTGCCAGATCACCGTTGACGACGATGACGGATTTGCCGGCGAGGTCGTCTTCGCTGCTGATCCCCCTGGTGTTCTTGCGCACAAAAACCGCGCCGTTGACGATCACATGCGGCACCGTGAAATCGGCAAAGCGGCGGCGCTCGTCGGAGATGGCCAGGTTGATCAGTACATCGGCCTTGCCCGCACGAAATTCGCTCAGCACCTGATGAAACGGCTGGACATGCAGGATGTACGGCAAGCCGGCTTCGTCGGCCACGGCTTTCCACAGATCGACCGTGAAACCGCCGGCCGTGTCATCGGTCATGCCGGTAGAAAAAGGCGGGTAGTCCTGTTCGCTATCGACGATCAGAGGGGTGCCGGCGTTGACGGTGGCCGGCAGCAGGACGGGCAATATCAGGAACAGCATGACGCCGGCAAGCGTGCGGGCAAAACGGATGCACGACCTCGCGGACAATGAAGCACTGAAATGAATCTGGAGATGTCGCATGAAGTCGTTTGCTCGGTAGCCCTGGCTGCCCCTGCCGCCTTCGTGCTTTGGGGAAATACACAGGTCAAGGTAACAGATAAACGCGCGCCAATAGTGTTTTTAATTCAATTAAGCAACTATGTTGCGGGTGGTGTCGCCGACGGTGCAAAGGCGCGCAAACGGTGCGCTTCTTGCCCTCCGTGCACCAAGGCAGGTCCGATCTGCGACGCAGCGTCATCCATCGTCCCGATCGCACCGCCAAAACAGCTGGCACCATAGTTGCTAGTACCAATGCAACGAGAGAAGCAGCCAACACTGCAACTCGAGCATGGACGCTAGGGTTCCGGTGTCGTCAGTGTCAACGACGACATGTCTGGTCCGAGAGCAGCCGGCCGGTGCGACATCGTGCAAGCGAACCGCAGCGGCTACACGGAGGGATAAAAGCCCGGGAGGCCATCACAGTCGAACTGCGTTCGATCTTGATCGCTCGCCTCTCCGACTTTTTTCTGACTCCTGGAGCTGCACGATGCCCTTCTTTTTTTCTTTGCCCGCCCTGTGCCGCGCCCGCCTTATCCTTCAGCGGGGTGCGCATGCCTGAGCTCCCCGCCAAAAAGCACATCCGTAACCGCCGTTCCAGCTGGGCCGTGCGCGGCCAGCTGCCGCACCGTATTGTCGTGGCACTGGCGATCACCGGATTCCTGCTGCCCTTTCTGTTCTGGCTGATCCTGTCGACCAGCGGGCGCATCGATCCGGTGTTCCTGCCGACGCCCGAACTGGTGCTGCGGCGCTGCCTTGACTGGCTGCTCAATGACGACCTGATGAGCGATGTCGGCATCAGCATCGGCCGCGTGTTCGGCGGCTTTCTGTTGTCGGCGATCCTGGCCATTCCGATTGGCGTGATGATCGGTACGTATGCGCCGGTGCGCGCGCTGCTGGAACCGCTGACCGACTTCAGCCGCTACCTGCCGGCGGTCGCTTTTATCCCGCTGATCATGCTGTGGGTCGGCATCGACGAGAGCGCCAAGCTGACCGTGATCTTCGTCGGCACCTTTTTCCAGATGGTACTGATGCTGGCCGAGGACATCGCACGGGTACCGAACCAGCCGGTCGAAGCGGCCCGCACGATGGGCGCGACCAATAGCGAAATCGTGCGCCTGGTGCTGATTCCGGCAGCCCGTCCGGCCATGCTCGACACGCTGCGCCAGACCATGGGACTGGCCTGGACCTATCTGGTCGTGGCTGAACTGGTGGCTGCCAATTCCGGCCTCGGTTTCTCGATCCTGAAAGCCCAGCGCTTCCTGCAGACCGACAAGATTTTTGCCGGCATCCTGCTCATCGGCCTGATCGGCCTGCTGACCGACCAAACCTTCCGCTGGTTGCATCGCCGCTGCTTTGGCTGGCACTACATCGGGAAATGACGCCATGACTGACACCACTCCTCCAAAAATCCGTATCCGCGGTCTCGACAAGTTCTATGGTGCCGGCGACCGGCTGACCCACGCCTTGCAGCACATCGACCTCGACATCGCCGCCGGCGAATTCGTCACGCTGGTCGGCGCTTCCGGCTGCGGCAAGTCGACGCTGTTGCGTACCATAGGCGGCCTTGAAGAATATGCCGATGGCGACATCCTCTGCAACGGCCATGACGTCGACGGTGCCGGTCCCGACCGCGCGATGGTGTTCCAGAGTTACAGCCTGTACCCGTGGCTGACCGTCCTCGAAAACATCAAGTTCTGCCGTCGCCTGAAATTTCACTGCAAGAACGCCAGCTCGAACGATGTCGAAGTCGCCAGCGGTCGCGCCGATGCGCTCATCGCGCTGATGGGATTGGGCCACGTCGCCGGGTCCTACCCGGCCGAACTGTCGGGCGGCATGCAGCAGCGCGTCGCGATTGCCCGCGCACTGATGGTCCGGCCCGACGTGCTGCTGATGGACGAGCCGTTCGGCGCGCTCGATGCGCAGACCCGCGAAGTGATGCACGACCTGATCCGCCATGTGTACCTGCTCGAAAAAACCACCGTCATCTTCGTCACCCACGATGCCGAGGAAGCGCTGTACCTCGGCCAGCGCGTGGTCGTGATGGCGCCACGGCCGGGCCGCATCGATTCGATCATCGACGTGCCATTCGGCCTGGATCGCCAGCAAGACCTGAAGCTCGCACCGGAATTCGTCGCACTGAAGCGCCAGATCCTGGCGCGCATCCGCGAGACCTCGGGCATCAAGACCGA
Source organism: Actimicrobium sp. CCC2.4 (assembly GCF_034347385.1). Taxonomy (NCBI): domain Bacteria; kingdom Pseudomonadati; phylum Pseudomonadota; class Betaproteobacteria; order Burkholderiales; family Oxalobacteraceae; genus Actimicrobium; species Actimicrobium sp. CCC2.4. The sequence continues at coordinate 3,691,960 of NZ_CP133777.1, read as the reverse complement.
TTTCGGCCAGCTCGAAAAACTCACCCGTATTGCCGAGACCACATCGCTCACCGGAGACCTGTCATGACCCACGACCTGCAAGCATCAAACATCCTCTGGAACGAAACCTTCCCCGGCGGCGGCCACTGGTCGTACAAGGTCAAGCGCGGCACCACGCTGCGTTTCACCGACCTCGACGGTGGTGCCAACATGGCGGTGCTGCTGTACCGCGCCGATGAACGCCTCGAACGCCTGAACGTGCCCGATACGCTGAAAGCCCAGCACACCGCGCACCTGACGGCCGGCCATGTGCTGTATTCGGACATGGGCAATATCCTCGCGTCGATTCCGCTGGACACGGTCGGCTGGCACGACCCGCTGTGCGGTGTCTCGACAGCCGCCTCGGTACTCGCAAAGTTTGGCGCGCATCGCTACCAGGAACACCGCAATGCGATGTACCGCAACGGCCAGGACAGCCTGCTGGTCGAGATCGGCAAATGGGGGCTGGGTTTGCGTGATCTGGTGCCGAACATCAATCTGTTTTCAAAGGTCGCAGTCGATGCCGATGGCCGCTTTGTGTTCGTACCCGATAACAGCAAAGCCGGCGATCTGGTCGAGCTGCGCTTCGAGATGGACACGCTGGTCGCGCTGTCGAGCGCACCCCATCCGCTGGACCCGAATCCCGATTACGCGCCGCGCAAGATAAGCGTCGTCGCCTACACTTCCGGCCCCGCCGGTGCCGACGATCCGTGCCGCCTGTCGTGTCCCGAAAACGGCCGCGGCTACACCAATACCGAACTGACGACCCGCTAAGGAGATGACCATGACAACCCTGTGCGAAAGCCCGCGCGACACCACCACCGCCATCCTCGATGTCTATCAACCCGCCGGCGAACCGTGGCTGCAGGCGATGCAGCGCGGCCAGGTCCTGCGCATCATCGACCTCGAAGGCAACCAGGCCGTCGACACGATTTTTTATAACGCCAGCGACACCGCCGAGCGCTACAGCATGACCGACACGATGCAGGCGCAAGGTGGCATTTACCTGAGCACCGGCACCGTGCTGATGTCGAACCGTGGCCGGCCTTTGCTGACCATCGTGGCCGATACCTGCGGTCGCCACGACACGCTAGGCGGTGCCTGCGCGGCCGAGAGCAACACCGTGCGTTATGCGGCGCAGAAAAAATTCATGCACAGCTGTCGCGACAATTACCTGCTGGCGCTGGCGCATGCCGACATCGGCATGGGCAAGCGCGACATCGTCCCGAACATCAATTTCTTCATGAATGTACCGGTCACCGCCGAGGGCGGCCTGACCTTCGAAGATGGCGTGTCGGCACCCGGCAAATATGTCGAACTGCGCGCCGATGCCGATGTGCTGGTGCTGGTGTCGAACTGCCCGCAACTGAACAATCCTTGCAACGCCTACAACCCGACCCCGGTGCGCTTTGTCATCTGGGATGCACAGGACTGACTTCGCCATGTTCAAAAAAATCCTCATTGCCAATCGCGGCGAAATCGCCTGCCGCATCATCCGCACCGCCCGCAGCATGGGTATTTTGTCGGTCGCCATTTATTCGGAAGCCGATGTCGAATCGCTGCATGTGCGGCTGGCCGACGAAGCCATCTGCATCGGTCCGGCACCGGCGGCGCAAAGCTACCTCGATGCCGGCAAGGTGCTCGCTGCCGCCACCGCCAGCGGTGCCGAAGCGATCCATCCGGGCTACGGTTTCCTGAGTGAGAACGCGGCATTTGCCGAAGCCTGCGCCGCTGCCGGCGTGGTCTTCATCGGCCCGACTCCGCATCAACTGCGCGCCTTCGGCCTCAAGCACACAGCCCGTGAACTGGCGCAGCAAGCCAACGTGCCGCTGCTGCCCGGCACCGGTTTGCTTGATGACGTCTCGCAGGCGTTGAGCTCGGCCACGCAGATCGGCTATCCGGTCATGCTGAAAAGTACCGCCGGCGGGGGCGGCATCGGCATGCGGCTGTGCCGCGATGCGCAGGAACTGGAAGCGGCCTACACCTCGGTCAAGCACCTGTCGGAAAACAATTTCAAGAACGGCGGCATCTACCTCGAAAAATTCGTCGAGCATGCGCGCCATGTCGAAGTGCAGATTTTTGGCGATGGTCGCGGCGGTGTGGTGTCGCTCGGCGAGCGCGATTGCTCGGTGCAGCGACGCCACCAGAAAGTGATCGAGGAAACACCCGCGCCGGGCCTGTCCGACGCCACCCGCACGGCGCTGGCCGAGACCGCCGTGCGCCTCACCGCATCGCTGTCGTACCGCTCCGCCGGCACCGTCGAATACGTGCTCGATGCTGACAGCGGCGCGTTTTATTTTCTGGAAGTGAACACCCGTCTGCAGGTCGAACATGGCGTCACCGAAGAAGTGTTCGGTGTCGACCTGGTCGAATGGATGATCCGCGCTGCCACCGATGACTTCGTGCTGCCGGCCCAGCACACGCTGCAATCGTCCGGCCATGCGATGCAGTTGCGTGTCTACGCCGAAGACCCGGCCAAAAATTTCCAGCCCTCGTCGGGCGTGCTGACCGGCGTCGTGTTCGCCGATACGCTGCGGGTTGATACCTGGATCGAACGCGGCATCACGGTCAGCCCGTATTACGACCCGTTGCTGGGCAAGCTGATTATTCGAACCGACACGCGTGCTGGCTCGATTGCCGCGCTCGTCGCCGGTTTGCAGGACAGCCGCATCGATGGCATCCAGACCAACCTCGACTACCTCGCCAATATCCTCGGCTATCCGGTGTTCCGGGATGGCGAACAGACCACCGGCATGCTGGCCGCGATGCCGTATCACCCGCGCACTGTCGATGTCATCGAGGGCGGCATTCAGACCACGGTGCAGGATTATCCGGGGCGGCTTGGTTTGTGGGCGGTCGGGATTCCGCCGTCGGGTCCGATGGATGCGTATGCGCATCGGTTTGCCAACCATTTGCTCGGCAATGACGGCACCGCGGCCACGCTCGAGATGACGCTGCAAGGCGCGACGCTGGCCTTTAATAGCGATTGCCTGATTGCGCTGGCCGGTGCCGACATGGGCGCGAGCGCGAGCGGTCCCGATGGCACGCGCGCGCTGGCCAACTGGCAGGCGCATCCGCTGCGTGCCGGCGAAACACTGCGCTGCGGCACCGTCGAAGGTGCCGGCGTGCGCGGCTATCTGGCCTTCGCCGGTGGTATCGATACACCGCAATACATCGGCAGTCGCGCCACCTTCACGCTCGGCCAGTTCGGTGGCCACGGCGGCCGGGCGCTGCGTAGTGGCGATGTGCTGAAGCTGTTTGCGGCGGAGCCTGTACAGAATGTGCTGCCCGCAACGGCCGTGCCGGTCTACGGTTCGGCATGGGAAGTCGCGGTCCATTACGGTCCGCATGGCGCGCCGGATTTCTTTACCGATGACGACGTGACGGTGTTCTTCGGCACCGACTGGCAAGTGCATTTCAATTCCAGCCGCACCGGCGTACGCCTGATCGGACCGAAGCCGCGCTGGGCCCGCACCGATGGCGGCGAAGCCGGCCTGCATCCGTCGAACATCCACGATAACGCGTATGCGATCGGGTCTATCGACTTCACCGGCGACATGCCGGTGATCCTCGGCCCGGATGGTCCGAGCCTGGGCGGCTTTGTCTGTCCGGCGGTAATCGTCTCGGCTGATCTGTGGAAGATCGGCCAGTTCAAGCCGGGCGATACGGTGCGCTTCGTGCGGGTGTCGGATGTCGACGCGGCCGCGCTGCGGGTCGCGCAGGAGAGCGTGTTTGATGCGGTGTCGGTACCGGCACCGGTGTTTGTGCCGCCGCACAGCGAAGCCGGCAGTCAGTTGCCAGCCATCCTGCGCACCGGTGCACTGCCGGACGGCACGACGCTGGTGTTTCGCCGTGCCGGTGATGACTACCTGCTGATCGAATTCGGCGATGCGGTACTCGATATCAATCTGCGTTTCCGGGTCCATGCGCTGATGCAGTCGATCGAGCTGGCGCAGCTGGCCGGCGTGATCGACCTGACGCCGGGCATCCGCTCGCTGCAAGTGCATTTCGATCACCGTCAGTTGCCGGTCAGCCGGCTGGTCGTGCTGCTCGATGCACTGATCGCCGCGTTGCCGTCGGTCGAGGACATGGTGGTGCGTTCGCGCATCGTCCATTTGCCGCTGGCCTGGAACGACAGCCAGACGCAACTGGCGATCCGCAAATATGAAACCACCGTGCGCCCCGGCGCGCCGTGGTGCCCGAGCAATATCGATTTCATCCAGCGCATCAACGGCCTGGAGGCCGTGTGCGAGGTCTATGACGTCGTCTTCAAGGCCAGCTACATGGTGCTGGGTCTGGGCGATGTGTACCTCGGTGCGCCGGTGGCTACGCCCATCGATCCGCGCCACCGGCTGGTGACGACCAAGTACAACCCGGCCCGTACCTGGACTCCGGAAAACGCGGTCGGCATCGGCGGCGCGTATCTGTGCGTGTATGGCATGGAAGGACCGGGCGGCTATCAGTTCGTCGGCCGCACCGTGCAGATGTGGAACCGCTACCGCCAGACCGACAGCTTCCGCGATGGCAAGCCGTGGCTGCTGCGCATTTTTGACCAGATCAAGTTTTATGAAGTCAGCGAAGCGCAGCTGCTGGAGCACCGGCGCGATTTTCCACTCGGGCGCTTCGACGTGAAGATCGAAGAGACCACCTTTTCGCTGGCCGATTACAACCGCTTCCTGGTCGACGAGCAGGTATCGATAGGCGCGTTCAAGCAGAAGCAGCAGGCCGCGTTCGAGGACGAGCGCGAGCGCTGGCGCAGCAGCGGCCAGTCCAACTGGGTCAGCGAAGAAGCGCTGGCCGGTGCGGCCGAGCAGGGCGAGCTACCGGCAGGGTGTCATTACCTCAGTGCGGTGGTGCCGGGCAGCGTCTGGAAGATCGTCGCGCAGCCGGGCGCGATGCTGGCGGCCGGCGACACGGTGGCGATCCTCGAGTCGATGAAGATGGAGATCCCGCTGACCGCCACCCGCGCAGGCGTGCTTGGCGAATGGCTGGTCGGGGAGGGCACGCCGGTGGGCGCAGGGCAGCACATTGCTGTGTTGCGGGAGGCGGCTTGAGGTGGCCGGAATCGGCATGCCGAGCCGGGGCATTTGGTGCAATGCCCTGCGGTTATTGCACCCTACGACTTGAGGTGATTTCGAAGCGCACTGCAGCGCGACCGCACCAGCAGAGTTCATGGGGTCAGAGTTTTTTTTCGCAGGCAGTATCGCGAAAATTACTCTGACCCCGTGAACGGCCCACGGAGTGCCGCAGGTTGCAGGATCTTGAATTTTGGTAGGTAGCAGAACAGTTTTACAAAGCAGCACCGGTAGTGAAATAGCAGGGAATCCACGTTGGTCTAATACTCAAAAAAAGGAATCACCATGTCACGCACCACATCGCTCCATCGTCCGCTGGCACTCGCCATCGCCTGTTCAAGCCTGTTCGCCGGCGTCGCCTTCGCCGCCGATGCGCCGGAACCATCGCCATTGACCGGCCACATCGACCTGGTTAGCAAATACGTGCTGCGCGGTGCCACCAGCACCTACGGCCCGAGCAAGCCGGGTTTCGGCAATGAAGGTGCCGATGCGCCCGAGTCCGACAAGCCGGTGCTGCAATGGGGTGCCGACTGGTCCGATCCGTCGGGCCTGTATGCCGGCTATTTCGGGTCGATGATCAACTACTCGTACAAAAAACTGGGCGAGTCGTACACCAACCGCGCGATCACCAATTTCCAGTCCGGCAAATCGATCGAGAACGATATCTACGGCGGCTACAACGGCAAGATCGGCGAGTTCGGCTACACCGTCGGCGGCACCGGTTACGTCTACTTCAACGGCAAGAACGCCAACGCGCTCGAAACCAAACTGGCCCTGAGCTACGGCGACTTCAGCGTGGCCGCGCAAACGCTGCTCAATGATGTTGTCTGGGGCAACAAGGGCGACACCTACTGGACCCTGAACTACATCAAGGTGCTGCCTTACGAGATCACGCTCAACAGTTCGCTGGGCTATTACTCGTACAAAAAGCAGGGCAAGTACCTTGGCTCCGTCGACACGCTGTCCAACACCGGTTGCCCGGCCGGCCAGAGCTTCTCGGTCAATGGCTGCTTCGGCGGTGGCGCACCCAGTTCAGGGGCTTTCCGTCATCTGACCGTCAGCATCACCCAGCCGATCGCTGCCACCGGCGTGACCTGGGGCCTGCAAGGCATCGTCGCCGGTGAAAACCGGTTCGGCGTGAAGCAAAAGAACCAGCTGCTCGGTTCGCTCAGCTACGGTTTCTAAAAGCACGTGCAATGCCCCGTGGTCCGGTCTGTGCCGGACCATTTTTCTACCGAATTTGCGAGAGCTGCCCATGACCACCGACACCCTTCTTCCTGCCATTACCCTGGCTGATTTGCACACCGCGTACGCGCAGCACAAGCTGCTGCCGAGCCAGTGCATCGAACGCGTGCTGGCCCGCATCGCCACGGTCGAGCGGCCGGAAATCTGGATCAGCCGCGTCGCTGATGAGGCCTTGCTGGCGCAGGCGCGCGCGCTGGATGCGCTGTTGCAGGAAGAGGGCGCGGCAGTGCTCGCGCGCATGCCGCTATTCGGCGTGCCATTTGCGATCAAGGACAATATCGACGCGCTGGGTTTGCCGACCACCGCGGGCTGCACCGAATTCAGTTTCACGCCGCAGCGTTCGGCCACCGTGGTCGAAAAACTGCAAGCGGCCGGTGCCTTATTGATCGGCAAGACCAACCTCGACCAGTTCGCCACCGGCCTGGTCGGCACCCGTTCGCCGTACGGCGCGGTGCGCAATGCGATCGACCCGGCGTACGTGTCGGGCGGCTCCAGTTCCGGTTCGGCGGTGGCGGTTGCGCTCGGGCTGGTCGGCTTTTCATTGGGGACTGACACCGCCGGTTCGGGCCGCGTGCCGGCCGGCCTGAACGGCATCGTCGGGCTCAAGCCCAGCCGTGGATTGTTGAGCACACGCGGCGTGTTTCCGGCCTGCCGCACGCTCGATTGCGTGTCGATTTTTGCCCACACCGTGGCCGATGCGTGGCAGGTCACGCAGGTCGCTGCCGGCCTCGATGCCGAAGACAGCTATTCGCGCGCCGTGCCGATGACCGGCATCCGGCAGCGCGGCCTGCGCATCGCGCTGCCGGCGGTGCTGGAATTTTTTGGTGACAGCGCCGCCGGGCAGGCGTTCGAGGCAACGCTGGCACAACTGCGCGCGCTGCCCGGTTGCACCTTCGGTACGGTCGATTACACGCCGTTCAAGGAAGCCGCCGCGCTGCTGTATTACGGACCGTGGGTGGCCGAGCGGCTGGCCGCCGTCGGGGACTTTTTTACCGAACACAAGGATCAGATGAATCCGGTGGTAGCCGGCATCATCGGCCAGGGCGCGAACTACAGCGCGGTCGATGCTTTCAATGGCCAGTACCGGCTGGCCGACCTGCGCCGCGCCGCCGAAACCGCGCTGGCCCCGTACGATTTCCTGCTGCTGCCGACCACGCCGACGATGCCGACGCTGGCCGACCTTGAGCGCGAACCGGTGCTGCGCAATTCCGAACTCGGGTATTACACCAACTTCGTTAATTTCTTCGACATGGCCGCACTGTCGGTGCCGGCCGTGGCGCGCGCTGATGGGCTGCCGGCCGGCATCACGCTGGTCGGCCCGTGTGGCTCGGACCAGTTGCTGGCGGCTGCCGCGCAACGGCTGCTGCCGGATGCGTCCGACGCGCTGATCACACCATTGCCGTTCAACGAGCCGACGATACAGCTTGCCGTGGTCGGCGCGCATTTGCAGGGCCAGCCGCTGAACTGGCAGCTGACCGAACGCGGTGCCCGCCGCATCGCCAGCACGCAGACCGCCGCGCAGTACCGGCTGTATGCATTGCCGAATACGACGCCACCGAAACCGGGTCTGCAGCGCTGCGCGGACGGCGTCGCAATTGCGATCGAAGTGTGGGAACTGCCGCTGCGCCGCTTCGGCGAATTTGTCGCCGACGTGCCGGCACCGCTGGCGATCGGTTCGCTGGAACTGGCCGGCGGACGCTGGGTCAAGGGCTTTGTTTGCGAGGGGCAGGCGATTGCCGGGGCCGCCGATATCAGCGCGCATGGGGGGTGGCTGGCGTATCTCGCGGCGCGATGACAGTGCATCCGGCGGTCGATAACAGGGCACCCGTCACGATGCCGTGTGCCCGATGCGCCATCCCGGTGTGAAAATCCCGTTAATCCGGCAGTTACACCGTCTTTTTAACTGGCACCACTCTTGCTATAGAAATCATGCGGGAAGAGCGAGCTGCCATCGACAACGATGGCAGATCACCTGACTCAGGAGTGCTAGGGTTCCGGCCTTGCCAGTGATGGCAACGGTGTCTGGTCCGAGAGCGCTCCGGCCCTGTCGAATTGACGCGGCTCCACGGAGGGATAAAAGCCCGGGAGAACATTGGAACATCGTTCTCTCCGTACGCCCATCCACCGACCAGGAGTCTTCCATGCGTTTAGCGACCCGTACCCTTTTGCCGTTTGCCGTTTCTGCCGTACTCGCCGCCACCTCCAGCCTGTCTTTCGCTGCTCCGGCCACGCTCAATGTTGCCACCGTCGTGTGGATCGGCTACGGCCCGTTCTATATTGCCGAAGCGCTCGACCTCTACAAGAAGCAGGGCTTGTCAGTCAAGCTGCAGGTGTTCTCGGATCCAGCATTGATTCCGGCCGCACTGGCCGGCGGATCGGTACAGGGCGCGATGATGACCTATGACCAGGTGATCGGCCAGGTCGCCAAAGGCATGCCGCAAAAAGTCGTGATGCCGATCGATTATTCGAACGGCGGCGATGCGATCGTGGCGTCGATGGCGATTACCAAGGTCAGTGACTTCAAGGGCAAGAAAGTCGGCTTCAATCCGCTGTCGCCATCGGACTTCCTGCTGTCGTACGCGCTGACCAGCAATGGCCTGAGCATGAATGACATCACCCCGGTCAACATGACGCCGGAGTCGGTGCCGGCGGCGATGGTGTCGAGCCAGATGCCGATCGGCGTGACCTACGAGCCCAGCCTGTCGCAAATCCTGAAGCAGGGCGGCGGCAAGAAATACCATGTGGTCTATTCGTCCAAAAATGCACCGGGCCTGATTGCCGACGTGCTGGTGTTCGATGACAAGTTCATCAAGGCCAGCCCGAAGGACATCACCGGCATCATGAAGGCTTACCTCGAAGGTATGGCTTACATGAAAGCCAAGCCGGACGACGCAGCCAAAATCATCGGCAAGTTCATGGGCGTCTCGGCCAAGGAAGTCAAGGAACAGCTGCCGGGCGTCTACAACATCCCGCTCGCTGAAATGCCGAAAGCCTTCATCAAGTCAAAAGAGACCACCTCGTATTTCGCCAGTGCCGAGATCATCGGCGGCATCCTGAAAGCCAAGGCCCAGATCGACAAGATCCCGGCGACCGAAGCGACGATGGATGCGCAGTTCGTGACAAGCCTGCAGGCGAAGTAATTGTTTGCCGCGCGAGCGTGTGCTTTTGCGTGCGCCCGCGCCTCCATCCCCTCAAGGAGATCCTCCATGATTTTTCGTTACCCGGACGGTGTGCTACCCAACACCGCCGCGCTGTCATTCACGCTGCTCGGCTACCCGCTGGGCATCCTGTTGCTGACGCAACCCGGCTGGCTGCTCAAGAGCATCGGCTTCCTGCTGACCACGCAGTCGCTGATCTGGTCGGCCTACTTCATCCACGAATTCGCGCACCTGACCATCTTCAAGGTCGCCAGCACCAACATGCGTTGGGGCACCGGCATGAGCTGGATCAATGGTGCCTGCTATGCCCGGTTTGATAACCTGCGCCGCAAGCACATGCGCCACCATGTCGAGCGCGCCGATGTCGTCACCTTTGATGTGAAAGCCTATTTGCTGGGCGCATCGGCACCGGTACGCGGGCTGGTGCTGACGCTGGAATGGCTGCATATTCCGGCGGTTGAATTTTTAGTGCGCGGCTTTGTGATGGCGCTGCCGTTTCGTCAGGGTGCTGACAAAAGCGGCAAGGATCGCGCCCGCATTGTCGCGATTTTTGTGGTGCGCGCTGCTGCCTTCATTGCCCTCGGCTGGTACTCGCCTAGCGCGCTGGCGCTGTATGCCGCGGCCTATTTGCTGTTCGTGATCGTGCTGCGTTTCGGTGACTGTTTTCAGCACACCTACGATGCCTATCCGATCCTTGGTGACACGCCGGTGCCGAACGATAAATTGCGCGACAAGGCCTACGAGCAAGCCAATACCTTCAGCAATATCGTCGGTCTCGACAACCGCTTGCTCAACCTGATCTGGCTCAATTTTGGCTATCACAACGCGCATCACGACAAGCCGATCGCGCCGTGGCACCGCTTGCCGCAACTACACCGCGAACTGTATGACGTGCGCTATGCGCAAGTCATTCCGGTGCCGCTGCTGTTGCGCAGTTTTCATGTGAACCGGGTGCGCCGCATTCTGGCTGACGATTGCGGGCAGGTCTTGCCGGTCGACGTGAGCGGGCGTGCCGATGGCTTTCTGGGTGCGGCCGGCGTGTCCTTCCTGACCGCCGTATGAAGATAGACCTCGCCGGCAAGGTCGCGCTGGTCACCGGCAGCGCGACCGGCATCGGCCGCGCGATTGCCGAAGCGCTGTCGGCCAGCGGCGCACGCGTCGCACTGAATCACTTCGGCCAGGGCGCGCTGATGGCCGACGTGCTCGACAGCCTCGGCGGGGATGCGCGCGCCTTTGACGCCGATGTCACCGATGGCGCCGCGGTACAGCGCATGGTCGCAGCGGTCGAGTGGCAGCTCGGGCCTATCGATATCCTGGTCAACAACGCCGGCATCCTGCTCGAAAAACCCTTCCTTGATATCGCCGACTATGAATGGGACCACGTCATCGCGGTTGACCTGAAATCGGTCTTCTTGTGTAGCCAGGCGGTCTTGCGCAACATGCAGCCGCGCGGTCGCGGTTGCATCATCAATGTGGCGTCCGAGCTGGCCTATCTCGGTCGCGCCGGGTTCACTGCCTACTGCGCGGCCAAGGCCGGCGTGGTCGGCCTGACCAAATCGCTGGCGCGTGAATTCGCGCCGGCCATCCGCGTCAATGGCATTGCGCCGGGACCGACCGATACGGCGATGCTGTCGCTGGACCAGATCAGTGCGGAGTGGCGCGCCAAGGAGCTGGCGATCCCGGCCGCACGCGCCGCCGGAGCCGACGAAATCGCGGCGACCGCGGTCTTTCTGGCGAGTGATTTTGCGCGCTTTTATTACGGCCAGATGCTCAGTCCGAATGGTGGAGCCCTGATGCTATGACGACGCTGCCGATCAGCGCACAGCGCGATGCACCGGGGGCCGTTGCGGCGCTGATGGCGAGCGGATTGATCTGGGGACTGGCCTGGTGGCCGCTGCATTTTTTTGCCGGCGTCGGCATCGGTGCGCATCTGATCGGCCTGACCGCGTATGCGCTGGTCGGGTTGGTGGCCTTGCCGGTGATCTGGCGCGAGCGCGCGCACTGGCGCGGCGAGCTGCGCTGGTTGCTGCTGATCGGACTGTGTTTTGGCGTGGCCAACATGGCCTTCACGGCGGCGCTGACGATGGGTTCGGTGGTGCGCGCGATGCTGCTGTTTTACCTGTTGCCGGCATGGGGTGCGATCGGCGGCGCGCTGTTTCTGAAAGAGCGGCTCGGTCCGCGCCGGCTGCTGGCGGTGGCGCTGTCGCTGGGTGGCGTGTTCGTCATCGTCGGCGGGGCCGAGGCGTTCCGGCAGGCGCTGTCGATTGCCGACATCATGGCGCTGGTAGCCGGCTTTGCCTACACCGCCGCCGGCATCGCCAACCGCAAGGCGCGGCGGATTCCGCTGGCCAGTCGGGCGCTGGTGTCGTTCGTCGGTTGTGCGCTGGTATCGGTCGTGGCACTGCTGTTTTCAGTGCCTGAAGTGCCGGATGTCGCGTGGCCGGTGTGGGGCTGGCTGGTGCTGTTCGCGTTTGGCTGGCTGCTAGGCGGCACGCTGATGACTAGCTACGGCGTGACGCACGTGCAGGCCAGCCGCGCCGCGATCCTGCAGGTGACCGAACTGCTGGTGGCGGTACTGTCGGCACTCTGGCTGGGCGGCGAATCACTGAGCCAGAAAGAATGCCTGGGCGGCGCGATGATCATCGCGGCCACGCTGATGGAAGCGACGAATTAAAGGGACACACGGACGTCAACCGACACGGAGAAAATCACGCATGTCACACGTACAAATGGATCACCTAAGCTGGATCGCCTACGAAGAACGCCTGCGCGATCCGCACGCGGTCGTATTTCTGCCGGTCGGCGCACTCGAGCAGCACGGACCGCATCTGCCACTGGGCACCGATGCCTTGCTGGCTGCGGCGGTTGCGCACAGCGTCGCAGAGCAAGTCGGCGGCATCGTCGCGCCGACCATCAATTACGGTTACAAGTCGCAGCCGAAGTGCGGCGGCGGCCAGCATTTTCCGGGCACCACCAGCCTTGATGGCAGCACGCTGTCGGCGATCACCTGCGACTTGCTGGCCGAGCTGGGCCGGCATGGCGTGCGCAACGTGGTGGTCATGTCCGGTCATTACGAAAACCAGTGGTTCCTGATCGAAGGCATCGACCTGGCACGTCGCCGGCTCGGCCCGGCCTCGACACTGAACATCATGCGGCTGGAGTACTGGGATTTCCTGACCGAGGCGACACTGGCCGGCGTCTTCCCGGATGGCTTTCCAGGCTTCGCGCTCGAACATGCGGCGGTGATGGAAACCTCGATGATGCTGCACTACTTTCCGCAGTTGGTGCAGTTGGATAAATTGCCCGACGAGCCGCCGGCCGACTTTCCGCCGTACGACATGTACCCGACCCATACGCACTGGGTGCCGGGTTCGGGTGTGCTGTCGTCGGCGCGTGGTGCGACCGCCGGCAAGGGCAAGCTGATGGCCGACGACGTCGCCACCCGCATCGCCGCGGCGGTGCGGGCCGAGTTCATGACACCAGCCGGAGAGGGCGCATGACCCGCGTCAACAAGCTCTGGCCGCTGCTGACGGCCACGCATCGCTACGACAAAACGATCTCGACGCACGGCCGCGGTGCCGGCCAGCTGATCGACGCGCCCATCCTTGCCTACCTGATCGAAACCAGCAATGGCCGCATCCTGTACGACGTCGGTTGCGACCACAGCAAGATCAATGATCCGGCGCTGTGCGCGCAGTACTACAACCCCGACACCTTCCAGTTCGGCGCACCGGTGATGACCGGGGAGCAGCGCATCCCGGCCTACCTCGCGCGCTTGGGTTTGTCGGCGGCCGATATCGATGTGGTCTTCCTCGGGCATCTGCATTTTGATCATGCGGGCGGGCTGGGTGAACTCAAACGCTGCGGCTGCGGTGCCGAAGTGCATGTCCAGAAAGATGAACTGGCGGCCGCGATGACCGGCAAGGACGTCGCGTGTTTTGCCGATGATTTTGTCGGTCACGGTCCGCTCAAAGTGACCGAGGGCGAATACGACCTGTGCGACGGCGTGCGCGCCATCAGCACGCCGGGTCACACTGCCGGCCACATGTCGATGTGGATCGAACTGCCGAAAGGACCGCCGGTGCTATTGGCCGGCGACGCCGCCGACCTGATGGAAAACCTCGATGACGAAGTCGCTCCCGGCGGCTGCTGGCAAGGCAATTATGACCAGGCCATTGCCAGCATCCGCAAGCTCAAGCGGCTTGGCGCCAGCGAGGGCGCACAGGTCTGGCCGAATCATGACTTTGCGTTTTATCGCAGCCTGCCGGCGTTTCCGGACTGGTGCGCCTGATGGTAATCAGCGCACCGGTACCGGAACGCTACCGTGGAGTATGGCAACGGTCCTTGCTGGTAGCGCCGGGCGTGCATGACACGACGACGACGGTACTCTGGATGCAGACCGGACGCTGGCATGCGGACTTGCGCATCGCTGCCGGCCGGCCGGATTTTTCGGGCGTCGTCAGTCTGGACGACTGCAGCGCGGATCAGCTGGCATGGCTGGCGACGCAACAGGGTTTTGCCGGCATCACCGAAGTCGTCACGACCTCCGGAGACGAAGTCTGCGCATGGCACCGGCTGGTCGACGTGCAGCCGCCCGGCCTGACTGCGGACGCCGGCGTCATGGAATTCACACCGGCGTGCCTGATCGAGACCGGCGTGCACGGCCCGTATATCGAGCACTGGATTGCCTTGCCACAGTCGCAGGGGGAGGGCGCGGTGTATCGCTGCGGCGGCGATCAGGACCGCCTGCAATTACTGCTGGTCGCCGGCAACTACGTGATGCGCGTGTGCGATCGCCGCAGTGCCTGGCCGGAGGGCGTCGCTGCCGGCACGACGCTGACGCAGCTGCTGCCGGCCTTGCCGTTGCCGCAGCAACGCAGCCTGCTGGATATTGAGATTTCGTTTGGTATCCGTGTTGACGGCGAATGGCAGATACGGCATTCGAGCTTGCCGTGGCTGGAAGGGCTGCAGGTGACGTTCGGGGTGGAGGATGCAGGTTCGCCTTGGCGGGAGCTGGAGCTGCATGGATAAGCGTCTTGGCAACCGTCGTGCGCTGTAGCGGTATTGGCGACGGTAGACGGTGCGCTCGGTGCAATGCCCTGCGGTTATTGCACCCTACTTGCTGAATCGGAGTGCATTCAAAAGAATCTGCCGCACAAGCTCACAACGCCGTACGCATCTCAAACAACTCCGGAAACAGCACCACATCGAGCATCTTGCGCAAATAGCTGACACCGGCCGTGCCGCCCGTGCCCGGCTTGAAGCCGATGATGCGCTCGACTGTGGTCGCATGGCGGAAGCGCCAGGTGCGGAAGACGGTTTCGAGGTCGACCAGTTTTTCGGCCAGTTCGTACAGCGCCCAGTACGCAGCCGGGTCGCGGTAGACCGCCAGCCATGCTTGCCGCACCGACGCGTTGGCGACGGTGGGCAGGGTCGTGCTGCTTGCGAGGCGGTCGGTGTCAATCACAAAACCGGCCTGCGCCAGCAAGGCAATCGCCGCGTCGTAGATCGATGGCGCATGCAGTGCCGCGTCCAGCGTCGCATGCGCCACCGGATGGCTGGCGTGAACCGCCAGCAGTGCCGGATTCTTGTTGCCGAGGATGAATTCGACTTCGCGATATTGTGCTGACTGGAAGCCCGACGAGCTGCCGAGGTAGGGCCGGATCGCGCTGTATTCGGTCGGCGTCATCGTCGCCAGCACATCCCAGGCATGCACCAGCTGGTCCATGATGCGGGCCACGCGGGCCAGCATCTTGAAGGCCGGCGGCAGGTCGTTGTGCTGCAGCCGGATGCGCACCGCATGCAGTTCGTGCAGCATCAGTTTCATCCAGAGTTCGCTGGTCTGGTGCTGGACGATGAAGAGCATTTCATTGTGGTCGGGCGAGCACGGATGCTGGGCTGACAGCAGCTGGTCGAGGGCGAGGTAATCGCCGTAGCTCATCGATGTGCTGAAGTCGGTTTGCGCGTCGTGCCACGGTGCGGCTTTGTCGTCACTCATGACTGGCTCAGGTGACCGTGGCGCGCTCGCCGGTCAGGTCGTAATCGGCCTTGTCGAGGATCTGTGCCAGTGTGTCGACCGCGTCCCAGACATCGACATAGCGGGTGTACAGCGGCGTGAAACCGAAGCGCAGGATGTGCGGTTCGCGGTAGTCGCCGATGACGCCGCGTGCGATGAGTGACTGCATGACCGGGTAGCCGTGCGGATGCGTGAAGCTGACATGGCTGCCGCGTTGCGCATGCGCGCGCGGGGTGACCAGTTGCAGCGGATGCGCGGCGCAGCGTTGTTCGACCAGCGTGATGAACAGGTCGGTCAGCGCCAGCGACTTGGCGCGCAGTGCCGCCATCGAGGTCTGGCCGAACAGCGCCAGCCCACATTCGACCAGCGCCAGCGAGACCATCGGCTGGGTGCCGCATAGCGCGCGCCGGATGCCGGCGGCGGGGACGAAAGACGGGTCCATCGCGAACGGTGCGGCATGGCCCCACCAGCCCGACAACGGGTGATCGAAGCTGGCCTGATGGCGCGGCGCAACCCAGATGAAGGCCGGTGCGCCAGGTCCGCCATTGAGGTATTTGTACGTGCAGCCGACGGCGTAATCGGCATCGTCGCCTTGCAGGTCGATCGGCACGGCACCGGCCGAATGCGCCAGATCCCAGACCGTCAGTGCACCGTGGGCATGGGCAAGTCGATTGATCGCGGCCATGTCGAGCAGGCGGCCGCTGCGGTAGTTCACATGGGTCAGCATGACGATGGCGGTGTCGGTATCGATGGCTCCGGCGAGCTCATCGGGCGAATCGACCAGCCGCAACTGGTAGCCGCGATCGAGCCAGCGCGCCAGGCCATCGGCCATGTACAGGTCGGTCGGGAAGTTGCTGCGTTCGCTGACGATGAGGCGCCGCGCTGCGTTGGCCGGGCTGCCGGCCTGCCGTTGCAGGGCGCCGGCCAGTGCCTTGAACAGATTCAGTGAGGTGGTGTCGGTGACGACGACCTGATCGGCAGCGGCACCGATCAGCGGTGCCAGCAAGTCGCCCAGACGCGATGGCAGGTCGAACCAGCCGGCCTGATTCCAGCTGCGGATCAGGTCGTGGCCCCATTCGTGTTCGATGACTTGCTGCGCGCGGGCCAGCGCGGCTTTCGGGCGTGCGCCCAGCGAATTACCATCGAGGTAAATCACGCCATCGGGCAAGGCGAACTGGTCGCGCAGCGGTGCCAGCGGATCCTGCTGGTCGAGGGTGAGGGTATCAGTACGCTGCATCATGGGTGCTTCAATGTCCGGAGAATGGCACGGACCGGACTGGCGTCGAGTCCCTGCAGTTTGAGGGGAAGGGCAATGAGTTCGTAATCGCCATCGGGGACGTCGTCGAGCACGATGCCTTCGAGGATCGCCATGCGGTGGCGGCGCACTGCGTGGTGCGCGTCCATCGTGCTTGAGCTCTGCGGATCGAGCGAGGGCGTGTCGATGCCGATCAGCAGCGCGCCGTGCGTGGCCAGCAGTGCGATGGTGCCGGCCGAGACACTGGCAAACGCGCTATCCCAGCTGGCTTGCGGTGCCTGCGCATAGGTGCGTAGCAGGACGCGCGCGGGCAGGTCGGCGAGGGCGTGCGCGATGTGCTGCGGCTCGACCACGGACACACCGATACAGCTGATGACGCGACACGGTCCGAGGTAAGGCAGCAGCGCTACTGCATCGATGCTGTCGCCGTTGGCATCGTAATGCGATGGCGCATCGCAGTGGGCGCCGGTATGCGTCGATAGCGTGATGCGGCTGACCTTGACCGGACAGCCATCGGCCATCTCCCAGGTGGTGGCCGACGAAAATGGCGAGTCGCCCGGCCAGACCGGAATCGACGGCCCGAGCAGCGGGCTGATGTCCCACAGATCCGTGCTCACGGTGCGCTGCGGAAGGTGTTGCGGCCGGCTGCCTTGGCCGCGTACAGCGCTTCATCGGCGCGCCGCAACAGCACGCTGCCATCGTTGTCATTGATCTTGCCGACTGCGATACCGATGCTGGTGCTGATGCGGCGCGGCACGCCGAGGATGTCGAAATCGGTACTCATGGCGCTGATGATCTTGGCGGCGACCTTGCTGCTTTCTTCGGGTAATTGCAGGCCTTCGAGGATGATGACGAATTCATCGCCGGCCAGGCGCGAGACGGTATCGGTCTGGCGCACCGCGTGCAGCAACCGGCGCGCAAATTCGCACAGCACTTCGTCGCCGCTGTGATGGCCGAGCGTGTCGTTGATCGATTTGAAGTGGTCGATGTCAAGGAACATCAGCGCCATCGCATGGCCGCTGCGGCGGCTGCGCGCCATCGCTTCGGCGAGTTTTTCATCGAACTGGTTGCGGTTGGGCAGGCCGGTCAGCGTGTCGTGACGGGCCAGCACGCGCAACTGGTTTTCGACCAGCTTGAGCGTGGTGATGTCGTTGATCATGCCGCACACGCCGCTGAGCTGTTGCTGGTCGTCGAACTGCGGCAGGTAGGCAGCCTGGTAATAGCGCGGACTGCCATCCTGGCGCGCCTCGAATTCAAAACGGGCGACCTTGCCCTCGCGGGCCTGGTCGTAATACTGCTTGTGGCGCGCGTATTCGTCGGGTGTCAGCAGGTCGGCGACGCGCTGGCCGGTGATTTGTGCGAGCGGCCGGCCAAACCATTGTTCGTGCGGCAGATTGTTGAACCGGTAGCGCTCGTCGTTATCGATGTAGCTGACCAGCGCCGGCAGGCTGTCGGTGACATTGCGCAGCAGGGTTTCGCTGGCACGCCGGTGCAGTTCGGCCTGCTTGCGTTCGGTGATGTCGAGCACCATCGAATAGAAGCCGATGACCGCGCCGCCGGCATCGACATCGGGCAGGTAGTCATGCAGAAAATAGCGCCCGCCGGGCTGGCCGGAATGCTGTTCGAAGCTGACCCGTTCACCCCTTAAAACGCGGTCGATGTCAGCGGCAATGGCGGCATATCCGGTGTCGCCGGTGACCTCGCGCACCGTCAGGCCGAGGACTTGTGCCGGGGGCAAGTTGAGGATGGTTTCGTAGTAGGCATTACAAAAGCGGTAGTGCTGATCGGCGTCGATGTAAGCGATCAGCGCCGGCATGTTGTCGGTGATCATGCGCAAGCGCATCTCGCTGCGGGCGAAGGTGTGCTGCGCGCGTTTGAGTTCGGTGATGTCTTCGGCCAGCGCAATGAAGCCGGCAATGCTGCCGTCGGCCGCCGTTTCGGGCATGTAGCTGACGCGTTCCCAGCGCAGTGTGCCGGTATGGGTGACCAGTCGCTCGAAGGTGGCAGCTTTGCCGCTCAGGACATCGCGCATGAACGGTTCGCTCTGGGCAAACACATCGGCACCAAGCAGGTCGGCCGCAGCCATGCCTTCGACCTGGCCGGGGGCGACGCCATAGGCTGCTTCGTACATGCGGTTGGCAAAGACCACCTTGCAGCCGGTGTCGACATACGCGACCAGTGCCGGGATGTTGTCGGCAATCAGGCGCAAGCGCTGCTGGCTGGTTTCGTGGTGCCGGAGAGTCCTGTCCTGCTCCTGGCGCAGGATATCGAAGGCCAGGCTGAGGTCGGCGACGACGTCGCCCGTATCCGGGATCTCCGGATGGCGTGCCTGCATGAGCTGGCGCAACTGTTGCAACGGGACGAGTTGGTGATGGATGGTCCGCAGGGCCAGCGCGCCGAAGAATGTCGCCAGTAACAGGGCTGCCACCAGGATGACTTGTCCGACGCCAGTCCACAGACCGTCGCCGGACAGTACGGCGGGACTGGCCGGAATCAGTGCGATGCCGGCTAGCGTGGCCAGCAGTATTGCCAGGCTGGTGATCAGCGCAGTGCGGGTGGTCAGGGAAAACAGGTCCAGAAAGCGCATGTCCGGAGGTCTCTCGCAGGAGGTGAAAGCCGTCGCGGTGTCAAAGCGACACCACTAACGCACCTTACCATGCAGCCGTCCTTACATTTGCTTGAACAGATGAACAAAACTGCGGCTCACTTCCAGCTTGTCGGGTCGTCCCTTGACCAGCACCAGCTGGCGTCCGCGCAGGTCGCGGGTGACGCCGTCGATGGCATCGGCATTGACCAGCGTCGAGCGATGGATTTGCCAGAACCGGGCCGGATCCAGTTCGGCCACCAGTTCGCGCACCGGTTTGCGGATCAGCGCTTCGAAACGCATGGTCTGGACCCGGGTGTATTTGTCATCGGACTGGAAAAACAGGATTTCGGCAACCGCGATGAGCCGTATTTCCTGCCCGACCGATGCCTGTATCCACTGCAGATAGACCGGCTTGGCCGCCAGTCCGAGCTGCTGCGTCAATTGGGCCAGCACGCCGTCGAGTGCGGCAGGCGGTGTTGCCAGCCGTGCTTTCAGGCGCGCCACGGTCAGGCGCAGGCGTTCCGGTTCGACCGGTTTGAGCAAGTAATCGATCGCTCCGCGCTCGAAGGCATCGATCGCGTACTGGTCGTAGGCGGTCACGAACACGATGTGGCTGGCATTGCCGATCGCCTGCGCCGCGTCGAGTCCGTTCTTGCCCGGCATGCGGATATCGAGGAACACGAAGTCGGGCCGGTGTTCGGCCGCCAGCGTGATGGCTTCGTCGCCGTTGCGGGCTTCGGCGATGATCTCGAGTTCCGGCCAGGCCTGGGTCAGGCGCAAGCGCAACTGGTCGCGCATCAGGCGTTCATCGTCGGCAATCAGGGCAGTAGGCATAGGGGGACTCGTTAGCGGGCCAGCGTGTAAGGAACTTCGATGGTGGCAATGACGCCACCGCTCGGGTTGGGCATGATGATCAGCTGTGCGTTGTTTCCATGCATCAAGGCAAGCCGCTCGCGGATGTTCTGCAAGCCGAGACCGGTGCCGTCGCTGGCAACCGCACCAAACCCGAGGCCGGTATCGGCCACCGAGACCCGCAATCTGTTGTGGGCAACTTCGGCCGAGATGCGCAGGCTGCCGCCTTCCGGCTTGCCTTCGAGTCCGTGCTTGATGGCGTTTTCCACCAGCGACTGCAGCATCATCGGCGGGAAGGCGGCGCTGCGCAGGCCCTCGGCGATACGGCAATCGACGATCAGCCGTTCTTCCATGCGCATTTTGAGCAACTCGAGGTAGGCGCTGACCATGTCGGCTTCCCGACCGAGGTTGGTCACTGGTGCGCTGTCGCGGATTTGTGGCAGGACGGCGCGCAAGTACTGGATCAGGCTGTGCTGCATGCGCGCGGCACGCGGCGGGTCGGTTTCGATCAGGTGTTCGACCGAGGCCAGCGTGTTGAACAGGAAGTGCGGTTCGACTTGCGCCTGCATCATCTGCATGCGCGCTTCGCTGACCTGGCGCTGCATTGCTTCGCGCTCTGCGGCGGCGTTGGCGATCACGGCCTGGGCTTCGGCGCGTTTTTTCCCACCCATCAGGGCCTTCGTGCCAAACAGACCTAGTACCAGCAACAGCACAAAATTCATGAACCAGTCGGACGAGGTTTCGCGCCAGGTCTCGGCTTTCCGGGTGGCTGCATCATCGACGGCGTCGGCGATGACTCCCTGCACTTGCTGGCTCACTTCGGGCGGCAGCTTGATGTGGACATCGTCATTGTCGGGAGCGCTGGCGCTGTCCGGCTTGTTATCGTGGATATGGATGCCGGTGGAATCGATGGTGATCCGGGATTCGCCGTTATTGACCAGCTTCGAACGGCCGCTGACCGGCTTGGCAGATGGTCCGTGCCCTGACACGTTGACCTTGTTACTCGACGTAAATAGGGTTTCCTGCGTGATCGCGCCGGCCGCCAGTACCAGCATTGCGAACAGGAAAAATTTCCACCACGACAGTTGCGTGACCCAGGTCGCGGTGGTATCGAATGCCCGCGCCAGTTTGTCAGGCAGGGTTGTCAGGAATTGCTTGCAGGTCGCGGTGAAGTTCGGGTTCATGGTGTGGGCCGGAATGGGACATGCAATTTGTTTGGACCTCAGTGTAACTTTCACCGTGGAGGTATGGCGTGCGGGTATTGGGAAAATGCAATGCCGGTTTAGCTCTTGTGGCCGGTAGACCGGACGTTACGGCCTTGCGGGATCGTTTGTGCCAGGCGATTTTTTTCGGCGGGGTCAAGTCGCTTGCCGATGATGACGACGGGCGGCAATACGATGACCGTAGTCTGGACTGCAATGGGGGTGGTGCGGATCCGGTCGTCGGCGTGAGCGGCGGTGGTGGCCATAGCAGCGAGCAGGATGAGGCTGAGGAGTGTGCGGAGCGGTTTCATTTGGCTTCCTTCCAGGGGTTCGTTGTGATGAACACACTGTAGGTAAAGGCCATTACGGTTGCCATGCGATTGTGACGATCTGCAGTTTCGATGGCATGAGGGTGCGAAAATGCGGGATGGGCTGTGTTGCCGGGGAGGGGCGTTTGCCTGGTGCGGAGGCGGTTGCTTGATGGCCGGTATCACTTTCCATCATTGGGCCGTGAGCATCGCAATCCACACGGCAAGCTTCGACAACATAAGACCGCCTATGACAATCTACGAAAACCGTTCTTTCTGAGCTTGTCGAAGGCGCACCTACCGGTACATTCCCGACAAGCTCAACCCGAACAGGATCGGCGGCGTCGTAGTTGGTGGTTGGAGGATAAATGTAGAGGTCTTACATCGAGGCCGGAATGGATTCGTTACACGGCGTTCGTGGCGAGGCGACGTCGCGGGGTTGCTGTCGAGCTTTGCGTGAAGCGACTTGCTTTGCGCGTGCGCTGGATGGCGGAAGACGTCGCAAGGTTTTCAGTGCCTCCGGATCCTTGATGCCTATCGAACGCTGATCGACGGTGATGAGTCCGATTTCGTTGAATGCCGACAAGGTGCGACTGACGGTTTCGAGTGTTAGCCCGAGGTAGCTGCCAATTTCGTGGCGTGTCATCCGTAGGTTGAACAGTTTGCTCGAGTAGCCCATTTCGGCATAGCGATCTGACAGCGAGACAAGGAATCGGGCGACGCGCGCTTCGGCGCTGAGCGCACCGAGCATGCTGATCATCGCTTGCTCGCGGACCAGTTCGCGGCTCATGACGCTGTAGATCGCGTGTTCGAATTCAAGATGGATACGACCCAGTGCGGTCAGTTTTTTGAAAGGAAGCAGGATCAGGTCGCAGTTGGACAGAGCCACGGCTTCGGAGGCATAGCGCCGTGTGTGGATGCCGTCGACACCGAAGAGGTCGCCCTTCATGGGAAAACTGAGGACTTGTTCGTTGCCGTATTCATCGATCAGTACCGTTTTCAGGAAACCGGAATGGACGATGTAGAGCGCATCGAACGGCTGACCTATTGTGTGTATGCGCTGTCCGGTTTTGAACTGTACGTGCTGGAACAGGAGTTCTTCGTCGGCGATTAATGAGGCAGAAGTCGGCGGGATACGCAAGACATCGCACAATTCCTTCAGGTTGGACCAGAGCTTGCCCTGACGTTGCCACCCGGTTTCGATCGGCGTGGCGTTCTGTGCGGGCGGGGTAGTTTCCGTTCGGATGGCAGATAGTTGCGTAGACAGCATAACCGACTCCTATTCCTAAATAAGCAGACTTCATTGATGCGGCCGGTGAGACGGCGCACTCGGTATATCGCGGACAGGGAGGGCGGTATCAACAATCACCGGAACCGCACCTGCTTCTGTGGAGGAAACCTCCGAATACATGGGTTCCGGCGTTTCAGGCTGTTCGGTGGTGGCGCACTGAAATCCGGAAACGATATCTGCCAGCTTGCATTTTTTACTATTGATGAACCTGATCACGACAGCTGGAACGGCCAGGTTCTTATTGTTGACCCCTGTTGAGAAGTTGGAATTATGGCAACTGTAAAGGTCAAATACTATCGGTAGGCGCTGAATAGAAACGTAGGGTTTGGTTGCTTGTTGTAGGGTTATTCCTACCGTACTGGCGACTTACGTCCGGTCTATTCTCTGCGTACCGGAATACTTGCCCTCTGCGGTGAATTCGCGATTTTCCTGCTGCGGGTAGGTGGCGTGATGTTGCCTGTAGTTCCGTGTGATGTCGTCCGGATGTTGATGCACTGCTCCAGTGTTGATGGCTATATCTTGAAGGGCTTTAGCAGCCGGCAAGCTACTGCGTACTGGACCAGTTCAGCCAGCGAGCTCATGCCCATCTTGTGCAGGATGCGGGTCTTGTGCGTACTGACGGTCTTGGCGCTGAGACGCAGCATGTCGGCGATGTCGGTAATCGTCTTGCCGCTGACGAGCAGGCTGAATACTTCGAATTCACGATCGGATAATTTTTTGTGGGGATAGTCATCGTCGGATGGCATGGCATCCATGGCGAGTTGTTCTGCGACTTCATTGCTGATGTACGGCCGGCCGGAGGCGACCTTGCGGATAGCGCTCAGTAATTGTGTTCCTGCGCTTTCCTTGGTCAGGTAGCCCCGGGCACCAGCGCGAATGGCGCGGATCGCGTATTGCTCTTCTTCATGCATGGTCAGGATCAGGATGGGTAACCGGGGCGCTTCATCCTTGATCTGGCGGATCAGTTCTACGCCGCTGCGTCCGGGCATCGACAGGTCCAGCATCAGCAGATCGAAACCGCCTTTGCGCACCTGGGCGAGGACCTCGAAGCCGTCCACTGCTTCGCCAACAACGTCGATATCGTCGGCACCTTCCAGAATGCGCTTGAGCCCTTCGCGCATGATGGTGTGGTCATCTGCAATCAGGAGTCGGATCATCCGGCGGATCGGCGCAACAAGGAAGATCGTCGGATCGGACCATGCGCAATTGTCGCGTGTTGGTCAACATCGAATCCGACCCGGCTATCCGGAACGGGCGGGCAGTGATGTGGTGAGTCACACATGGTCGGTTGGTTTCCTGATGAGAGTCGGTCTGAAAGCGTGCGGCCCGGCTGGAAAAAGCATGTGTCATTACTACGATGAGTCAGGTTTTTTCCCTCGCAACACGCTATCTGAAATTAATGCCGGCTGATTGATAAACCTCAAGGCCCAGTGGATTTCTGCGTGTCGATGTGGAGTTTTTGCGGCGGCAGGTCGGGTTGAGCCCTGCAAGCGGGTATGGAACAAGCCGGGCTGTAAAAAATGCCCGGCTGGTCAACGCACTGTGGCGTGTCAGGAGGTATTCGAGGAGTCCAGCGGCAGTTTGATGCGGATCGCGGTACCGCGATCGAGCCTGGTCTCGATGTGCAATACGCCGCCCAGCGCATCTACCCGTTTCTGCATGCCGGCCAGTCCGTAGGCTTCGGGGCCGCAAGGTTGTTGCGGGACGAAGCCGCAGCCATTGTCGGTAATGGCAAGCAGCAAATAGCCGGGCGGGGCCGCGACATCGATGGTGATCGCACTGGCGGCGGCATGCTTGGCAATATTGTTGAGGGCTTCCTGCACGATCCGGTACAAGGGGTTGGCCAGCGCCGCGCCTAACGCTGGCGGGGCGGATGGCAGATCAAGCTGGCAGGCAATCTGGTAGCGCTTGGCATGGCCGTCGACCAGTAGGGCAAGTGCCTTGAAAAAGTCGTTGTCGTGAACTTGTTCTGCTGACTGATCGGCCAGGATGCGACGTACCGAATCCATCATCTTATCGACCAGCCCGTCGATGCGGTCCAGTTGCTGCAGCGTGGCTGGCAGGGGTGGTGCCGGCGCGCCAGCCAGTTGCGTCCGTAGCAAGCCCATGTCCATTTTCATGGCCGTCAGCAATTGGCCGAAGTCATCGTGCATTTCCTGCACCAGATGTTTTTGCCAGTCGTCCCGGGGAGTGTCGCTGGCGTTGCCGGAGGGGAGTTCATTGAGCAGAATGGTGTAGCCGTGCTGGCGTTCACCGCCGTTCATAAAAAGCGTGGCCTCGAAGCCGAAGACGCTGCCGTTGCGCCGTCGCGCCTGCTGGCCTTGTTGTCCGCACAGCCGGTAGACGGCAACCTGTCCGGCCTGGAGTTCCAGCGGCGTGACCGGTCGCGCACCTTTGAGCCGGTGCGGTAGCAGTTCCCGCAGCGGCCTACCAATCAGGTTGTCGTCGCCAATGCCGAACAGGCGTCGGGCTGCATCATTGAACACGGTGATGCGGTTACGACGGTCAATGGCGATGATCGCCTCTTGGCTTAGCGCGGTCAGTGCAGCGAGTTGCAGTTTGGCCTGCCGGGTGTCGCTGGCCTCGGCACGTGCTCTCCGGCGGATGTTGCTGCGCCGTTGCAGCGCCTGCCGCGTCAGCCAGCATAGCCAGGCAGCCAGCAGCAGGCCGGTGACGGCAACACCGATCGAGGTGGTGGCGGGAATGCCGGGGCTGCCGGTTTCCAGCGTCCATGTCTGGCCATACAGATTGACCGGTCGCAGCGTGCGGTGCGTGGTCAGCAAAGTTCCGGGATTCTGGTAGAGCAATGCGCGGTGACCGGTGGCGGGCTGATCGAATAGTCGCAGCGACACGGTGGCTGTGCCGTCGGAGACCGATTGTCCTGCCAGCCCCATGAATGCAGCATCGATCTGCACGACGGTGAAGACAAATCCAACCAGCGTGTCGCGGCGCTGCGGGATGTTTTCCGGCACCACATTGCCGGGAAAAACTGGCACGACGAGCAGGAACTGGCCCGCCATGCCAGCACGTTCCGGCACGCTGGCGAGGGTGGCCGTGGCATTGTCGGTGGCACGCTGCAGCGCGGGGGCAAGGAGCGCGTCCGACATCAGGTCAAAGCCGGCACGGATCAACGGATTGTTGTTTTCCGGCGCGGCATACAGCACCGGCAGTGCCGCTTCGCGGGTACGGGAAGGAAAAATCCGGAAGCCGGTGCTGCCATCGGCGTGCATCGCGCTGATCAGCGCCAGTTTGTCGCTATCGGCGATATGTTGAGCGTAACCAAGTTGCTGCATGCCGGCCGGCAAACCCAGTCGTTGCAGCTGCTGCAGATAGGACTGCCAGTGCTGGCGTTGCACGATGCGATCGAGCATCAGCATGGCGGCGCTGCTGCGCAAGAGCTGGACCTGGCTGTCAAGGTGGCGCTGCAAGTGCGCAATCGTGTGCTGTGTCCGTTGTTCGGTATCGAGGCGGGCGATGCGTAATTCGGCACCGCGCACCACGAGGAACAGCAGCACTGTCACGATCAGCACCAGTGCCGGCAACAGCCAGGAACCCTCGGCGATGACGTCGCCGGGCAGCCACTTGCGTCGCCTGCGGAACAAGTGTGAGGAAGAGCGGAAGTCGGGAGTGGACGATGACATGAAGGGTGCACGGATCGTGGTTGGAGCGTTACCGGGCCGGGTTGGCCCGGTAACGTCTGGCGATCTTACCAACAGTCGTTCCGGATGGGCGCGTCGATTGCGCGCTCATGCACAGTGCTGTGGCCGCAGCGCGTCGTTGCAGCCACTCACCAGCAATTTGCCGGTGCTGCGGACACCTTTGCAGCGGTGGTTTATTGCATGAACCAGCCATGGCTGACGACCACCGACTGGCCGGTCAGGGCGCTGGTCGGGAACGAAGCCAGGAAAACAGCGGTGCGGGCGACGTCGGCGGTGGTAGTGAACTCACCGTCGACGGTATCTTTGAGCATCACAGTCTTGATGACTGCCTCCTCGCTGATGCCGAGTGCCTTGGCTTGCTCGGGGATCTGGCGATCGACCAGCGGTGTGCGTACGAAGCCGGGACAGATCACGTTCGAACGGATGCGATGCTTGGCACCCTCCTTGGCGACCACTTTGGCCAGGCCGATCAGTCCATGCTTGGCGCTGACATACGGGGCTTTCAGCGGCGAGGCTTCGTGTGAGTGGACCGAACCCATGTAGATGATCGCGCCGCCGTTGCCACCGGCGATCATGGCGCGCATGCAGGCGCGGGTGGTCAGGAAGGCACCATCGAGATGGATCGCCAGCATTTTTTTCCACTTGTCGAGCGACAGGTCGACGATCGGGCTGATGATCTGGATGCCCGCATTGCTGATCAGGATATCAACGCCGCCCCAGGCTTTTACGACGGCAGCGATGCCGTCATCGACCTGGGTTTCGCTGGTGACGTCCATGACCACGGCCATGGCCTGGCCACCGTTCTTGATGATCTCGTCGGCGGTGGCCTGTGCAGCCTCCAGCGCGAGGTCGGCGATGACGACGCGGGCGCCTTCCCTGGCGTATTCAAATGCAATTTCCTTACCGATTCCGCTGGCGGAACCGGTGATCACGGCAACTTTATCCTTGAGTAACATGAGTTATCCTTTGTGGCTGTTGTATGGGCGTCGTGGACCTGCGCGACACAGTATAACTACCGCGCTTGGAGCTACAGCGGGCGTTGACGCTGACGCACTTCGCCGCTACCCTGCTGCGCGATGCGCGGGCCGGCCTGACCTTGCAGATGTTCTCCTCTTTTCTACTTCTTCCTGATCGACCACACCATGGAAATCCAGCTCGGCGATGTCGGACACATTATTCAACTGGCGATTGCGCCGGTCTTTCTGCTGACCGGTGTCGGCACCAATCTGGTGGTGCTGACCAACCGGCTCTCGCGCATCATCGACCGGTCGCGCGTACTCGAAGAACGGATCAGGCCGGGCGATGCGACCGACCCGGCCGATAGCGCGGAAATCAATGTGCTGTACCAGCGCGGCCACCTGATCAATGTCGCCATCACCCTCAGTACCGCCTGTGCCCTGCTGGTCTGCCTGGTCATTGCGACGCTCTTCATGGGTGACGCATTCGAACTCAATATCGGTAAATTCATCGCGGTACTGTTCGTACTCGGGATGCTGTCGCTGATCGGCAGTTATTTCTTTTTCATGCGTGAAATTTTCATCGCTACCAAAACCCTCACGATGCGGCGCCTGCTGCTGCGGGTGCGCTGACCGGTCCGGTGACTGTGGAAAACCGCTATTGCCGATATCATGCGGCACCCGCACTATCCGCCGCTTGTTTTCCACGGGCGATTTTTTCCGCCCATTCCTGACCGGAGTTCCAATGTCCCGCCCCCCGCTTTACAAATCCCTGTACATCCAGGTGTTGACCGCTATCGTCATCGGCGTCGCCCTGGGCCATTTTTATCCTGAGTCCGGCGCGGCCATGAAGCCGTTCGGCGATGGCTTCATCAAGCTCATCAAGATGATCATCGCGCCTATCATTTTCTGTACCGTGGTGATCGGCATCGCCGGTATGGAAGACATGAAAAAGGTCGGCAAGACCGGCGGCCTGGCATTGCTGTATTTCGAAGTCGTCAGCTCGATCGCGCTGATCGTCGGCCTGGTCATGGTTAACCTGCTGCAACCGGGTGCGGGCATGAACATCGATCCGGCCTCGCTCGATACCAAAGGCATCGCCAGTTATATCGCCCCCGGCAA
This sequence comes from Actimicrobium sp. CCC2.4, assembly GCF_034347385.1. Classification (NCBI taxonomy): domain Bacteria; kingdom Pseudomonadati; phylum Pseudomonadota; class Betaproteobacteria; order Burkholderiales; family Oxalobacteraceae; genus Actimicrobium; species Actimicrobium sp. CCC2.4. The sequence continues at coordinate 3,663,216 of NZ_CP133777.1, read as the reverse complement.
GTTGCAGAGCACCACTGACTTCCTGCTCAATATCATCCCGACCAGCGTCGTCGATGCGTTCGCCAAGGGCGAAATCCTGCAAGTGCTGATGTTTTCCATCCTGTTCGGCTTCGCGCTGCACCGGGTCGGCGGTCGCGGCACGCTGGTGTTTGATTTCATCGAAAAGACTTCGCATGTCCTGTTTGGCATCGTCGGCGTGATCATGAAGTTAGCCCCGATAGGTGCATTCGGCGCGATGGCCTTCACCATCGGCAAGTACGGTGTCGGTTCGCTGCTGTCGCTCGGAAAACTAATGGGGACTTTTTACGGTACCTGCCTGATTTTCATTTTCCTGGTACTCGGTTCGATCGCGCGGGCGCACGGCTTCAGCATCTGGAAGTTCATCAAGTACATCAAGGAAGAACTCTTCATTGTGCTGGGGACGTCGTCGTCGGAATCGGTCCTGCCACGCATCATGGTCAAGATGGAAAACCTCGGCGTTAAAAAATCCGTCGTCGGCCTGGTGATACCGACCGGGTATTCCTTCAATCTGGACGGTACGTCGATTTACCTGACGATGGCAGCCGTGTTCATTGCCCAGGCGACCAATACGCCAATGTCGTTGATGCAGCAGATCACGCTGCTGGCCGTACTGTTGCTGACATCGAAGGGCGCCGCCGGTATCACGGGCAGTGGTTTCATTGTGCTGGCAGCGACCTTGTCGGCGGTCGGCGGCGTGCCGGTTGCCGGTCTGGCGTTGATCCTCGGCATCGACCGCTTCATGTCGGAAGCGCGGGCCCTGACCAACCTGATCGGCAATGGCGTTGCCACCGTGGTAGTCGCCAAATGGACCGGCGATGTCGACATGGATAAGCTCAAGCACACGCTCGACAATCCGAACGCAACTGAAACCGACGAGCCGGAAGTGCTGGCCGAGAAAACCCACGGCGTGCCGCAAGCGCCGTTGTAATCACGGGTGGGTTCGTCGTTGCCCCTGCATGCCGGAGCTCTCTGGCATCGCCCGCCATGTTCACCATGGCGGTTTTCATCAGCGCTAAGTGGTCACGGTGAACAAGGTAAGCGACCTCATCGGGGTATCTCCTCAGCCGCAATCATCCCCATGACCTCGAACAAGGTGATGGCTTGACGGACCGCATCGGCGCGGGCGCGGAGCAGGTTTTGGCGGTTGGTCAGTACGATGCGCTGTGCATCGAGCACATCGATGAATCCGGTCAGTCCATTGCTGTACAGCGTGCGCGCCTGAGACAGGGCAGCGTCGGCGGCGGTGCCGGCACGCTGCAATGCCGCTATCCGTCTGTCGAGACCTTCTGCGGCTACCAGCGCAGCTTCGGCCTGCTGCAGCGCCTGCAGCAGGGTTTGGCGATACAACTGGCCGGCCTCGCGCACCCGTGAGCGTGCAAGATCGACTCCGGCGCTGCGCTCCCCGCCATCGTACAAGACCATGTCGAGCACCGCAGACACACTCTGACTGACGATGCTGAGTACGCCACCACCCAGCCCGGCGGCGGTCAGCGCAAGCGTGCCGGGCAAGCGCAGACGCGGATAAAAAGCAGATTCGGCGACGCCCAGATTGGCTGCAGCCACGGCCAGGGAACGCTCGGCAGCGCGCAAATCAGGCCGCAGGCGCAGCAGGTCGATAGGGCGTGGCACCGGCTGTTGGCCCCGGAGCCCGGGTAAGCGGACAAGACCGTTGGCACCGTCCATTGCTTGCGGTCGCTCGCCCGCCAGCACTTGCAAGGCCGCCGTCTCTTGTCGCACACGCACCGAGGCATCAGCGCTATCGGCCTCGATCGTGGCGGCATCGGCGCGCGCGCGGTCCAGGTCGATTTGCGGTGCCAGCCCGGTGCGCACCAGCACCTGCACGACACGCTGCACCTCTGCTTGCATGGCGAGTGCGTCCGCCAGCAGCGCCTGATCGAGGCGCGCTTCCTGCCATTCCACATACGCCCGCGCCGTCAAGGCAGCCACGGATAAACGCGCCGCCTGCACCAGGTCTTCAGTGCGCAACACGGATGCGGCCGCCGACCTTTCGGCCTGGAGCAAACCACCGCCCACATCAAGGTCCCAATCCAGCGTCACTTCCACACTGGCATCGCCGGCACCTTGGCCGGATGTGCTGCCGCTGCGGGATTCAAGGCCGGCTGCTGCACCGATCAATGGCCGGCGCTGCGCCCGCGCGCCGCGCAGCAGCGCCCGGGCTTGCACGACCCGTTCGCGGGCGATGTCGACGCCCGGATTGTCGGCCAGCGCGCGCTCGACCCAGCGGCCCAGCACCGGGTCGTCGAAACGCTGCCACCACAGCAGGTCCGACGCCAGCGGCATTGGTGCCCCGGGCGGCGCGGCGGCAAATCGATCTGCGCCGGTGAGCCCCAGCGTGACCGGCGCGGGCGGCGCGGTCACGCTCGCGCAAGCTCCTAATGTCAAGGTCAAAGCGATCAGGGCGATGCGGTGCCTCATGCGGAGTCCCCTTCCTGCGCCGTCGCCAGCTTCATCTCCGCGGCGAGCAGCGCCCCTTGACTGGCGCGCGGTTTGGCAAAGCGTGCCAGACCGAGGTAGATCACCGGCGTCAGAAAAAGCGTGAACAGCGACGCCAATGACAATCCGCCAAAAATCACCCAGCCGATGGATGCGCGCGACTCGGCACCGGGGCCGCTGCCCAGCACCAGCGGCAGTGCACCCAGCACGGTCGACGCCATGGTCATCATGATGGGACGCAAGCGCGTGACTGCGGCTTCCTGGGCTGCTTCGAGCACGCTGCGCCCCGCGTCGCGCAACTGGTCGGCAAATTCAACCATCAGGATGCTGTTCTTGGCCATGACGCCGACCAGCAGCAAGAGTCCAATCTGGCTGTAAATATTGAGCGAGGTGCCGCTCAAGGTCATCGCAAATACCGCCGCAGCCAAGCCGAATGGCACGGTGATGATCACCACGGCAGCGCTGGTGATGCCCTCGAACTGTGCCACCAGCACCAGAAACACGACCAGCAAGGCAATGGCGAAGGTGATGGCGACATCGCGCCCGGTTTGTTCCAGCGTCGCTGCATCACCCCGAAACAGCAGGCCCATGCCGGAGGGCAGTTCCTTCGCGGCCAGCGCGCGCAAATCATTGACCGCCCGTTGCAGTGGCATGCCGTCGATGGCTACTGCACTGAGCTGCACGGCACGGCGCTGGCCGAGGCGCTCAAGTTCGGAGGCAATGGCGGTTTCTTCGAGTTTTACAAACTGCGACAAGGGCACCAGACGCTCCCCGCCCGCGCCGCCGGCGCGTACGCTGTACGCCAGCAGGTCTTGCGGATCGGTCGCCCGATAGGCGTTCGAATCGAGCATCACGAGCAAGTTGCGGTCGTCGACCGTCAGCTCGGCAATTTCGGTGCCGCTGACCAGGGCCCGCAGCATGAGGTCGAGTCCCTCGATCGACACGCCGAGTTCGGTGGCGCGCTGGCGATCTATCTTCAGTGTCAGCTGCGGTTGGGCCACGGTGTACTCGACCCGCACGTCACGCAAACCGGGCAGATCGCGTTCGATGGCTTGCGCAAAACCGTAAGCCGCGTCGGCGATGCGCGCGTAGTCATCGCCCGTCACGCCCATTTGCACGCTGCCGTCGCCGCCGCCTACACCCAAACTGTTGCCACTACGGATGCGCACGCGCACGCCGGGCAGTTGGTCCAGCTCGCGTTGCAGCCTTGCCGTGAGTTGCGCCTGCGATACCGACCGCTTGCTCCAGTCGGTCAGGGGAGCGACGATTTCGGCGCGGTTCAAGTCATAGCGCCCGGTGATGGTGAAAATGTTTTGCACCAGGCCTTCGTCCTGCAAGGGGGTGACGATGGCCAGCGCTTGCTCGAGCTGGCGGTCGATGTAGCCCAGGCCAACGCCGCTGGGCCCCTCCATCCGGATCGACAGCAGGCCGCGGTCCTCGGTGGGCGTAAGTTCCGAATTGAGCTGCGTGTAGCTCCAGACGGCAGCGCCGGCGAGCAAGCCGCAAGCAGCCACCACCCACCAGGCCCGGCGCAAGGCAATGGCCAGGCATCGGGCATAAGCGTTGGCCGCGCGTTCTCCCCAGTGCGACAGCTTGCGCCAGAGTGGTCCGGGGGGCTTTTCTTCGGGCAGGCGCGAGGCGATCATCGGCCCCAGCGTCAGCGCGACGAAGGAAGAAATCGCCACCGCGATGGCCATGACAAAACCAAACTCGGCAAACAGCCGGCCCGCCGCCGACGGCAGAAACGAGATCGGAACGAACACCGAGACCAGCGTGGCGGTGGTGGCGACGACGGCAAAAAACACCTCCCGCGTGCCCAGCACCGCTGCCGCTCTCGGACCTAAACCCTGGCTGCGTCGACGTTGGATATTTTCGAGAACGACGATCGCGTCATCCACCACCATGCCGGTCGCCAGCAGCAGCGCCAGCAGGGTCAGCAAGTTGACTGAATACCCCAGCAACCAGATCGCCGCCAGGGTGCCGATGAGGGCAACCGGAATCGCCACCACCGGTACCAGCGTGGCCCGCCATTGGCCCAGAAAAATACCCACTACCGCCACCACGATCAGCACCGCCAGCGCCAGGCTGCCGAGCACTTCAGCAATGGCGCCGCTGATGAACGTGGCGTCATCCGACACCACGGTAATTTGCAGATCAGCGCCGTCGCGGTTGAGTCTGTCCACCACGGCGCGCACGCCTTTTGAGATGGCGACGGTATTCGATTGCGCCTGTCGCACGATGCCCAGGCTGATGACGGTTCGTCCATTGAGCCGCACATAGGACGTGGCTTTGGCCGGGCTGTAGGAGATGTCAGCGACTTCGCCGAGTGCCAGGCCCGGACGCAGTTGCAAAGCCCGCAAGGCTTCCGGCGAAGTCACCGAGGCGTTGGCGCGCACCAGCACCTGCTGGTTGGGCGACTCCAGACTCCCGGCAGGAACATCGAAGGGCGCGGTGCGCAGCAGCGTGGCGAGGTCGCTCACCGCAAGCTGGTGCGCCGCCAGCCGCAATGGATCGATACGTACCAGCATGACGCGCTCACGCGAGCCGAACAGCGCGATGTCGGCCACGCCCTCGACCGCAATCAGCGCCGGTTCGATCTGTTCTTCGACCACGCGCGAGAGCGCGTCAATCGCCAGGGATTGACTGGACACGGCCAACTGCAGCACCGGCTCGGCATCGGCATCGGCTTTCACGATGGTGAGGTTTTCAACGCCTTCCGGCAGATCGCGTTCAACGCGGGCGACCGCGTCGCGCACATCATTTGCCGCAGTCACCAGATCGACGTCCGGGTTGAATTCGATGATCACGCGCAGATTGCCTTCTTCGCTGGCAGAGCGCACCAGATAGACCCCCGGTACACGGGAGGCGGCGCCTTCAATCAGACGGGTTACTTCGGCGTCAAGAGTTTCGGGAGCGGCACCGGGATAGTCCGCGCGGACTGCCACGATCGGTCTATCGATGTTGGGCAACTCACGCACTTCAACACCCAGCAAGGCACCGATACCCGCGATCACGATCAGCAGGTTGATGACGATGATCAGCCAGGGCCGGCGGATCGACAGCGCCGGCAGATCGTTGGCACGATCATCGTTCATCGGGCGGCGCTGCTATCGGCCGGCTTGCCCACAACCCGCACGTCACTGCCTTCACGCAGTCGCTGCACGCCTTCCACCACCACGGTCTCGCCGCTGGTCAGCGCACCGTCGACCAGCACGTGACCTGACGTGCGCCGCACCGGACGAACCGCCACCTTTGCCGACTTGCCTTCGCGGATGACCCACACAAAAGAGCCGTCGCGGCCCCACTGCAGGGCCAGTTCGGGCACGCTGACGAATGTTTTTCCGGGCATCGACAGCCGCACCGCGAAAGACATGCCGGGACGCAGCAGATCGGCCGTGTTGGCGACGCTTGCCCGCACCCGCACATTGCGCGACACCGGATCGACGCGGCTGTCGATCCCGGACACCTTGCCGGCAAATGAACGATCGGGATAAGCGGGGTTGACTGCCGCGATCAGGTGGCCTGGTGCGATACGTGCCAGATAGGGTTCGGGGACCGCGAAGTCGATGAGCAGCACGCGCCGGTCATCGATGGTGGTCAGCGCGCTGCCGGTCGTGACCCGGTCGCCGCGCTCGATATCAGACAAACCGACGATGCCGGCAAACGGCGCGAGGACGACCCTGTCGGCCAGGGCGACGCGGGCTTGCGCCAGGGTGATCCGGGCAGCACGCAACACCGCAAGTGCTTCGTCGAGAACACGGTCCGGCACTGCACCGGTTCCTCTTGTGGCCTCGTAACGATCGGCCAGCACTTTGGCCGCATCGACCTGTGCCGAGGCCAGCTCAACGGCCAGGCGTTCCTGTCGATCCAGCAGGCGCAGCAGCACTTGTCCGGCACGAACGGCCTGGCCGGTAACAAACGCGACCTCGACAACCTCTCCGGCAACTGCCGGAAAAATCACCACCGAGTGCTGCGCAGAACCGCTGCCGATGATCTCCAGATCGACGTTGTCGCGGGCACTGGTACTGGCCGCCACGATCACGGGCATCGCACCGGCCGCGACCTGCGCGGCTTGCGCCAGCGCGGGGCCGGGCAGCAGGAGCAGCGCAGTCAGAATGAGGGCGGGGGCAGGGAAAATAGTCAGCAAAGCGTGATGGATGTGAAGGAGTGGACCCGCAAGGGATGAGTCTGGAGTCGCGCTCCATCAGTGCGCGCAGAGTAACAGATAGGTAGATAGGCGATTGAGACGCAGCAGCGGCGTTTGCCCGCATCATGGCATCATGGTTTTCTGATCTTCATAGCCAAGGCTCGCCGATGACTGCCCCGACAACGCTGCAACCGATTGTTCCTTCCACTTCCAAAAAAACCGACGGTGTGCCGCGCATCGTCGTCGTCGGCGGCGGTGCCGGCGGGCTGGAGCTGGTGACGCGTCTCGGGCAACAGCTCGGCAAGTCGGGGCGGGCCGAGATCGTGCTGGTGGACCGCTCGCCGTCGCATCTGTGGAAACCGCTGCTGCACGAAGTCGCTGCCGGCAGCATGGATGCCAATACCCATCAGGTCGATTATGTCGCGCAGGCGCGCTGGCATCATTTTGAATTCCAGCAGGGCGAGCTGCGCGGACTCGACCGCGCGGCCAAGCAGCTCAGCGTCGCGGCACTGATCGATGACGAAGGCATCGAGGTACTGCCGGCGCGCACGCTGGCCTACGACACGCTGGTGCTGGCGATCGGCAGCATGACCAATTATTTTGGCGTCGAGGGTGCCGCCACGCATGCGATGGCGCTCGATGCGCTGGGCCAGGCCGAACATTTTCGCCGTCGCCTGATTTCGGCCTGCATGCGCGCGCAAAACACCAGCGCGGCCACGCCCGGTGCCGCCTCGCGGGTCGATGTCGTCATCGTCGGCGGCGGTGCTACCGGTGTCGAGCTGGCCGCCGAACTGCGCAATACCGCGGAAGTTTTCGGTGCCTACGGCCTGCATCATCTTGATGGCCAGCGCGATATTCACCTGACGCTGGTCGAAGCCGGGCCACGCATTCTGGCGCCGTTGCCGGAGCGTGTCGCGCTGCAGACCGGCAAGCTACTGGAGCAATTGAACGTGACCGTTCTGACCGGCGAAGCGGTGGTCAAGGTCGAGGCGCACGCAGTGCTGACCGCCAGCGGCAAGTCCCTGCCGGCCGACCTGATCGTCTGGTCGGCCGGTATCAAGGTCGCGCCGATTCTTGGCGAGCTCGGCTTGCCGGTCAACCGGCTGGGCCAGGTGCCGGTGCTGGCCAGCTTGCAGACCGAAATCGATCCGGCGATTTTTGCGATGGGGGATTGCGCCAGTTGCCCCTGGCCGGAAAAAAACACCACGGTGCCGCCGCGCGCGCAGGCGGCGCATCAGCAAGCCGGTTTTCTGGTCAATGCGCTGCGCTTGCAGCTGGACGGCAAGCCGCTGCCGGCTTTTCGATTTCTCGATCATGGCTCGCTGGTGTCGCTCGGGCGCTTCAATGCAGTCGGCAATCTGATGGGAAAACTGACCGGCAAGAGCTTGCTGATCGAAGGTTTGCTGGCCCGTTTGCTGTATGCGGCGCTGTACCGCTCGCACCGGATGGTGCTGCTAGGGCCAATGCGGATGCTGCTGGATTTGCTGGCGCAATGGCTGCGCGGCAAGACGGTGCCGCGCATCAAGTTGCACTGAGGCGTGCAGGCGCTTGCTTTAGCGTAGTGCCGAATACGCCGTCGGCACCAGCAACTGGTTTTCGATCCGTTCAACAATGATGCCCTCGGCTTCGGTGGCGGCGCGCTGCGCCAGCCAGTCGGGATCGCCGGCAAAAGCATTCCATTTGGTTTCGCGTTCGGCCAGGCTGTCCCACTGCAGCATATAGGTCAGCGTCTGGTTGCTCTGGCCGACCAGCGTGGTCCAGAAACCAACCTGGCGGATGCCGTATTTTTCCCAGAAGCCGAGCGTGATGGTCTGGAAGCGATGGTTCAGCGCCGGCAGTCTGCCCGGCGCGCAATGGTAGGTGCGCATTTCGTGGATCATGAAATTCCTTGTGGTTGAAGGCTGAGCTCAGCCTTGTTGCGTGGCGAAGAATCGCATCATTTCGCGGGTCGCGTGCGGGCCGCGGGCATCGGTGTAGGTGCCCTTGCTGCTGCCGCCCGACCACGCATGGCCAGCGCCATGGATCAGCCACTGCTCGGCCAGGGGCGAGCCGTCGCGCTTGCGGTGCAGGGTGCGGGTGTACGAATGGCCGTTCGGGACCCGGCCGTTTTCGGTCGACGACGGCGTATCGCTGCGCACATGCTGCTCGATGAGCTGCTCGCCATTGCGCGGATGAACGGTCTTGTCGTGATCGCCATGAAACACGATGATCGGTCGCGTGCCGCTGGGCAGCGATTGTGCCGAGCGGGTTTCGTTCATGCCATTGCGCATCGCTTTCATCGCCGACATCAGGTCAGTGGCTGCCGCGTAGGGCAAGCCGGAATGGATGCCGACGGCGGCATACAGCTCAGGATAGGTGCTCCCCATGATGGCAGCCATCGCGCCGCCGGCCGACAGTCCGGCCACATACACCTGCTTTGGTAGCACGCGGTAGTCGGCCATGACCTTGCGCGTGATGTCGGCAATGATTGATGGCTCGCCCTGTTCGCGCTGCTGGTCGACGGCATTGAACCAGTTCCAGCACTGCGAGCCATTGGCCGATTTCGATTGCGCCGGATACAGCACGAAGCAGGGCGTCAGTTCGGCCTGGGCATTCATTTCGGTGCCGGCCGCAAAGTCGTCCGGATTCTGGGTGCAGCCGTGCAGCATCACCACCAGCGGCAGTGGCTGTCCGGTATAAGCAGCGGGGACGTACAGCTTGTACTGGCGGGTGCCGGCGGCATTGGTGAGCGTGCCGGACAGGAACTGGCCGCGTTCGGTGGCAGGCGGTGGCGGCGTGCCCGCCGGCGGTCGTACGCCGAAGCGGTCCAGCAGGTCCGCCACGAAGGCCGGCACTCCCGCTGGCGTAATGACTTCCGGTGCCGGTGGTAACTCCCGTCCCGGCGGTGGCGGATTGATGTCCTTCATGACCGGGCGTTCCGGCGGCGGCACCAGGCCGGGCAGGGCGCGTTGCAGAACGCGCTGGACCAGGCTGGTGGCGATACCCTTCGGGCCGGATTGCAGCAGGCTATTGGCCTTGCGCATGAGTTCTTGCATGTCGTCGTTCAGTTTCATGGGTGTCCTTCGTTAGTGGATACGGTCTGCCAGGGCGCGCTTGACTTCATCGCTGGCATGCAGCGCGCCCAGCACGACAATAGATTCGATGGAAGCCAGCGCAAGTTCGGCGCTGACGTCGGTGGCGATGCTGGCCAGTCCGAGGATCTGGATCTGTAGCTTCTGGCCCGCCAGTTGTGCGGCCTCGAGGTCGCTGCGGGAATAATGATGCAGCCCGAGAACCAGGCTCTTGCGCGCCACGGTCTGGCGCAGGATGTCGGCATGGGTGCCAAGGTGGTTGCGGATTGCGGTACGGATCAGGTCGGTGCGGTTCGAGTAAAAGCCTTCCTGCACCAGCAAATCGATTTGTCCGAGGTCGATCAGGCCGAGATTGATCGTGATTTTTTCGCTTTCGGCGATTTTCGGTATGACTCGGGCGGGGCTGCCGGGTGTGCGCATGGGAGCTTTCTTCGGGTGAATTCTGATAATGGCATCTGCATGGCATCTGTGCGCCATCTGATTGGATGGAATTATAGGCGGATGCGCGTACACGTCAACCCGTCATGCGCATCAAGCCGCCGTGCCCGGCTGTCCCGTTTTAGTTCGGGTAGTACTTTGGTCCAATGGCAATGCCGGTGTGGTCGGCTACCATGCTGTCAATTCATCAACTGTATTTCTTTCCGGAGATCCCCATGGCCACTGCAGCGAATACGTCCGTCAAGCCCGTCACCGCCGGCACCAAGGCCGGCAGCATCGGCACCGTCAAGCTGGTGGTTGGCGAAGTCACGGCGACCGATCAGAGCGGTGTCCAGCGGGTCTTGCATGAAGGCGACCAGGTCAGTGCGAATGAGCTGATCCAGACTTCCGCCAATGGCGCGGTCGATATCCAGTTCGTCAATAACACCCATGTTGATCTTGGTCGGAGTTCACAGATCGCGCTGGATGACAGCGTCTTCGATCCGCGCCAGGCGGCGACCGACCAAAGCGACATCGCCGCCATCCAGGCCGCGATTGCCGCCGGTGCCGATCCGACCACGCTGGTACCGGCAACGGCAGCCGGTGCCGGTGCCACCGACGACGGCGGCAGCAGCTTCGTCGTCGTGGACCAGAATGCGGCACGTGGCAATGTCACGAGCGGCTTCGATACCGCAGGCGGTTTTGCCGTCCCGCCCATTCCTCTTGTCAATGGCGGCTTGCAGCCGGTGGCAGCACTGGCCGATACGCCACCCGAGGTGCCGCCTGCAGTACCACCTGTAGTGCCGCCCGAGGTGCCGCCCGCAGTGCCGCCCGTAGTGCCGCCCGTAGTGCCACCTGTAACGCCACCGGAGGTGCCACCCGAAGTTCCACCCGTAGTGCCGCCTGAAGTGCCACCCGAAGTGCCACCCGTAGTACCGACGCCGCCAGCCACTGCCAACGACGCCATCACGACCAACGAAGACACCCCCGTCAGTGGCTCGGTGGCCACCAACGACACGCCCGGATCCGCCGGCGGTAATGTCTGGACCATCGATGCCGGCGCGACCCACGGCACCGCAGTGATCAATCCGGATGGGTCTTACACCTACACGCCGGTAGCCAATTACAACGGACCGGACACCTTCACCTACAAGCTGACCGACGCGCTCGGCAATGTCAGTTCGGCGACGGTGACGGTGACGGTCAATCCGGTCAACGATGCGCCGGTGGCGGTCAATGACAGCTATGTCGTAGGGCAAAACCTGGTGCTGAACGGCACCACGGTGCTGGCCAATGACACCGACGTCGAGGGTAATGCGCTGACTGCCGGCCTGGTCACGCAAGCTGCGCACGGCGTGGTGGTCGTCAATGTAGACGGGACATTTACCTACACGCCCGTCGCGAACTACCACGGTCCCGACAGTTTTACCTACCGGGCCAATGACGGTACGGCCAACAGCAACGTTGCCACCGTTACCATCGACGTCAATGCCAGCCCGGTCGGTGTCAAGGAGCAGTACGGCCTCAAGCAGGGCGGCACGCTGTCGGTGTCGGGCCCGGGCGTGCTGCAAAACGATACGGACCTTGACTCTGCTGTCCTGACAGCGGTGCTCTCGCGCGATGTCCAGCACGGATCATTGACGCTCAATGCGGATGGCTCGTTCAATTACGTGCCGGTTGCCGGCTATGTGGGTGGCGACAGCTTCATTTATCGTCCTACCGATGGCATCACGCTCGGCAAAGCAACGACGGTATCGCTGTTCATCCTGCCGGTGACCGACGTCAATGCCGGCGCCGTGTCGCTGAAAACCGGCGCAGTGCCGGTGCTGAGCGCATTCAATGATTTCAATGGCGGCAGTGCCGGCGGCTGGGTTGCGCATAATACGGTCACGGGCGCTACCGGATCGGTCGAGATCAATCCGGAATCGGTCTATGGCGGCCTGTCGACGACCAACCGGGTGCTGGAAGTCGAATCGACACCCGGCATCAATTCGCTGCAACAGGTATTTGCCACCCACAGCGGCACCGTGTACCAGCTTGATGTCGACTTTTCGGCGCGCACGACGCCGGGTGCGGCAGGCGACAACAGCACCTTGCAAGTGCTGGTCAACGGCGCGGTGATTGGCGTGATGCCCGGTGGCGAGAGTTTCGGCTTGCTGCACCATACGTTTTCATTTGCCGGCACCGGCGGCAACGACCTGGTCGAATTCCGTGCGCTCGATGGCAAGGTCGACACCCTGGGCGGGGTAATCGATAACCTCCGCCTGACGCAAACCGCCAGCGCGTATCAGGATCATGCCGCCTTGCTGCCATCGATCACCGGCGTATTCAGTGACGCCGCCGGCCATGCCGCGAACCACACGATTTTCCTCAGCGGGATGCCGGTCGGCACCAGCGTGACGGACGGTACCGCGGCGCATACCTTCGTCGCTACCACCACCGGTCAGACCATTGAGATTTTCAATGCCGACTCTGCGGCCGGGGCGAACTGGAACCTCAGCACGATCTCGGTGAGCGCACCGGCGGGCTACGCCGGGGCACTGCAACTGACCGCAACAGCCAGCGCGACCGAAAGCGGAACAGGCGGCGCGGTCACGACGGCGACGCATGATTTCGTTCTCAATTACAGCGCGACCAGCTTCAGCGGTACAGCCGGTGCCGATATCGTCCATGGCACCACCGTCAACGACATCATCAGCGGCGGGCCAGGCGACGACATGCTGAGCGGCGGTCCGGGCATCAATACCTTTGTCTACAAGAACGGCGACCTCGCGGCCGGTAGTGGCGGCGACCACATCCTCGATTTCAAGGTAGCCACCGCGTCGACCGCCGGTGATGTGCTCGATATCGGCGACCTGCTGTCAGGGCACGGCATCGACCACACGGCGTTCGCCGGCCACGAAGCCAATTTCCTGCAGGTGACCACTACCGGCGGCGTGACGTCGATCCAGTTTGATGCCACCGGTGGCGGCGGCACCGGTGCGCCGTCGGTCCCGCTGGCGACGCTCGATAACGTGGGTCCGGGCGTCACCCTCAACGGCCTGTTGGCACATGACCAGATCCATGGCGTCTGATCCGGTCAGCCATCCCGACGGCCAGGATGGCGTGCTGCGGCACGCGGACCTGCTTGCCGATGCCGGCGTGCCGATGCCGTTACCGGAGTCACCGCCCCTTGTGGCACCGGTGCCGGTAGTCCATGCCGATACCTTGCAACTGGCCGACCTGCTCGATGGCGGCAACGCGGGGCTATCCGTTGCCGGCGGCTTCGTCCTGTTCGAGCACCAGCACACGCCCGGCAGCATGCTGGTGCGCGTCCTGCTCGAAGGCGCGGATCACCACCAGTTGTTCGACATCGGCACTCTCGCGGGTGGTCCTGATCTCAATAGCCTGCTCGGGCTGATCGTGCCGGACGGCCCCGCGGGCTGATCATCACGGTGTGTGGCAGCTGTTGACCGCGTGCGTCAGTGCGGCATTTCCAATGGCAAACGTTACATGGGATTTTTTTCATGCTCATGGAAAACTACCAATCTGAATGGAAACCTTCGCCAGTCGCCGACTGTTTCATTCGAGACTCAAATATGTCACGCATATGTCTGTGCCATTTCCATTGAAAATAACTTCTGCTATATTCAGTGCCGAATTGACAATTCGTCTGTCAATTCCCCCCTGGTGTTTTTTATCTTGGAAAGGGCGTTTCCCATGACTGCTCGCGCGCGCATCTCATTTTCCGTGACCGTCATTGCTGCCGGTTTTCTTTTTACCGGTCCGGTATCCGGCCAGTCGCTGAAGGCAGCCGTCGAACAGACGCTGCAAACCAATCCCGATGTCTTGGTGGACGCCAATCGGCGTCTGTCGACCGATGAAGCACTCAAGGCCGCCCGCGGCGGCTTTCTGCCCAAGGTCGATCTCGGTATCGGCACGGGGCGCGAATGGGCCGATAACGTGAGCACCCGCTTTGCCGGCGGTACCTCGCTGCTTACCCGCAATGAAGCTTCGCTCACGCTCAACCAGATGCTGCTCGATGGTGGTCAGGTCCAGAGCGAAGTCGATCGCAACCAGGCGCGTGTCGCGTCTTCCGCCAGCAAGCTCAGCGGCACCTCAGAGCAAACCGCGTTACGTGCCATCGAAGCGTATCTTGAGGTGTTGCGTAACCGCGATCTGGTCGTGCTGACGACCGCCAATGCCGACGTCCACTTGCGCACCTTTGACCAGATCAAGATCCGCAGCGACAGTGGCGTCGGGCGCAAAGCTGACCTCGAACAGATCAGTGCACGGCAGGGTCTGGCCAAGGCCAACCTGACCTCGTCCGAAGCCAACCTGCGCGATGCCGAAATCAACTTTCTGCGGGTCGTCGGCAGTGCGCCTGTGAATCTGGGCAAGGTCGACGGACCACCCGCCAGCCTGATTCCGGCCTCGCTGGAAGCCGCACTGACGACGGCCATCGACAACCATCCGACGCTCAAGTCGGCTCGAGCCGATTTCGATGCCGCCAATGCCCAGATCGCCGGTGCCAAGTCACCCATGTCGCCGCGCCTCGACCTGCAACTCGGTGCTACGGTCAACAGCAATATCGATGGCGTACCGGGTCGCAACGACTCCCGCTTCGCCATGCTGCGACTGCGCTGGAATCTTTTTAACGGCGGCTCGGATACGGCGCGCCTCAATGAAACCGTTGCCTTGTCCGGCGAAGCGCGTGAAATCATGAACCGCACGTACCGGCAGGTCGACCAGAGCACGCGGCTGTCGTGGAATGCACTGACATCGGCGCAAATCCGGATGCCGTCGCTGCGCCAGCATGCCGAGTCCAGCGCACTGACCCGCGATGCCTACACCAAGCAATTCAGCATCGGCCAGCGCACGCTGCTCGACATGCTGGATTCGGAAAACGAGACCTTCACGGCGGCCTCGAATTACGTCAACGGACAGTACCTGGAAGTCTTTGCCAAGTACCGCGTGCTGGCTGACATGGGCCAATTGCTCAATGCATTAGGGGTGGCGCCGCGTCCTGAGAGTATGCTGGCGACCTCGGGGTCGAACATTACCGCAAAGAACTAGTTCCGGACCGGCCGCATGCGCTGTTCCCGGACCGGGACAGCGCATTTTTCATGACAGGGCAGGCTTCATGCAGTCACGCGGCGCATCCACGATGGTGATGACAATGCCGGAAACAGCTTCGCGGTCGCGCCGGCGCGCTGCCGCTTTTTCATGCTCGCGTGTCGTCCAAGCCGATGCCTGATCCGGGACGGATTGGTCAGCTGGCCGGCCGTTGCCTGTTGCTGCTGGCGCTGCTGTGCAGCGACATCGCCGGCGTGCGCTCGGTCGAGTCCGACATCGTCTTGCCGGCACGCGTGCTGGCCGGAGCCGAACTCAAGTACGGTGCGGGTGCGCGCCAGCGACTGGTGGCGTGGCAGCAGCTGGTCGGTGGCGCGCACGGGCTCCCCGAAGCCGACAAACTCAGGCTGGTCAATGATTTTTTTAATACGATACCGTTCGTCTCGGACCTCGAGCACTGGGGCCGCGAAGACTACTGGGCGACGCCGACCGAAATGTTGGCCAGCAATGGCGGCGACTGCGAGGATTTTTCGATTGCCAAGTATTTTTCGCTGGTGGCGCTCGGCGTGTCGATCGACAAATTGCGCATCACGTATGTCAAGGCACGAGACATCAACCCGGTCAGCCAGGCGCACATGGTGCTGACCTATTACGCCACGCCGGGGGCC
Organism: Actimicrobium sp. CCC2.4; assembly: GCF_034347385.1. Taxonomy (NCBI): domain Bacteria; kingdom Pseudomonadati; phylum Pseudomonadota; class Betaproteobacteria; order Burkholderiales; family Oxalobacteraceae; genus Actimicrobium; species Actimicrobium sp. CCC2.4. The sequence goes on along the minus strand of NZ_CP133777.1, from coordinate 3,647,386 downwards.
ATGCCGCTGGTGCTGGATAACCTGATTCCCGAGATCAAGCCGGCCTCGCAGCGACCCGACCTGACGCCGGTCTACAGCTTCAATGGTGACGGCCTGTGGCTGGCCAAGGCGCGCGGCGACGGCAAGGCCGTCAAGGGCGGCTCGGGCAATATCAGCCTGTGGCGCGGACTCATTGCGCGCATGGGCAAGGAATTCGACTGATGCATCGCCTGAACAACCTCCCGAGGAAATCATGACTCTCCTGCGACAACTTACCGCCGTGATCATCGCGCTGTTCCTGCTGCTGTTTGCCGGCACCGTCGCCATCAGCGTATCGGATGCGCGCACCTACCTCGACAACCAGCTCAAGACGATTTCGCAGGACACGGCGACCTCGCTCGGTCTGAGCCTGTCGCAGGACTTCGCCGAGCGCGACATGATCCTGGTCGATAGCAAGGTCAGCCTGATTTTTGACAGCGGCTACTACCAGGAAGTGACGGTGGCCGGACTCGATGGCAAGCCGCTGGTGCAGCGCCTGGCACCGGCGCGGATACCGGATGTGCCGGCCTGGTTTGTCCGCGCATTGCCGATCGAGACGCCGCGCGGCCAGGCCCTGATCATGGCCGGCTGGCAGCAGGCCGGTACCATCACCGTGGCCGCCAATCCGGCGTCCGCCTATGCCACGCTGTGGACCAGCAGCGTCAAGTCGTTCTGGTGGTTCTTTGCTGTACTGGTGATCACCTCGCTGCTGGCCATGCTCGCCTTGCGCCTGATATTGCGACCGCTGCATCTGGTCGAAGCGCAAGCCCGTGCAATCTGCGACCGCGAATATCCGGTCCAGGACAAGCTGCCGTGGACGCTCGAATTGCGCAGTGTCGTCGTCGCGATGAACCGCATGACCCGCAAGATCAAGGCGATGTTTGACGACCAGGCCGACGCGATGGAGCGCTTGCGCACCGATAGCTATCGGCATGCGCTGACCGGGTTGGCGAACCGGCGCTATTTTGATTTGCAGCTGCAGCAGTTACTGGCATCGGACGAGGAATTCCATACCGGCGCGCTGTTGCTGTTCGAGCTCAAGGAGTTCAAGGCACTCAACGAACGGCGCGGCTACACCGCCGGCGACGAATTGCTGCGCGGTGCCGTCCATGTCATTGACGAGGTCGTGCAAACCGATGCCGGTCCCGACTGTTTCGTGGCACATCTGGCCGGTGCCACTTTTGCGCTGGTGCTATCGAACGTGAGCGAACACGAAGCCATCGCGCTGGGCGAACGGCTGGCGGCCGCGCTGCCGCAGTTGCATCAGCGCGGCCTGGCCGATAGCGACGATGTCGGTCACATCGGTCTGGCGATGTACCGGCATCAGAGCGTCAGTGAGTTTCTGTCCGAAGCCGATACGGCCCTGCGTGCTGCGCAGACCAAGGGCCCGAACACCATTCATGTCCATGTCAGTCGCGGCGCTGCCGTGGTTGCCTTGACGGCCACGCGCTGGAGCGAATTCCTGCGCGACGTGATCGAGCGCAAGAACATCGTGCTGCATTTGCAACCGGTCTTGCGCAATAGCGGTGAGCGCACCGTGCTGCATTACGAGACGCTGCTACGGGTCACCGGCGAGGATGGTCAGCTGATCCCGGCAGTGGTGTTCGTGCCGATGGCCAAGCGGCTCGGGCTGATCCGGCAGATCGACCGGCTGGTGGTGGCCGAGGTACTGACGCGGCTGCAGCAGCGCCGCTATGGCGAGAGCATCGTCGCCGTCAACCTGTTCCCGGCGACGCTGCAGGATCCCGGTTTCATTACGTGGCTCGATGCCGCACTGCGAGCCGATCCGGTGGCGGCAAAGCGGATTGCTTTCGAAGTGCCGGAATACGGCGCACTCGATCATATCGAGGCCTTGCGCACGCTGGTCAATCTCGTGCACCGGCATGGCGGACAGTTCGGCATGGACCATTTCGGCCGCGGCTTTGCCTCGTTCGGCTATCTGGCTACGCTCAAACTCGATTACCTGAAGATCGATGGCAGCTTCATCCGCGCCATTGATACGCAGCGCGACAACCAGTTCCTGGTCGAAGCCATCTGCAAGATTGCCCACGGCCTGGATGTGCAGGTGATTGCCGAGGCGGTCGAGACAGACGCCGAGCGTGCGATGCTAGCCACCCTGAAAGTCGATGGCGTACAAGGTTACGGCATTGGCATGCCAGCCGGGATGTGATCGTGCTGTCACGTGCTTGACCTGTTCGGGCCGCGCTGGCATATCGGGTGTTCGCAGTCCGGTCTTGCGCTGGTGCGGCGTGACCGCTTCGGCCATCACACCGGCGTGCCGGTCGAACGGTCCTGGCAGGGCGGAACCAGTCCGGAGTTATTTCTGGCAGCCCAGCTGCAAGCGGCGCTGGACCAGGCCGCTTGCGCCGGCGAGCGGGTCACGCTGGTGCTGTCCGATGACTGGTTCCGGCTTGGCATCGTGACGCCACCGCTGACGCCGGTGGCCGGTTGGATTTTCCAGACCAGCGCCGGCACCCGCACCCGCTCCCGCAAGCCCTGCCTGTCCGCAGCCTTGCCCGTACACGTGCACAGTGCGTTGCAGGACATCCTTGCCCGGAACCGGCTGCGGGGTGTGCAACTGATGCCGCATTGCCTGGCGGCATGGACGCGCTGGCAGGGCGAGCTCGACCGCGACGACTGGTTCGGGACCGTACATGATGGCCGGTTGATGCTGATCAGCCGTGCCAACGGGAAAATGATCGCGCTGATGCAGCAGTCGCTGACCGAGGACGACATGCGTATGCCGGACCGGTTGGACCGGCCCGTGCGCACTGCGTCAGATCGGTCAGGCTGGCCGCTGCCGCCGCGCATCGTGCTGTGCGGGGAGGTGCCGCAACCATGGACCGTGGCATCACCCGGCAGGCTGGTTTGCATCCCGTTACGCGAAAAAAATCTACCGGCCGGTTCGCTCGCTGTGGCATTGGCGCAGGCCGGTATTGCAGCATGATGTCGCGGCTTGAAAATCGGCACCGATCGAATCGACCTTCAACCGATTGTCTGGACGGGGCACGTGCCGGTGACATTGCCGATGGTCGACCATAGTCGCAATCTGCGACAATCCGGATATGACTTCCTCTACTCCCGACTCCCCTGCTTCTTCCGGTTCCGCGCAGCCACTCCAGCACAGCGCCTTCTACAAATTTGTCGTACTCCCCGATCCCGATGCCGTTGTCCTGCACTTGCGCGAACTGACCAGCGCGCTGCTCGGCAGCATCCTGGTGGCCGAAGAAGGCATCAATGGCGTGCTGGCCGGAACCGCTGCAGACCTCGATGCATTCGAGGGGGCACTGGCGGCCGACCCGCGGTTCACGGGCATCGTCTTCAAGCGCAGCGGCTGTGTCACGCCGCCGTTCGGCCGGCTCAAAATCCATCGCAAGAGCGAGATTGTCTTCATGGGCGTGCCCGGCATCGATGCGGTGCGCCCGACCGGCATCAGCGTCAGCCCGCAACAGTGGCGCGAACTGATCGCCGCCGATGATGTGGTGGTGATCGACAACCGCAACAGCTTTGAATACCGCCTCGGCAAATTCAACAACGCGGTCGATCCGCTGGTTGCCAATTTCCGGGATTTTCCGGAGTACATCAAAGCCAATGCTCCGGCCTGGCAAGCTGCCGGCAAGCGCGTGGCGATGTACTGTACCGGCGGCATCCGCTGCGAAAAAACCAGCGCCTGGATGCAGGATATGGGCATAGCGATTTACCAGCTCGACGGCGGCATCCTGAATTATTTCCAGACCATGCCGGACGCCGGCAAAGACTGGCAAGGCGAGTGCTTCGTCTTCGACAACCGCATTGCGCTCGACACGCACCTCAATGAAACCACCACCACGCTCGAGGATGTCTACGACGGCGAGCCCGATGGCGAGTGGCGCTTGCAGCGCGCGCGCCGGCTCGCGCAGTCCGGCTCGTGACACGCACGGCGATCAGCCTGCCGGTGCGGGACGGCGTCGGTGCCAGTGCGGTTGCCTTGCCGCCCGGTCCCTGGCCATTGCTGCTCGACTTTCTGGTGTATCAGTTCCCGGCGATCGGGCGCGATGCCTGGCAGGCGCGCATGGCGCAAGGCGACGTACTCGATACGGCCGGCGTGGCGCTCGATGCGCAGTCGCTGTATCGCGCCCATACCAAGGTGTTTTATTTCCGCAGCCTGCCGGCCGAAGCCCCGATCCCGTTCGATGAAGTCGTACTGTTCAGGGATGACACGCTACTGGTCGTCGACAAGCCGCACTTCCTGCCTGTCACACCGGCCGGCCGCTATTTGCAACAGACGCTGCTGGTGCGCCTCAAGCGCAAGCTCGGCATCGAGACGCTGGCACCGATGCACCGGATCGACCGCGAAACCGCCGGCCTGGTTCTGTTCACGATACAGCCCGCCACCCGCGCCGTGTATCAGGGTCTGTTTCGTGACCGCGCCGTGACCAAGCACTACGAAGCAATCGCGCCCTGGCTGCCCGCGCTGCAATTCCCGATGCAGGTGCGCAGCCGCCTGATCGATGCGGAGCACTTCATGAAAATGCGTGAAGTCGATGGCGAACCGAATGCCGAAACACGCATCGAATTACTCGAAGTGCAGGGCAAGCTGGCCCGCTATGCGCTGCATCCGTCGACGGGGCAGCGCCACCAGTTACGGGTGCAGATGGAGGCGCTTGGCATTCCCATCCTGCATGACCGGATCTACCCGCATCTCCTGCCCGAAGCGGCATCCGGCATGCCACCCGATTACAGCAAGCCGCTGCAATTGTTGGCGAAGTCGCTGGAGTTCACCGACCCGTTATCGGGTTTGCCGCGCCATTTCGACAGCCGCTTCGCGCTGCATTTCGGGACGGGTTGCAACGATCCCCTGTAGACCTTTTCCGTATCGCTTCAGGCAACTTCCTGGCGGTAACATTTACTACGCAAAGTATCGATTTGTTTGTTCATGCGTACCTTTTTGTACGTTAGACTTCGCAGCCTAACTTCGGGATCAACATGCCAGACGCTTCTGCTTTGGATCAAACCAGCTTTCGCCGCATCCTCGCGCGCAACATCACTTTGCCGCTGGCCGGCGGCGGCTTGAGCGCCCTGATTTTCGTCGCGCTGATCTTGTATCTGCTATCTGAACTCAAGTCGGTTGACCACTCGCAGCGGGTCATCGGCAATACCAACGAAATCAGTAAGCTGGCCGTCGACATGGAGTCCGGCATACGCGGCTTCGTGATCACCGGCGATGAAAATTTTCTGTCGTCGTACGACACCGCCCGCCCGGGAATCAAGGTCGACATCGCCGCTCTGGCCGTGCTGGTCGGCGACAATCCGACCCAGGTCACCCGTCTGGATATGATCACCAAGCGGCTTGCCGACTGGGACCTGTTCGCACAGGACGCGATCATGCTGCGTCGTCAGGGCGGCGATGCCGTCGGCATGGTGCGCAGCGGTCGCGGCAAATTGCAGTTCGACCTGATCCGCACCGAACTGAGCCTCTTCCTCGACGTCGAGCAGCGCTTGCGGCGCGAACGCATGGACAGCGCGCGCGACGCCACCATCAATGTCGTCGTGCTGTACCTGATCCTGATTTTGTCGATCACCGGCTTGCTGGCCTTCCTCGGACGGCGCGACCTGATGCGGCTGTCGGCGGTCTACGGCAGCACGCTGTCCGAGCACCAGCTTCATGCCGCGCTGCTGGAACGCCAGGCCTGGCAACGCAGCGGCCAGAGCCGGCTGGCCAGCCGGAATCTGGGCCAGATGACGATGCCGCAGCTGGGGCACAGCGTTCTCGATTTTCTGGCCGGGACCATCGATGTCACGGTCGGCGCACTGTATGTGCGGCAGATCGATGGCAGCTTGCAGCGGGCCGCCAATTACGGCCTGTCCAACGACGACGCGCAACTCGGCCGGACGGTCGGGCCGGGCGAGGGTCTGGTCGGTCAGGCTGCACTCGGCGTTCGTTTGCTGCGCCTCGATGCGGTGCCGGACAACTACCTGAAAGTCAGCAGCGGACTTGGCCGGGCCTCACCGCGCCATGTGCTGCTGTTGCCACTGACGCACGATGGCGAAGTCAATGGCGTGCTCGAGCTGGGCTTTTTGCAGGCACCGGCCGAACGCAGTGTCGAGCTGCTGGAATTGCTGGCCGCGAGTATCGGCAGCGCGTTACAAGCCGCAATGTATCGCGCCCGCCTGCAGGAAGTGCTGGCCGAAACCCAGCAGCTCAATGAAGAAATGCAGGCGCAGCAGGAAGAACTGCGCGCCTCCAACGACGAACTGGAAGAACAGTCGCGCGCACTCGAAGTCGCCCAGGTCGTGCTGGAAAACCAGAAGGCCGAGCTGGAGCAGAGCAACCATCAGCTCGGCATGCAAGCCGTCGTGCTGGACCAGAAAAACAGCGACCTCGGCATTGTCCAGGCCGAGCTTGAAGAGCGTGCCACCGAGCTGCAGCGCGCCAGCAATTACAAGTCCGAGTTCCTCGCCAACATGTCGCATGAACTGCGCACGCCGCTCAACAGTTCGCTGATCCTGGCCCGGCTGTTGGCCGACAACCGCTCCGGTAATCTCAATGACGAGCAGATCCGGTTTGCTGAAACGATTTATTCGGCTGGCAATGACTTGCTCGACCTGATCAATGACATCCTCGACATTTCAAAAGTCGAAGCCGGCAAGCTCGAACTGGCACCGGACGTGATTCCGCTGGAGCAGCTGATGGCGTCGTTGCGGATGACCTTCGAACCGATGACCCGTCAGAAGCAGCTGGGGTTTTCGGCACAGCTCGCGGCCGATGCGCCGGCCAGTTTTTTTGCCGATCGCCAGCGCGTCGAGCAGATTCTCAAGAATTTGTTGTCGAATGCGATCAAGTTCACCGGCGAAGGGCAGGTCGCGCTGACGGTACACCAGCAGGCCGATGGCAGGGTGGGGTTTGCGGTCAGCGATTCCGGCATCGGCATTGCCGCCGACCAGCAGGAAGTGATTTTCGAAGCATTCCGCCAAGCCGATGGCACGACCAGCCGGCGCTACGGCGGCACCGGACTGGGACTGTCGATTTCACGCGATCTTGCTGCACTGCTGGGCGGCGAAATCACGCTGGCCAGCGTGGCCGGCGAGGGCAGTACCTTCACGCTGGTGTTGCCGGCGATGGCGACGCTGGCGCCTGTGGCCGAGCCGGTCACGGTGCTGCGGCCGCCATCGGCAGTCGCCGCCGCGCGCGCTACGCCGGCACCGGTACCGGCACCGGCACCGGCGGCACCGCCGGCCGCCTTCAGCGACGACCGCCAGCACCTGTTCAGCGATGGCCGCACGCTGCTGGTGATCGAGGACGATGCCGATTTTGCGCGCATCCTGTTCGATCTCGCGCACGACATGCAGTACCAGTGCCTGGTGGCGCATGGTGCTACCGAGGGGCTGGAGATGGCCGGTACTTTTTTGCCTGATGCCGTGCTGCTGGACCTCGGTTTGCCGGACGGTTCCGGCATGGCGGTGCTGCAATGCCTGAAGGCCGATCCGGCCACGCGGCATATTCCGGTCCATATCATTTCGGGTTCCGATCGCGCCCGCACGGCGCTGCAGCAGGGCGCTGCAGGCTATGTGACCAAGCCGGCCACGCGGGCGCGCCTCGAACAGATCTTCACGCAGATCGAGGGGCAGACCACGCAAACCGTCAAGCGCGTGCTGCTGGTCGAGGACGACGTGCGCCAGCGCGAAAGCATGGTGCATCTGATCGGCGACGACGATGTCGAAATCACCGCGGTGGCGTCCGGCGAAGAAGCGATGGCCTTACTGCATAGCGTCACGTACGACTGCATGATCATCGACCTGTCGCTGCCTGACATGCAGGGCCACGAACTGCTGCAGCGGATGGGCACCGACCTGATCAGCGCCTTCCCGCCGGTGATTGTCTACACCGGTCGCAACCTCACGCGCGAGGAAGAAACCAGTCTGCAAAAGTATTCGCGCTCCATCATCATCAAGGGCGCGCGCTCACCCGAACGCCTGCTCGACGAAGTCACGCTATTTCTGCACAAGGTCGAATCCGAACTGTCGCTGGAACGCCAGGGCATGCTCCGGGCGGCACGCAGCCGCGATCGCGTCTTCGAGGGACGGCGCGTGCTGCTGGTCGATGATGATGTGCGCAATATTTTCTCGATGACCAGCGCGCTCGAACACCAGGGCCTGGAGGTGGTGGTCGGTCGCAATGGCTTCGAAGCGATCAGCCAGCTCGAGCTGATCGCCGACATCGACATGGTACTGATGGACGTGATGATGCCCGGCATGGACGGCCTCGAAGCGACCCGCCGCATCCGCGCCGACGCGCGCTTTCGCCACCTGCCGATCATCGCGATCACGGCTAAGGCTATGAAGGATGACCAGGAACACTGCATCAATGCCGGTGCCTCGGATTATCTGGCCAAGCCGGTTGACCTGGACCGCTTGTATTCGCTGCTGCGGGTCTGGCTGCCGAACATGGAGCGACTGTGAGGCCGGCGCTATCGACCAGTGACATCGAAATCGGCCTGCTCGTCGAGGCGATCTATCTGCGCTACAGCTACGACTTCCGCGATTATTCGGGCGCGTCGCAAGCGCGGCGCATCCTGCATGCGGCCGCGCAGATGGAGTGCGCGACGGTGTCCGAGCTGCAGTCGCGCGTGCTGCACGATGCCGATGCCTTTGCCCGCCTGTTGCAATACCTGACGATCCCGACCAGCGAAATGTTTCGTGATCCGGCGTATTTCCTGGCGCTGCGCGAGCAGGTCGTGCCGATCCTGAAAACCTATCCGTCACTGAAGATCTGGATTGCCGGTTGCAGCACCGGCGAAGAAGTCGTCTCGATGGCCATCCTGTTGCATGAAGAAGGCTTGCTGGAACGCTGCATCGTGTACGCCACCGACATCAATCCGCAATCGCTGGAACGGGCCCGCAAAGGCGTGTATCCGCTCGACCGGATGGGCGAGTACGCGCTGAGCTACCAGCGGGCAGGCGGGCGTGCCAGCCTGTCGGATTACTACACGGCGGCGTATGGCGCGGCGCTGTTCGACCGGTCGCTGTTCGAGCGCATCAGTTTTTCGGATCACAGCCTGGCCACGGACAGCGTGTTTTCGGAGACCCATCTGGTGTGCTGTCGCAACGTGCTGATCTACTTCAACCGCGGCTTGCAGGAGCGTGCGCTCGGGCTGTTCCACGAGTCCTTGTGCCACCGCGGATTCCTGGGACTCGGCAGCAAGGAAAGTGTCGATTTTTCCGGCCACGCCGCGCTGTTCGAACCAGTCGCCAGGAGCGAGCGCATCTATCGCAAGAGCGTGCCGGAGAAGGCGCAATGACGACCATTGCCGGCATCAAGGTACTGATCGTCGACGACCTGCCGGAGAACCTGCTGGCGCTGTCGAAAATCATCGAGCAGGACGACCGCATCATCTATCAGGCGCGCTCCGGTGTAGCCGCGCTGGCACTGCTGCTCGAGCATGAATTTGCCCTCGCCATCCTCGACGTGATGATGCCGGGGATGGATGGCTTCGAGCTGGCCGAACTGATGCGCGGTACCGAACGCACGCGCGCCATCCCGATCGTCTTTGTCAGCGCGGCCGGTAAGGAACTCAACCATGCGTTCAAGGGCTACGAGACCGGCGCGGTGGATTTTTTGTACAAGCCGCTCGACATCGCCGCCGTGCAAAGCAAGGTCAACGTCTTCGTGGCGATGCGGCGGCAGCAGGATGAAATGACGCGCCAGGTCGATGCCCTGGAAAAAAGCCAGCGCGAACTGCTGGCCATGAAAGAGGAATTGCGTTATTCGCTGCAGCTGCGCGACGACTTCATGTCGATGGTCGCGCATGAACTGCGCACGCCGCTCAATACCTTGCTACTGGAAAGCCAGCTGCGTGGCATGCAGCTCGATCGGGGCAATGCCGATGCGTTTGCACCGGCCCAGTTGCGGCGCATGGTGGCGCGCGACGGCCGCCAGATCAAGAGCATGATCCGGCTGATCGACGATATGGTCGATGTCTCGCGCATTCGCAGCGGCAAGCTGTCGATTCGCGCGACGGAGGTCGATTTGTCGGTACTGCTGCAGCAAGTCGTCAGCGATCTCGAGCCGCAGGCAGATATCGCCGGCAGCTGTATCACCTTGCTGGCGACTGATGGAATCTGCGGTAGCTGGGATGACTTCCGGGTCGAGCAAATCATCATCAATCTGCTCACTAATGCGCTGCGCTACGGCGCGCGCAAGCCGGTCGAAGTAAGCTTGGCCACCGATTCCGGTCATGCCATCGTCACCGTACGTGATCATGGCGGCGGTATCGCGCTGGAGGATCAGCAGCGCATCTTTGCGCCGTTCGAACGGGTCGGCACGAACACCGTGCGCGAGGGCCTTGGACTGGGTTTATACATCGCGCGGCAGCTCGCTGAAGCGCATGGCGGCACGCTCGAGGTCGCCAGCGTCGAGGGCGACGGTGCGCTGTTTGCGCTGAGCTTGCCGATGCCAGCGACCGGGGCTTAATCCGGTGATCCGATCACCACCGCCCCGACATAGCTCTCCTGCAGCGCCAGTGGCGAATAACTGCCATCCCGCATCAGCGGCGCGTCGGCCCATTCCACCAGCCCGCAGCCGTGCCGCTTGAGCTGCGCTTCGCGCCGCGTCCATTCCTGCGCAAAGCAGCGGGCCCGCCGGTCGTCATTGCAAGCAGCAATCCGCGCCACCGCAGCCGGTCCGAGATAGTCCCGCGCTACGGCTTTCCAGTCCGGTATCAGCCCGCCCTCAAGACGCATCAGGTCGATGCCGACCGGGCCATGGCGATGCACGGCAGCGACCGAGAAGCCGGATGCATGCGAGATCGACACACCAGCCCCGGCGCTCACATTTGCCACGCTGGCCAGCGCCTGCCGCACCAGCAAGCGCGCTTGCGTACGGTCTTCGCCCTGCGGCGTGCGCAGGCCGATCAGCAGCAAACCCGATGCCGGCATCAGCAGCGGTCCCGGCCAGTGCTGCACTGCCAGCGTCATGTCAGAAAATTGCCGGTGCAGCGGGGCAGCCACGCCAGCTTGATCCGGCCGGAATGAATTCGCCTTTCATCACCAGTGTCAGCGCACCCAGCCGCGCATCGTCACCGACGACCGCACCGTACAGCACCGAGCTGCGCGGTCCCATGTAGACGCGCTTGCCGATAATGACGTGGTCGATCTTCATCACGCGGTCTTCAAACAGGTGGGTTTGCGGGCAGGCCAGTGCATTGATTTCGCTATAGTCGCCAATCGTCACGCAATCGAATTCGGTGATGTCGGTGGTGTCCATGTAGACCCCGCGGCCGATCTTGCAACCGAGCAGGCGGAACGCCCACGGCAGCATCGGCGTGCCGCGCAGGTAGTTCATGAAGTTCAGCACCGCGACGCCTTCGTACAGGTTCGAGGCCGCTTCCGACAGCCACACGAAAGGCGTCCACATCGGCACGCTACGTTTGCCGTAACGCCCCAGCACCAGCCATTTGAGCAAGGCCACGAACAGGAAGCTGCCGGCACCATACGCCAGCCCGGTCAGCGCCAGGCTGCGCAGCACCGGCCACCAGACGCCGGCACCGGCCAGCGGCATCAGGTCAAGCACGACGGTGTAGCCGACGGCGGTGACGATCGCATGCGGCGCGATGATGCGGAAGGATTCGACCAGGCCGCGCGCCAGCCGGCGTTGCGGTGATGGCCGGTAGGTCAGGTGTTCGGGAAAACCGGCGACGGTTTCGCGTGCCGGCAAGTTGATCGGCGGCGAACCGAACCAGGTATCGCCGTCTTTCATCAGATGGTTTTCCGGAGCGCGCGAATAGACGCCGATCAGCACGTTCTCGGGCAGGATGGTGCCGTCGGCGATGTAGGCGCAATTGCCAACGAAGCTGCGCCGCGAAATCACGGTCGGCTGCATCGTCATCCAGCCGCCATCGATCTGCTCGTCGCCCAGCAGCACGGCGTCCGCAATGAAGGTTTCATCGCCCAGAGTCAGCATGTCGGGCACCACGCCGAGCGCAGTCGAGATCTCGGCATCACGCCCGACCTTGGCACCGAGCAGCCGGTACCAGACCGGCGCGAACACCGTCGCATAGACGCCGTGCAGCACGTGCAGGCTGGACTCCTGGATTTGGTTGACCAGCCATTTGCGGCAGTAGACATTGCTGTGTACCGGCCAGGTGCCGGGCTGCAAGCGCGGCAGCAAGCCCCAGCGGATACCGGCCGACAGCAGCGCGGTACACAGGATCATCACCGCGGCTGCGGGGCAGGCCATGATGAAGTACTTGGTCAGCTGGAAGGCTTCGTTGGAACTCTGCAGCCATGGCGACCGGTCGGCATCATCGAGCCAGTCGATCAGCATGAAACTCGGGAACACCGGCAGGAAAAACAACGTCGTGATCAGCAGCGCACCGAACACGAAATAAACCGCTTCGCCGCTCAGACGCAAGCGCGACACCGGTGGACGCGGCGGGTTCGATGTCATGTCGAACGGGCCGGTATCGCTGGCCGGCGAGCCACTCCAGTTGCGGCCGGCCGGAATCGCCATGCCATCGCTGAGGGCGGACTGGGCATCCAGATGGCCGTAGTCGCCGATGCGGGTATTGCCTTCCAAAATCGAATACGAGCCGACGCAAGTGTGTTCGCCCAGCGTGATCGCACCGATGATCAGTTCGCCGTGCTGGACCCGTGCGTTCTCGAAGTTGGTGGCGTTGCCGATGCTGCTGCCGGAACCGATGGTCAACAAATGCGCGGCGCGCAGCGTCATCGAACCGATCACGACATCACGGCCGATGCGCGCACCGAGCGCACGCAGCCAGCCGTTATACAGCGACGAACCGCTCAGCAGATAGGCCGGTGCGGATTCGATCACGCGGTCGGCCAGCCACCAGCGGTAATAGGTCAGTCCCCAGAGCGGATAGCGGCCGGGTTTCAGGCGTCGTACCAGTAGCAGATGCGCGACGATGGCAAAGCCGAATTCGAGCAGCGTGGCCAGCATGAACACACCGACCGAGATGGCAATGGCACGCACGATCGAGTCACCCGGATCGCCGGTGAAGTAGTGGTAGGTGAAGAACGGTGCCAGCCATTGCGCCATGCGCAAGGCGACCAGCGCAGGAATCGCTGCGGCCTGGCCGGCACCGCACAACCAGCGTCGCCAGGTCGCCGGCGGGGTCCAGTTCAGGTCCGGCGCGACAGTCGCCGGTGGCGCTTCGGCCAGCACGTCGGCGATGCGGCCGACCAGCCGGTTCCTATAAATATCGCTGACGGTCACATGCGCAAAACGCGGGTCGGCGCGCAAGGCCGAGGCCAGTCGCGCGGCAAACAGCGAATGGCCGCCGAGGTCGCTAAAAAAGTCCAGCGTGCGCCGGATCGGCTGGCCCGGGAACAGCTTGCCGAGCGCGCCGAACAGCGCTTCTTCGGCCATGTTCAGCGGCGCGTCCGACGCTGCTGCATCGACGGCAATGAACGCCAGCGGACGTGCCTTGAGACTGTTGCGATCGATCTTGCCGGAGGTCAGGCGTGGCATCTCGGCCAGGGTTTCGTAGTGCCCCGGCACCATGTAGGGCGGCAGCACCTGCATCAGTGCGGCGCGCAGCGCAGCCGGTGTCGGCACCGTGGCGCCATCGGCGACCAGGAAGGCGACCAGCTGGTCGATACCGGCTTCCTGGCGCAGCAGCACGGCGGCGGTACCGACGCCGGCCTGCTCGACCAGTACCGCTTCGATCTCGCCGAGCTCGACGCGAAAGCCGCGGATCTTGACTTGCGAATCGGTGCGGCCGAGGCAATCGACATTACCGTGCTCGTCGATGCGGGCCAGGTCGCCGGTGCGGTACAGGCGGCGGTCATGCTCACCGGTCGACCACGGATTGGTCAGGAATTTTTCTGCGGTCAGGTCGGGCCGGCCGAGATAGCCGAGCGCCACGCCGGGACCGGTGATGGCCAGTTCGCCGAGTGCGCCGCGCGGCAGCAGCGTCAGCGCATGGACCGGATCGGGATCGATCACCATCAGGCCGTAGTTGGGCAGCGGCCGGCCGATCGTGACCGGCTCACCGGCCTGCAGTGCGGCCAGGCTGGCCGACACCGTCGCTTCGGTCGGGCCGTAGGTATTGAACAGCTGGCGACCGGGCTTGGCCCAGCGCGCCACCAGCGCCTGCGGGCACATTTCGCCACCGAGGTTGATCAGGCGCAGGCTGTCGACGTCGTGGCTGAACAGGGCCAGCAGCGTCGGCACCGCATGCAGCACCGTGACCGCGTTATTGGCCAGCGCCAGCGGCAAGGCTTCGGGATCGGCGGCCAGTTCTTTCGGGGCCAGCCAGAGCGTGGCACCGACCAGATAGCTGATCCAGATTTCTTCGAATGACATGTCGAAGGCGACCGAAAAACCCTGATAGACACGGTCCGACTCGCACACGCCCAACACCGCGTTTTCGCTGCGCAGAAAATGGCAGATCGCGCCCTGGCTGATCTCGATACCCTTCGGTTTGCCGGTCGAGCCGGACGTGTAGATGACATAGGCCGGATCGTGCGCGCGCACCCCGCTGCGTCTGGCATCAGTGGTGGTGGCGAGCAGGGTGTCGATGGTCCAGGCCGGGCAGGGGGCGATCGCCAGTTGCGGTGCAAAGTGCAGGCAGCTGACGATGCCGGCGGCGTTGGCATCTTCGAGGCAGACCGCGATCCGTTCGACCGGCGTATCGGCATCGAAGGGCAACCAGCCGGCACCGCTCTTGGCAATGCCGAGCTGGGCAATCAGCAGGTCGATCCCGCGCGGCAGCCACAGGCCGACCAGCTGGCCGGCACCGACGCCGCTGGCGATCAGTCCGGCAGCAATGCGGTCGGCAGCGGCGTCGAGTTCGGCATAGGTCAGCTGGCGCTCGTCGAAGATCAGGGCAACCTGCTCCGGCGTGCGCTGCGCGCTGGCTTCGAACAGATCGGCCAGGATTTCGTTGCGGATCAGGTCGGGCCGGGACGGGCCGTGCAGGATGTCAGGCAGTGCATCGGAAAGCGGCGAGGAATTCATCTGAAACCAAAGACGGAAAACGCAGAGGGTAGCATGCCGCCGATGGCGCGAACGCTGGAAGTCAGTCGCCCGGAACCGCCCTGTTGCGGGCCACTTCGAAGGCCGTCACGGCGGACCGCGCATTGCCCCACGACGCCCGCGTATAAGACACCACGGCGGCGACTTCGTCATCACTGAGCACGGCCGCAAAGGGCGGCATCCCATACGGCCGCGGATTGCCGCCGGTGCTGGGCGGAAAGCCGCCGTTGAGGACGATGCGGATCGGATTGATGGCAGACGCCATCGTGATGGCACGGTTGCCGGCCAGCGGCGGATAGTTAGGCGGAATGCCGTTGCCATCGGCGCGGTGGCAATTAACGCAATGCTGTTCGTAGAGCTTGCTACCGAGCCGCTGTGTGCGTTCATCGAGCACCACCTGTGGCAAGGCCGGCTCGCTGGTTTGCGGCAGCGATTTGAGGTAGCCGGCCATCGCCTGCAAGTCCGGTGTCGACAGATGCTGCAGACTGGCACCAACCACTTCGGCCATCGGACCGAATACCGCGCCGCGCGCCGAGATGCCGGTGTGCAGCAGGTCGACGATGTCGGATTGCTGCCAGTCGCCCAGGCCGGCTTCGCTGCTCGAAGTCAGCGATGGCGCATACCAGTCAAGCACCGGAATCAGACCACCGTCGAGGCCGCCGCGGCTGCCACCGAGCGTGGTGCGACTGGCGTGACAGGCGCTGCAATGACCGGGGCCTTCGACCAGATAGGCACCGCGATTCCATTCGGCTGATTTGCCGGCATCGACCGGCTGCGTGCCTGGCGTGAAGTAGAGCACGCGCCACGCCGCCAGCAATGGCCGCTGGTTGTACGGAAAGCGCAGCGTGTTCGGAATGTTCCCCTGCGCTACCGGTGCCAGCGTCTTGAAGTAGGCATACATCGCATCGCTGTCGGGACGCGTCATCCGTGTGTAATTGGTGTACGGGAACGCCGGGTACAGAAAGCTCCCGTCGCGCGATTTGCCGTTATGCAGCGCCTGCCAGAAATCATCGGCCGACCACGTGCCCAGTCCGCTGGTGCGGTCCTGGGTCAGGTTGGGCGAATAAATCGTGCCGAACGGGGTCGCGATCGGCCGTCCGCCGGCATACTGCTGGCCGCCGCGCGCGGTATGGCAGCCCATGCAATTGCCCGCCAGCGCCAGGTACTTGCCCTGCGCGACCTGGACTGCGGAGCCGGTGATAGGTACGCCGGTGGCGTCATGGCCGGGAGTGTGGATGAACTCTTTCACGATCAGCAAGGCGGGTATCGCCAGCAGCAGGAACAGGGCGACCAGTAGGAATCGTTTCATGGATGTCATCATTGTGGCGCGCTGCCGCAGGTCAGCGGCATGGTCGCAGGCAGCGAAGTGGCCGGCCTGGCACCCGCCGGTACCGGTTGCGCCGACAGCCAGGCGGCGACGGCACCGATGTCATCGGTGCTCAGTTGCAGGCTGATTTTATGCATGCAATCGGGGGCGGCGGCGTGACGCGTGCCGTTGCGCCAGGCACCGAATTGCGCTGCCAGATAATCGCGCGGCAAACCGAGCAGGCCGGGAATGGCCGGCGACACGCCTGTCAGTGCGCTGCCGTGGCAGGCAATGCAGGCCGGGATGTTTTTGGCGGCATCGCCGTGCTGCACCAGCAGTTGTCCGCGGGCGGCCACGCTGGCCGGGACGGCGAGCGCTTGCGGCGGCGGGTACGGCACTTCCAGTGCCGAGAAATAGCCGGCCAGTTCATGCAGATAGGCATCCGACAGGTTGTCGACCATATAGATCATTTGCGGATAAGCACGCCGGCCTTCGCGGAAATTGATCAGCTGGTTGGCCAGATAACCGGCCGGCTTGCCGGCGATACGCGGGTAGTAGCCATCGGCGCCGCGCTTGCCGTCGACGTTGTGGCAGCCGATGCAGGCGAGAGCACGCTGCGCGATGCTGTCTTCGAGGGCGGGAGCCGCGAAGGCGGTGCCCGCTGCCAGCAGCAATGGAAATAGAACGCGGGATAGATCGGTGAATGTCATGTCAGCAGCGATGTGACCGGATGATCGGGGCTTGCATTCTACTGCTCCCGTTGACGCCGGCCGGCAAATGCGCCAATGCTAGACTCGCTCATCTGAATAATCCGGAGGTTTGATGATCGCCACATTCGCTACGCTGCTGGTTTTCCAGGCTCTCGGTGAGGGCTTGTCGTACGCGTTGTCGTTGCCGATACCCGGTCCGGTGATCGGCATGGTGCTGCTGCTGGCGTACCTGATGATGCGCCCTGCGATGGTCGACAAACTGGCACCGACGGCGATGGGTTTGTTGCGCCATCTGTCGCTGCTGTTCGTGCCGGCCGGCGTCGGCATCATGGTCCATGCAAGGCTGATCGCGGCCGAATGGCTACCGATTTCGATGGCGCTGCTGGTTAGCGTTGTGGTGTCGATTGCGGTTACCGCAGCGGTCGTGCGGGCCTTGCAGAAATGACGCCCAAGCTCAACGAGATCTGGGTCTATCTGGCGGCGTCGCCGCTGCTCGGACTGACCGCGACATTGCTGGCCTATCAGCTAGCGTCACTCATTTACCAGCGCGCCAGATTTAATCCGCTGGCCAATCCGGTGGCGATCGCGGTGGCCATTCTGGTGCTGGTGCTGACGCTGACCGGTACCTCGTACAAGACGTATTTTGATGGCGCGCAATTCGTGCATTTTCTGCTCGGACCGGCCACGGTGGCGCTGGCCATTCCGCTGTATCAGCAATTGCCGGCTTTGCGGCGCGACTGGTTTGCGCTGCTCGTCGGCATGCTGGCCGGCAGCACGGCGGCGATCGCTACGGCAATGGGAGTGGCCTGGGCGTTGGGCGCGTCGCCGGTGACCATCCTGTCACTGGCCCCGAAGTCGGTCACCTCGCCGATCGCGATGGGTATCGCCGAAAAAATCGGTGGCTTGCCGTCGCTGACCGCCGTGATGGTGATCGCCACCGGCATCCTCGGGGCGACGCTGGCACGCACCATCCTGACCTGGATGAAATTCACTGATCACAAGGTGATGGGCTTCGCGCTCGGCGTCACTGCGCACGGCATCGGCACTGCGCGCGGTTTTCAGGTCAGCGAAGAAATGGGCGCGTTTGCCGGGCTGGCGATGGGCTTGTCGGGGGTGATGACGGCGTTGTTGTTGCCGTTGGGGTTGAAGCTGCTGGGGGTGATTTAGTGGGAGTATTTGTAGGCGTGATGCGCTTGAGGCGCACGCGGTGCAATGCCCTTCGGTTATTGCACCAAATGCACTGGTTGCCGCCATCAATCCTCTAACCATCACTGTCTGCTCGCCCGCGGCTCCCTGATCACCACATCCGACAGCGGTACCGCGACGCATGGCAGGATGTCGCCGGCCTTCTTTTCGTCGGCGCTGAGTCCGGGCCAGTCGACGGTGTAGCGCACTGATCCGCTGTGCAAGCGGCACAGGCAGGTGCGGCAAGTGCCATTGCGGCAGGAACTGGGCAGCGTGATGCCGGCCAGGCGGGCGGCTTCCATCAGCGTCAGTGATGACGGGACTTCGAAGCGCCATTGCTGGTCCTTGAGCAGGGCAGAAAACAGCACTTGAATTCCCGGCTGTTAGGCCATGCCGGCGGCATCGCCCATCGGTTCGCCGAGCCGCACCGGCAACACCGCCTGCCACGCCGGATTGAATTGCAGGCGTCCGGCCGGGAACAGCAGCACCACCGTCGAGCCGAGCAGAAAACGTCCCATCTCGTCGCCCTTCTTGAGCACGATCTGCTGGTCGTCGTAGCGCCATTCGCGCACGGCTTTCGTGCGCGGCGGGTTGACCACGCCGTGCCAGGTTGTGGCCATGCTGCCGACGATGGTGGCGCCGACCAGCGTCAGCACGAACGGACCATCGATACCCTCGAATACGCAGACCACGCGCTCGTTACGGGCGAACAGGCCGGGCACGCCGCGCGCGGTGGCCGGGTTCACCGAGAACAGTTCACCCGGGACGTAGATCATGCGCAGCAGGCGGCCATCGCAGGGCATGTGGATGCGGTGGTAATCCTTCGGACTGAGATAGATGGTGGCGAAACTGCCATCCTGGAATTGTGCGGCCAGCGCGGCGTCGCCGCCGACCAGCGCGGTGGTCGAATAGGCATGGCCCTTGGCCTGGAAAATCTGGTCGCGCTCGATCGGGCCGAACTGGCTGATTGCGCCATCGACCGGGCAGATGAACCTGGCAGCGGCGATCGGCCGCACATCGCTGCGCAAGGCCCGCGTGAAGAAGGCATTGAAGCTGGCGTAACTGCTGATGTCCGGATTGGCGGCCTCGGCCATGTTGACCTGATAGCGCGCAATGAAGCGCCGGATGATGCCGGTAGTGATGCTGCCGGCTTCGGCGTTGGCGACTTTCCCGGCAAACCAGGTGATGGCTTGCTTGGGCAGCAGGTATTGGAGCAGGACAGCGGGATCAGCCACGGCAACTTTCAAAAAAATGATGGCCGGATTGTACCGGCATCAGCGCTCGCGCAATGCTTCCTGCTTGGCTTTGATGACGGGTTTGAGCAAGTAGTTCAGCACCGTTTTTTTGCCGGTGCGTATGTGGATGGTAGCCATCATGCCCGGAATGATAGGCAGATTCTTGTCGCCGGCACCGAGGTTGTTCTTGATGGTACGGACCCGCACCTGATAAAAACTTTCGCCTTCGTCGTTGGTGATCGAGTCGGCCGTGATGTTTTCGAGGGTCGCGTCGAGCCCGCCGTAGATCGAAAAATCATAGGCGCTGAGCTTGACGGTGGCGTGTTGGCCCGGATGCAGGAAGGCCACGTCGGCAGGCCGCACGCGCGCTTCGATCAGCAGGTTGTTGGCAATCGGGACGATTTCCATCAGTTCCATGCCGGGCTGGATCACGCCGCCGACGGTGCTCACTTTCAGGGTCTTGACGAGTCCTGCGACCGGCGAGCGGATTTCAGTGCGGGCCAGACGATCAGCCATGGCGACCCCCGAGGCGCGCGATTGCTCGAACTCGGAGCGGGCCAGGTTGAGCTCGGTGGCGGCGTCCGACCTGAACTTGGCGAGCTGGCCGTTTTCTTTGGCGCGGGCTTCGGCGATGCTCTGTTCGATGCGCGGGATGGCCAGACGTGCGGCTTCGGCTTCGCCACGGAAATCGCTAACCTGGCGTTCCAGTCGCAGCACTTCGACCTCCGACAGCACGCCTTGCGCGACCATCGGCTTGCTGATCGTCAGTTCACGCGTGACCAGACGCTGGCTTTCTTCGAGCTGGATCATGCGGGCGCGTTTCTCGCGCAATTCCTGGGTGCGCTGGTTGGCCTGTTCGCGCAGCACCGTCAGCGCCGATTCCAGTTCGCGCTGGCGATTCTGGTAGAGCTGTTTTTCTTCGTCGACGATTTTCGGATTGGCGCGTAGCAGTTCGGGCGGCGCGATAAAGGCGCTGCCGACAGTCTCTGCGGCGAGGCGGGCAATCTTCGCCTGCAGCGCTTCGTACTTGGCCGTGACTTCATCGACCGATGACGAGAAGCGCGTTTTGTCCAGCACCAGCACGATCTGGTTCTGCTGCACCAGTTCGCCGATGTGTACCGGGATCTCCGAGACGATGCCGCCTTCGAGATTCTGGATCACCTGGACCTGGCCTGACGGAATCACCTTGCCCTCGCCGATGGTGATTTCATCGATCGGGGCAAAGGCCGCCCAGACCACCGCGATGATGACGAACAGCACCGCCCCCCGGATGATCAGCGAGCCGAAGCGCGGCGCGCCGGTGACCAGCGCGGCACTGCTGTCGGACATGAATTCGATGTCGGCGCGGTGCTCGGCGTCGTCGGTACCGGCAGGCAGGACCAGTTGCTGGAGCTTCCTGTTCCAGACGGCGAGCGGAGATTTAAACTTTCGTGACATGCAGTTTTCCTCCGGATAAGGCTTCCAGCACTTGCTCTTTCGGACCATCGGCGATGATGCGGCCGCCTTCGACCACCAGCAGGCGATTGACCAGCGTCAGCATCGAGGCGCGATGCGTGATCAGGATCAGTGTCCTGGTGCCGAGTTGCTGCGACAGGCGTGTCTTGAAGTTCTCTTCGGAGCGGTTGTCGAGGGAATTGGTGGGTTCGTCGAGCACCAGCACGTTCGGGTCCTGCAGCAAGGCGCGGGCAATTGCGACCGACTGGCGCTGGCCGCCGGACAGGCCATCGCCGCGTTCGCCGACGGCGCGGTCGAAGCCTTGCGGATGGCGGTTGACGAATTCGGTGACGCCGGCGATATCGGCTGCGCGCAGCATCGCGGCATCGTCGGCGTGCGGTGCGCCCATGACGATATTGTCCTTGATGCTGCCGAAGAACAGCACCGGGTCCTGCGGCACGTAGCCGATGTGGCGACGCAGATCGATCGGGTCGATCTGCTGCTGGTCGACGCCATCGATCCAGATCGCGCCATCGCTGGGCTGGTACAGGCCGAGGATGAGTTTTTCGATGGTCGATTTGCCGGAGCCGATGCGACCGATGATGCCGACCCGTTCGCCCGGCGCGATCTTGAACGAGACCTTGCTGAGGGCTTCGACCGGCTGGTCGGGATAGGCAAAACTGGTGTTCTGGAATTCGATGCCGCCCTGAAAATCAGGCCGGTGCACGAAGCTCTTGCCGGGCGGATGTTCGACCGGCAGGTTCATGATGCGGTCCAGCCCCATCAGCGCGGTGCGGGCGTGGTGGAAGCGCGTGGCCAGCGCGGCGACCTGCGACAGCGGTGCCAGCGTGCGTCCGGCCAGCATCGTGCAGGCGATCAGCGCGCCCATCGACAAGGCCTTGTCGGCGATCAGGTAGACCCCGACGATGATGAGCGCGACGTTGGCCAGTTGCTGGATCAATATGCCGGTATTGATGCTGGCGGCCGACAACAGGCGGGCGCGCAGGCTGAGCTTGCCAATCTGTCCGGCCAGCTGTTCCCAGCGGCGCTGGGCCGGACCTTCGGCCGAGATGGCCTTGATCGTATCGAGGCCGGCCAGGGTTTCGATCAGCGTGGCCTGGCGTTGCGAACCGACCGTGAAGGTCTGGTTGATGACCCGTGCCAGCGGTCGTTGCAGCAGCATGCTCGGGATCAGGATCAGCGGAATCGCGACGATCGGCACCAGCACGAGCGACCCGCCGACCCACCAGATGATGAGCAAATACAGCAGCGTGAATGGCAGGTCGATGAGCGTGGTGATGGTGGCTGAGGTCAGGAATTCGCGGAAGGATTCGAATTCGGTGAGGCTGTTGGCAAAGCCGCCGACCGACTTGGGACGCACCGCCAGCCGGATCGCGAGGATTTTTTCGTAGATTGCCGATGACAGCGCCATGTCGATTTTTTTGCCGGCGACATCGATGAAGTAACCGCGCAGGCTGCGCATCGCAAAGTCGAACAGGAACACGATGGCCACGCCGATAGCCAGTACCCAGAGCGTATCGAAGGTCTGGTTCGGCACCACGCGGTCGTACACGTTCATCGTGAATAGCGGCAGCACCAGCGCGAACACATTGACCAGCAGCGAGGCGATCAGGACTTCGGAATAGATACGCCAGGATTGCCGCAGCGGGGTCCAGAACCAGTGACCGCCGGCGGGCGTGTCGTCCTTGTCAGCGCGGCTATCGAATTTGAACATCGGCCGCACGAAAATCACATGACCGGTACAGGACGCTTGCAGGATATCGAGGTCGATCTCGAGTTCGCCGTCGCCGGATTCGGGCTGGATGATGCGCACTGTGCCGTCGTTGCCTTTGTGGGTCAGGATGCAGGCCTGGCCATCCAT
Organism: Actimicrobium sp. CCC2.4; assembly: GCF_034347385.1. Lineage (NCBI taxonomy): Bacteria > Pseudomonadati > Pseudomonadota > Betaproteobacteria > Burkholderiales > Oxalobacteraceae > Actimicrobium > Actimicrobium sp. CCC2.4. The sequence continues at coordinate 3,624,639 of NZ_CP133777.1, read as the reverse complement.
CAGCAGCAAGACCGCCGGCAGCGTCAGCTGGCTGATGCGCGGCAGTGCTCGTTTGACGATGCGTGCCGACAGGCCGGCGCGGGCGGCAGCACGAATGAATAGTTCGGGAGTAAGGCGGTTGTTTTCCAGCGGCAGGCCGGCGGTCAGCGTCTGGCGTGAATGCGGCTGGTTGCGCAAGCGGGTCAGCGTGACCAGGCACTCGGCCAGCGGATCATCGGCTTGCATCGCATCACGGGGCAGCGACCAGGCAGGCGGGATGGGTTCCGGTGCCTCGGGAGGATGTTCGTTGTCACGCATGAAAAGCCTTGTGGTGTGCGTTCTGGTGCCCGCGATTTTAAACGTAAATAGAGGCGGTATTGAGGGCGATATCAAACGACAGCCGGAAAATCACGTTAGCATGGGCCGCCCCGGCCATTCCGAAAGTCTTCGTGCGACCAATCGAATTACAGTCCATCAAACTGGCGTTTGTCTTGTTTTTATTTTGCTGCTTCGCCGGTGCGGTGCGCGCGGCGCCCGAGCCTGTGCTTGAAGTGGTGTCGTTCGGCCTGGCCGGCGGTCGTGCCGGCAGCCCGACGGCAGCGGCACCGCAGGACTTCGTCTACGACGGTATACCGAAAGCCGATGGCCGCGCATCGACCTGGAGCGGACCGATGCTGGTGGCGCAGAACGACACCTGGCAAACCATCCTGGCGCGTCTTCATGCACCGGCTGATGCCTGGACGTCACGCCTGATGCAGGCGGCTACGCGCGACTGGCCGCAGCGTCCGGTACGCGGCAGCAAGGTATGGGTCGAATGGAGCGAACTCCATACGCCGCTGGCGGTGTTCTATTCGGTGTCGGCGCGCCAGATGCGGATGGCGACGATGATCGGTGGCGAGCTGCGTATCCGCGAAGCGACGAAGGCTGGTGACGAACCACCGGCGCTGTCCGGCGGCGCACTGTATATGGCGGCCGATACGATCGGTTTGCCGGAAGAAATCGTTGATCAGCTGGTGGCGCTGTTCTCGGGCGAGCTCGATTTTCACCGGGACCTGACGCAAGGATTCAAGGGCACGGTGCTGTTCGAAATGCAATTCAATGAGGGGCAGATCGGCCGACCGGGTCGCATTCTGGCAGCCCGGCTGGTAACGCCGCAGCGCACGCATACGGCGTATCTGTTTGATGGCGCGGGCACCGGCGAACGGCCGTATTTCAGTGCCGATGGCCATCCGGTACAACAGACTTTCCTGCAATCGCCCATCGTGTTTTCACGGATGACTTCGGGCTATTCGGTGGCACGATTCCATCCGATCCTGCAAGCCTGGCGCGCCCATACCGGCATTGATTTTGCCGCGCCGGCCGGCACGCCGGTGCGGATCACGGCCGATGGCGTGGTCGAGTTTGCCGGTGTGCGGGGCGGCTACGGCAATCTGGTGCTGATCCGGCATGCCGATGACTTGTCGACGTATTACGGCCATCTGCAAGGCTTCAGCAAAGGCTTGAAAGTAGGCATGGCGGTGCGCCAGGGCGACTTGCTGGGGACGGTCGGGATGACGGGACTGGCGACCGGGCCGCATCTGCACTATGAGTTACGCCGGCTGGGCCGGCCATTCGATCCGGCCTTGTTGCGCAGTGTGCAAGCATCGCTGCCGGCAAATCAGCTGGAACGCTTCGATCATCTGGTGCACTGGTACGAGACGCAATTGTCGGCCTCGACCCGCTCGCATTTCGTCAGGCGCTAGCCGCTTCTTTTTCATACATCCGGTATTGGTTTTTGCCTTCCGACTTGGCGCGATACATGGCGATATCGGCGTTCCTGAGCAGGGCATCTGATTCCTGGCCATCACGCGGAAACAAACTGATGCCCACTGAGGTGCCAACCGACTTGATTCCCTGGCTTAATTCGAACGGCCGGTTGAAGGCTTCGACGATACGCACGGCGACGCGGGTGGCGTCGTTTTCGGACATGATGGGTTCGAGAATGGCGGTGAATTCGTCGCCGCCCAGCCGGACTACATGGTCGCCCGGACGCAGTACCGATTGCAGGCGCTTGGCCGCTTGCTGCAGCAATTCGTCGCCGGCGGCATGTCCGAGCGTGTCATTGACGCTCTTGAAGCCGTCGAGGTCGACGAACAGCAGGGCCAGCATGGTGCCGGCGTTGGCATTGCGCTCGATGGCCGCGGGCAGGAAACTGGTCAGCCAGTGACGACTTGGCAGCGAGGTGAGTGCATCTTCGTTGGCGACACGGGTTAGCTCCGTGTTGTGATTCTTGAGCGCAGAAATGTCGCGCAGTGTCATCGCCAGTCCTGTGTCGGCCCTGACGAGGCGACGATGTAACCAGGTGCCATGCAGCGGACTATCGTCGATCACTTCGAATTCATCCTCGTAAAAGCCGCTCTGCATGGCCTTGCGAAATACGCCGAGCATGATTTTCTGGTGGATGCCCTCGTTATGCTCGGTAAAACGGGAGCCGATGAGTTGTTCGCGTGTCTTGCCGATTAACAACGCACCGCGCTCGTTGCAATCTTCAATCAGGAAGTCAGTCAGATGCTGTTCGGAATCGAACAGCCCGCGCAGCATGTAGAAACCCTCGTTGCCACCCTCGGTCGCGATCCGGTACGTGCGTTTGATTTCCTCTGATTGATAATGTCGCTGTGCCATGCGCACTGACATGACGATGCCAATCAGGGATAATACCAGCAGGAAAATCGACGCAATCATCGCCCCTTGTCGATAGGTGTCCCAGGTATCGACATAGGGTGCCAGCAATTGCTGTTCCGACAGGCCGATCAAGGTGACAAAAGGGTAGGCGGACAGTGCTTGCCATGCCAGATAGCGGCCCTCGCCATCGGCAAAGATGGTGTTGTCGGAGGCGACGATGACGCCGCGCTGTGCCGGTACCAGCATCGGCATCTTGCGGATTGCCGGGCTATCGGCCGGATACAACGTATTGCCGATGCGTGAACCGCGCATCCCGCCTTCTTTGTCCATCACTGCCAGCAAATCAGCCTGTCCCAGGCTGGCGCTATCAAAGAACGCGGTGAAGTAAGCCGATTCGGCCGAGATCACGATGACGCCATCGAACGCGCCGCTGGCATCTTGCAAGCGGCGTGACAGTTGTATCGTCGGTTTGTCGAACAAGCCTCCGGACATCAGCGGGCCGATGTGAAGCTGGTCTTCGGTAGCATTACGCTGGGTCAGAAAGTACGCCATCTGCGCCACGTTCACGCCTGTTTTTATGTTGCGGGTGCTGGTGACGACGTCACCCTGACGATTGAGGATCGTTGCAGAGAGCAAGCCGTTGTGCGGGAACAGGCCCTGTCCTTGCAGTGTGTCGAGTTTCAGGCGGCCATTACTTTGCCGCCAGTCCAGACGCAAATGGATGGCGGTCTGATCCGCCTGATCGAGCAAGCGTGTCAATTGCTGTGCAAAGGATGTGGCGATGTACGACGCATTTTTGCGGGCATTACGTTCTATAAATTCATGATCGGATTGAATGATCGACAGGGTGATGACCCAGATCGCTATCGCTAATGTCAGACAACCGACAGGCCAGACCAGTATCGCTGTCAGATTGCCTTTGATGAACGCAACGCGGGAGGGTGGTTTCGTCCATGCGGGGGGGACTTTTTGCTGTGTCATGGGCTTGATGTCTCCGTAAAGTCATGCGCGAGAGATTGCTGGAAGTCGCATAGCACCGCATTGCCGCGACACCAAAGGTTGATGAAAATCATAACACCATGTAACTAACAGTTAATTTATTCTGTTGCACTGTCGTGAATTGGTAAATCGCCATGTTGCTCGCAGACGAATGTTGTCTAATGGTATTTACTCACATACACTCTTGCTCGTCAGAAAGTCGCCGAGACTTCTATTTCACAACCATTCTTTCTACCGGTTCGCCATGCACACCACGATTTTCGAGACGCCCGTCATTCACATTTTGCTGCGCTGGATCTCGGTTGTTTGCCTCAGGCTGATGGGCTGGAAGGTAGAAGGTACGGCTCCGGCAGCATCGAAATTCGTGCTGATTGCCGCACCACACACCAGTAATTGGGATTTTCCGGTGACGCTGATGGTGTGCGCGGTGCTGCGTTTGCGGATTTACTGGATGGGAAAAGCGAGCTTGTTTACCGGGCCGCTCGGACCGGTGATGCGCTGGCTGGGAGGCATTGCGGTCGATCGCAGCAAGGCTGGCAATCTGGTGCAGGAGACCATCGAGGCGTTTTCCCGCAGCGAGCAACTGGCCGTGATTGTGCCGCCGGAGGGAACCCGCAATAAAGTCACGCACTGGAAGACCGGCTTTTATTACATTGCACTGGGAGCGCAAGTGCCGATCGCGCTGGCGTTTCTCGACTTCGGGCGCAAGGTGGGTGGCATAGGACGGATGTTCGAGCCGAGCGGAGATATCGAGGCCGACATGGTGGTCATTCGCCAGTTCTATGCCGGTATCACCGGCAAGAATCCCCGGCAATTCGATGCCGGTCCGGTCGTTCCAAAAGACTGAAGACGACCGTCAACCGGGATTGCGCTTGACGAAAAACAGGGCAGCACCGACTGCCATCAGCACACCGCCGAAAAAGCGGTTTTGTTTTTTCATGGCCCGCGCGTCCCGAAAATAACGTTGCATCGACGATGCGGCAAACGCATAGCTATGCATCACCATCAGGTCAATCGCACACATCGTGATGCCGAGGATGAGCAATTGCGGCAGCAGCGCCGCCCCGCTAGTAATGAATTGCGGTAGCACCGCGACCATGAAAATGATGCCCTTCGGATTGGTGGCATTGGTCAGAAAACCGGTCATCAAGCGTTTTTTCCAGCCTGGAATATCCGCGGCCGCTGACAGGTGCGGGCTGGTGTCATCCACATCGACGCTGGCGCGCCACTGGCTGATGCCGAGGTAAATCAGATAGAGCGCGCCGATGATCTTGACCGCATTGAAGGCGACTTCGGACGCCAGCAGCAGCGATCCGACGCCCGCGCCGGCGATCACCAGGATCATTAGCAAGCCGGCTTGCAAGCCCAGGATGGTAACGCTGGCGGGCTTTACGCCGTATGACAAGCCATGTGACATCGACAGCACGGCCCCGGATCCTGGCGAAATGGCGATGATGCAGGCAGCGATGACAAAGGTGATCCAGGTGGCGAGTGTCATGAGGGTTGCCGGCTTACTTGCCCCAGCTATCTTTCAGTGTGGTGATGCGGTTGAATACCAGGTGCCCGGGTTGCGAATCGTGCCGGTCGGCGACGAAATAACCGTGCCGCTCGAACTGGTACTTGTCATCGGCTTGCGCAGCGGCGAGGCCAGGCTCGACCCATGCGGCAACGACTTCCTTGGCATTCGGATTAAGTGCGAGTTTGAAATCCTTGCCACCGGCATCCGGTTGCGCATCAGTGAACAGGCGATCGTACAGGCGTACTTCGGCTTGTAGTGCATGGGCAGCACTAACCCAATGGATGTTTCCCTTGACCTTGTAATTGGCCGAGCCTTCGGTGCCGGATTTGCTGTCGGCAAAGTAGTTGCAATGCACGGTGATGACATTCCCGTCGGCATCTTTGTCGCAGCCGGTGCACTCGACCACGAAGCCGTAGCGCAAGCGCACTTTGTTACCCGGGAACAGCCGGAAATAGCCTTTGGTCGGGACTTCCATGAAGTCTTCCTGCTCGATCCACAAGGTGTCGGAAATCGGAAAGTCGCGGTTGCCGCGTTCCGGCAAGTGCGGATGCACTGGAGCCTGGCAGGCGATGACTTCGCCGGCCGGGAAGTTGTCGATGACCAGTTTCAGTGGCCGCAATACGGCTGTGGCACGCGGCGCTTTCGGGTCAAGGTCCTCGCGCAGGCAGCCGTCGAGCGTGCCGATATCGATCCAGCTATCGGACTTGGTGACGCCGGAGCGCTCGCAGAAGAGTTGCAGCGATTCGGGCGTGAATCCGCGTCGACGTAATCCGACGATGGTCGGCATGCGCGGATCGTCCCAGCCATCGACGATGTGTTGCTCGACCAGTTCGCGCAGTTTGCGTTTGCTAGTGATGACGTAGGTCAGGTTCAGGCGCGCGAATTCATACTGGCGCGGGAGTGGCTTTTTGAAGTATCCGCCTTCGGCCAGGCGCTCGAGTATCCAGTCGTAGAAAGGCCGGTGGTCCTGGAATTCGAGCGTGCAAATCGAATGCGTGATGTTTTCCAGCGCGTCCGAGATCGGATGCGTGTAGTCATACATCGGATAAATGCACCACGCATCGCCGGTCCGGTGATGGTGCGCATGGCGGATACGGTACATCGCCGGATCACGCAGATTCATGTTGGGTGACGCCATGTCGATACGGGCCCGCAGGATGTGCAGGCCATCAGCAAACTCACCGGCTTTCATGCGGCGGAACAGCTCCAGCGATTCTGCCGCGGCGCGTGTACGGAATGGCGAGTCCTTGCCGGGCTCACTGAAGCTGCCGCGGTTGGCGGCCATTTCTTCGGCGGGCTGGCTATCGATGTAGGCATGTCCTGCAGTAATCAGATATTCAGCCATTTCGTAGAGCCGGTCGAAATAATCGCTGGCGTGATACAGGTGCTCCTGACCGTTGCTGGTCCAGTCGAACCCCAGCCATTTGACTGAATCGAGGATGGTATCGACATACTCCTGATCTTCGCGGGCAGGATTGGTGTCGTCGAAACGCAGATGGGCGCGTCCCTGGTAGTCACGCGCCAGGCCGAAGTTCAGGCAGATCGATTTGGCGTGGCCGATATGCAGATAGCCGTTTGGTTCTGGTGGAAAGCGGGTAATTACCTGTGGTAGTGGCAGGCCTGCGGCATCGGTACGGCCGGCGTACGTGTGCGCCGCCAGATCGACATCGATGATGCTGCGCAGAAAATTGGAAGGGGGTGCCGAATCTGCCGCGACTGGACTGTTGTGATCTTTGCTCATGGAAGGCGGTCGGTATCGGAGTGGTGAAGATCGCACATTTTACCGTAGCCGGCAGGTGGTTCCGCATTGCCTTGTGTTGCGCCCGGTCAGGCAGTTTGCGTGGAGGATGACGATCGCGTGCGCAACCAACCCGCATCCGCACCGGCCGAATATCACGAATGCAGTAATTCAGCTTGTTCACTTTTTCTAAATCGGGTCGTTTGGGGCATTGAAAATGTCTCATTTTTGTGAGGTCGGCTAGCAGCGGGGAAGGAATGTGTTGTGTCGGAGATACACATCTTGTCGCAATAGACGTTATTTGGAGATTTTTTGAAGTTTGTTAATTTTTACCATTCCGGTGATATCCGATAGCGGAGCTTGCTGCCATCCGGCCACCGCTATTTCATTTAATAAAATCATCGGCCTGTCTGAGTTTCCCTATGGAGATCGGGAATTCATCGCTGTTTCCGGTTTGTTGAAGCCGACTTTTTCTTGGGCAGTGGTGGCCGAATCCATTCGCTAGTGGATTCATGCGCTTGATGAGGTGGCCGAAGGTTCGCTGGTTAAATTTGGTTATTCCAATTTTTATTCAGATGTTCATTCTGCTCCGTGATCGGTGGGGCGCATTTCCGGCGCTTTCAATACAGCCATTCTCAAATGGAATATGTAGAATTCAGACATTGAATTTTCGTTGGTCGGTTTTAACGGAAGCGCAGCAAGAATTGCATCAGAAATTTATTAATAAGCAGTAAATAATTTCGCCCGGATTAGGTTAACGGTCATTAAGACCGTTCCCAAAATCCCAAGCGAATGTTCTTAATTAACCACAGGAAAAACTCATGAAAAAATCATTACTTGCCTTGGCGATCTTCGGTGCGTTCACCGGTATTGCTTCAGCTCAGTCGTCAGTTACCGCCTACGGTATCGTCGACATGGGTATCACCCGTGAAATGGGCGGCGCAGCTGGTAGCGTCACCAAACTGGCAAACGGCGTTCAATCAGGCAGCCGTCTTGGTTTCAAGGGTACAGAAGATCTGGGTAGCGGCTTGAAAGCCATGTTCCAACTGGAAACAGGTATCGCTGCTGATACCGGTGGTTTCAGCCAAGGTGGTCTGGCGTTTGGTCGCCAATCATGGGTTGGTCTGAATGGCGGTTTCGGTACTGTCTCGATGGGTCGTCAATACAACCCGTTGTTCACCGCGCTGGATGAAATCGATCCTTTCGGTACAGGCCTGGCTGGTTCATCGACCAATCTGTTCATTACTGGCGCAACCCGCGTCAACAACTCGATCAAATTCGTTGCTCCTGAAATGGGTGGCATCACTGCTGAAGCCATCTACGGCCTTGGCGAAGTTGCCGGTAACACTGCAGCAAGCCGCACCCTCGGCGGTTCCGTTGGCTACGCAAACGGTCCGATCCTGGGCAAGCTGGTGTATGAGCGCTCCAACAATGCCACAGACACCAACACCACGAAATACACCCAAGCTACTTTCTCGTACAACTTCAATGTTGCTACGCTGGCAGTTGGCTACGGCAAAATCAAAGACGATGCATTGGTCAATGCTGACAGCGCCCTGGTTGGTGTTACGGTCCCATTCGGCGCTAGTGCTGTGATGGCGTCGTACGTCCGCCGTAATGACAAGTCGGCTTTGAACCAGGATGCCAAGCAGTACGCAGTGGGTTACACCTATGCATTGTCGAAGCGTACCAATCTTTACTCGGCATATGCACGCATCAAGAACGACAACGGTCTGAACTATACCGTTGGCGACGCAACGTCGAGCGGCACAGGCGACAAAGCATTGAACGTCGGTATCCGCCACAAGTTTTAATTGATGGCGGGCTCAGGCCTGCGTCGATCATGAACGCGTGACAAGAAAAGCACCCTCGGGTGCTTTTTTTATTGTGTCCATCGCGCATATTGCGTTCAAGTAACTGGCTCGCTGGTCGTTACAAAGATACGTCTCCATTTTGCAGGTGTCTTATGCGCGCTGTTTCACGATTATTTGGAAGCTTATTGTTTGTTGGACTGGCGCATGCTGCCGAGCCGGCGGAGGCCCCTGCCAAACCTGCCGCTGATCAGACTGCCAAGCCCGGTAGCGTGTCGGCTGCCATCAAGGAAGCGACTCAGCCGATCAAGCCGCCGTCGGTGATCAAGGAGCCGTCGATGTCGGCCGCGGAGCGGGCACTTGCCAGGGAGGCTGCACAGCGGGAGGAGGAGTTGGGCGTGCGCCTGAAGGCCAGTCTCGCCCGGTTGGAAAAAGCAAACATTGCTGCTCGTCAGGCGGCGCAGAAACCACGTATCCCGCCCCGGCCGAAAGTCGTCGCTGCGGTGCCGCTTGAGTTGTCCCATGCATCGCACTGGGATTACGAGGGTGAAAACGGTCCGTTGCGCTGGGGTCGCATCAATCCGGCCTGGTCGCAATGCGACAGCGGCAAGCGCCAGTCGCCGATTGATATCCGGGATGGTATCCGGGTGGACCTCGAGCCGATCAATGTCGATTATAAGCCGGCCCGTTTCAGTGTTCTCGATAATGGACACACCATACAAGTCAACATGGGCGCAGGCAACACGATCACCGTCGCAGGGAAGATGTATGAGCTGGTGCAATTCCATTTTCACCGGCCGTCGGAAGAGCGGATCAATGGCCGGAATTTCCCGATGGTGGCGCATCTGGTGCACAAGGATGCCGACGGCAGGCTCGCCATTGTCGCGGCAATGATTACCGAGGGCGTGCCGAGCCCCTTGGTTCAGATCATCTGGAACAACTTGCCGCTGGAAAAAAATGAGGCAACGTCGCCAACGATGGTCATCGACATGAATCAGATGTTGCCGGTGCAACGCGGGTACTACACGTATATGGGATCACTCACGGAGCCGCCTTGTAGCGAAGGTGTGTTGTGGCTGGTGATGAAGGAACCCATCCAGATGTCCGCGCAGCAGATGGCAATTTTTGCACGGCTGTATCCGATGAATGCCCGTCCGATCCAGAACGGCGGCGGCAGGCTGATCAAGGAATCCAATTAATTACTGATGGCTCAACCGCATCCGGATCGACTCGAGGCGTTCGCGATTGGCGCCCAGATCCTTGATGCCGAGTCGCGATGCCGAGCGCATCTGGATGACGCCCGCCGGCGCGTCGAGGACAAATTCGACGTCATCGACAAACTTGAGCAAGCGGGTTTGGAATTCCAGATACAGATAACCAGGATTGGCAGTGATGACGGTCGCACCATCCATTTTTCCGGCGATGGCTGCGAGTTGCCTGAATGCTGTTGCACCATCACCCGCGTACTTGATCGGAGCGATCACGTGATAGGCCGTGTGAGCTTGCAAGCTGGCATAGCTTGAGACGACATTCGACGCGGTCAGGACCGGCGGCTTGAGCATGCCTGCGTGCAAGCCAAGATCCGCGGGCCGTTTGCCACTCAATAAACCAAGCTGGCCCGCCGCCAGTAATCCCAGCGGTACGACAAGAACAATGAGTAGTACAACGATGCCTAGGGTTTTTGTCATGGTGGCGATGAGTGAGATGTCGGGAGGCGCACCTTAGCATGACGCGAAGGGCAGCTACAGCACATCCTGCGCTCGCAATTGCGCCAGGTCAGCTTCCGAATAGCCAAGCAAGCTGGCCAGCACCTCGTCCGTATGTTGCCCCAGCAACGGCGGTGCCGAGCGACAGGTCGGCGGCGTTTCCGACATCCGCATCGGACTCGCTATCAGTCGCGCGCTGGCACCAGCGGGATGCGGCATATCGATCTGCAAGCCGCGTGCGACCACTTGCGGGTTGTCGAATACTTCCTGCAGGTTATTGATCGGACCGCAGGGCACACCGGCTGCTTCGAGCAAGGTCAGCCAGTCCTGCTTGCTCCGCTTGACCACCATCTCTGCCAGCAGTGGGACCAGGACATCCCTGTTCCGGACCCGCAGCGGATTGGTGGCGAAGCGAGTATCGTCAGCCAGCCAGGCGCAATCGCCGGCCGTGACGAAGTTCCGGTATTGGCGGTCGTTGCCAGCAGCGACGATCAGATGACCATCTGCAGTGGCGAACGTCTGGTACGGCACGATGTTCGGATGGGCATTGCCCCAGCGTTGCGGGATGTTGTCGCTGGCCAGATAGTTGGTGCCCATGTTTGCCATCATCGCGACCTGTACGTCGAGCAACGCCAGGTCAATAGCCTGGCCTTCGCCGGTGCGGTCACGGTGGCTCAATGCCGCCAGTACCGCAACGGTGGCGTACATGCCTGTCATCAGGTCGGTAATAGCGATACCCGCTTTTTGCGGGCCGCCACCGGGCAGCGCATCGCGTTCGCCGGTGACGGACATGAATCCGCCCAGGCCCTGGATGATGAAGTCGTAGCCCGGACGTTGCGCATACGGCCCGGTCTGGCCGAAGCCGGTGATCGAGCAATAGATCAGATCAGGCTTGACCTGCTTCAGCGACGCGTAGTCGAGGCCATATTTTTCCAGCTGACCCACCTTGTAGTTTTCCAGAACGACATCCGATCGTGCCGCCAGTTGCCGGATGATGTGTTGTCCCTCGATGGTCGTGATGTCGACCGTCACCGAGCGCTTGCCGCGATTAGCGGCCAGATAATAGGCCGCTTCGGTGGTGTCCTTGCCGTCGGCATCGCGCAGGTAGGGCGGCCCCCAGGCACGGGTGTCGTCGCCACTGCCCGGTCGTTCAATTTTGATGACATCGGCACCCAGATCGGCAAAGGTTTGCCCGCACCACGGGCCGGCCAGCACGCGCGTCAGGTCGAGGATGCGCAGATGGCCTAGTGCGGAGGGCGTGGAATGATTTGGCATGGGCGATGGCGCTTCCGGAAAGTCAGGTTGGGTCGGCAGACCAATTACACTCGGGATCATTACCGGAGAATACAGATGAAAACCCCTTGGCCGTTTCCTCGCGTCGTCGCGCACCGCGGTGGCGGGTCGCTGGCACCCGAAAATACGCTGGCAGCAATGCAGTGCGGACTGGCACATGGCTTTCGGGCGGTCGAATTCGATGTCATGTTAGCGCAGGATGGCGTGCCGATATTGATGCATGACGAGCAGTTCGGCCGCACCGTCGCCGGCAGCGGTGCCGTCGCGACGACAAGTTCGTCGGTGCTGACCACGATGGATGCCGGCAGCTGGTTCGGCGCTACCTTTGCCGGCGAACTGGTGCCAACTTACCAGCAAGTGATCAGGTTCTGCGATCAGCACGGTATCTGGATGAATGTTGAAATCAAGCCGACCCGTGGTGCGGAGCAGGCGACCGGAGCGGCGGTGGCGGCAATGACGCAGGCCATGCTGGCGGCCGGGCAGGCGACGCCTTTACTGTCGTCGTTTTCATTTGAGGCGCTGTTGGCGGCCAAGGCAGTTGCTCCCGAGCTACCTCGTGGCTGGCTGGTTGAACATATTCCGGCCGGCTGGGAGGCCGGATTGCGTGCGCTTGATGCGACGGCATTGCATGTCGATCAGAACAGTCTCACTGCCGGCCAGGTCGCGGCGGTCAAGGCAGGCGGATGGGGGCTGTTCTGTTACACCGTCAATAGCGTGGAACGGGCACGTGACCTGTTGAGCTGGGGTGTGGACGGGTTTTGTACCGACCGGATCGACCTGATTGACGCGGGCTTCGCGTAAGCGGGTTGCCGGTGGCATTTGTGCCGGAGGGATCACGTATAATCGGGCGTTCGCAGAACCGCATTCCTCCATACGACGACACCATGAAATCTACCGAAATCCGCGCCAAGTTCCTGAAATTTTTTGAATCCAAGGGACACACGATCGTGCGTTCCAGTCCGCTGATTCCCGGCAATGATCCCACCATGTTGCTGACCAATAGCGGTATGGTGCAGTTCAAGGATGTGTTCCTCGGTACCGATCAGCGGGCGTATTCCCGTGCCACTTCCGTGCAGCGCTGCGTGCGCGCCGGCGGCAAGCACAATGACCTCGAAAATGTCGGCTACACCGCACGTCACCACACGTTTTTCGAAATGCTCGGTAATTTCAGTTTCGGTGATTACTTCAAGCGTGATGCGATCCAGTATGCGTGGGAGTTGCTGACCAATGTCTACCTGCTGCCCAAGGAAAAGCTCTGGGTCACGGTCTATCACGAAGACGACGAAGCCTACGCGATCTGGGCCAATGAAATCGGCATCCCGACCGAGCGCATCATCCGCATCGGTGACAACAAGGGCGCGCGCTACGCCTCGGACAATTTCTGGCAGATGGCCGATACCGGCCCATGCGGTCCGTGCAGCGAAATTTTCTATGACCACGGTCCTGAAATCTGGGGCGGGCCTCCGGGCAGCGCAGAAGAAGACGGCGACCGCTTCATTGAAATCTGGAACCTGGTGTTCATGCAATTTAACCGTGACGAGCAAGGCAACATGCCCCGTCTGCCGAAGCCGTGCGTCGATACCGGCATGGGCATGGAGCGGCTGGCGGCCATCCTGCAACACGTCCACAGCAACTATGAAATCGACCTGTTCCAGAACCTGATCAAGGCAGCCGCGCGCGAAACCGGGACGACTGAGCTCGGTGATAACTCGCTCAAGGTCATCGCCGACCATATCCGCGCCTGTGCATTCCTGATCGTCGACGGCATCATTCCGGCGAGCGAAGGTCATGGCTATGTGCTGCGTCGTATCATCCGTCGCGCCTTGCGTCATGGCCACAAGCTGGGTCAGGCCAAACCATTTTTCTATTTGCTGGTCAAGGATCTGGTCATCGAAATGGGCGAGGCCTATCCCGAACTGACGCAAGCAGCGGCGCGTGTCGAGCAAGTGCTGCGACAAGAGGAAGAGCGCTTCGGCGAAACGCTTGAGCACGGCATGAAAATCCTGGAAGCCGCACTCCTTGTAACGCCGACCCAGCTCGATGGTCAGACCGCCTTCACGCTCTACGATACTTTCGGCTTTCCGCTAGACCTGACCGCCGACATTTGTCGCGAACGCAAGGTCGAACTCGATGAAGCCGGTTTCAATGTTGCGATGGAGCAGCAGCGCACCACCGCGCGCGCAGCCGGTAAATTCAAGATGGCTGCGGCGGTTGAATACAGCGGTGACAAAACCCGCTTTGTCGGCTACGAGGCGCTGGCGCAGAGCGCCGGCGTGATCGCCCTGTATGTAGACGGCACGGCTGTGCCGCGCATGACGGCGGGCCAGGACGGCATCGTCGTGCTGGATGTCACGCCGTTCTATGCCGAGTCGGGCGGGCAGGTCGGCGATACCGGCATGCTCACCGGTGCGGCTGTTCAATTCCACGTTGCCGACACGCTGAAAATTCAGTCCGAGGTATTCGGACACCATGGCACGCTGACAAGCGGGACATTGTCTGTTGGCGACAAGGTGGCCGCCAATGTGGATCCGGTTGCGCGCGGCCGGACGATCCGTAATCACTCTGCCACGCACCTGATGCACAAGGCCTTGCGCGAAGTGCTGGGCGCCCATGTTGCGCAAAAAGGTTCGCTGGTCGATACCGATAAAACCCGCTTCGATTTCAGCCATAACGGCCCGCTGACAGCAGACGAAATTCGTCAGGTCGAATTGATTGTCAATCGGGAGATTCTGGCCAATGTCGCTACCGAAGCGCGCCTGATGGCCTATGACGATGCGGTCAAATACGGCGCGATGGCGCTGTTCGGCGAAAAATACGGCGATGAAGTCCGTGTGCTCGGTATCGGCTCGTCAAAAGAGCTGTGTGGTGGTGTCCATGTAGACCGTACCGGCGATATCGGCTTGTTCAAGATCACGGCGGAAAGCGGTGTAGCGGCGGGTATTCGCCGCGTCGAAGCCGTCACCGGCGAGGGTGCGCTGGCGCTGGTGCAAGCACTGAGCCGGCAGATGCAGGACGCCGCTGCGATCCTGAAAGTGCAGCCGGACGAGTTGGCGCAGCGTATCGGGCAAGTGCAGGAACAGGTGCGGTCGCTGGAAAAAGATGTGTCGGCATTGAAGTCGCGACTGGCAGCGAATCAGGGTGACGAACTGATCGGGCAAGCGGTCGATATCAAGGGTATCAAGGTGCTGGCCGCCGTACTGCTTGGTGCCGACGTCGCCGCCCTGCGCGTGACAATGGACAAACTCAAGGACAAGCTGAAGACTGCGGCGATCGTACTGGCTGCGGTCAACGAGGGCAAAGTCAGTCTGATTGCCGGCGTGACTGCAGATGCCACGTCGCGTATCAAGGCCGGTGATCTGGTGAATTTTGTGGCGTTGCAAGTGGGCGGCAAAGGAGGCGGGCGTCCTGATATGGCACAAGCCGGAGGTACCGATCCGGGCGGACTGGCTGCGGCGTTGTCGGGAGTTCCTGGCTGGGTCGACGGCAAGCTGTGATGCGGATATCCACTAAGGCCGCTGCCAATGCTGGCGGGGCTTTGGGGACTTGAACAAAATCTGTTGATTTTTTTCAATGTGGTTGCGTCCCGTCAACGAGCGGGTGTTTTCCGGTAGAATTTGGGTTAGTTAACAACAACCTGATGCGAGATCAAGGCCATGGATTTTCATAAAGAACTTGATGCACGCGGTCTCAACTGTCCGCTGCCCATCCTCAAGACAAAGAAAGCGCTTGCCGATATGACGAGCGGCCAGGTCCTGAGAGTGACAGCGACCGATCCGGGGTCTATCCGTGACTTTCAGGCATTTGCCAAACAGACCGGAAATGAATTGCTTGCCATGACCGACGAAAACAAAGAATTTGTATTTTTTATGAAGCGCAAATAAGCGTGTTCTTCAGCAGGCCAGTGGCGGTATGGGTATTGCCCGCCGGGTAACCCCGGCGAAAAATCCCGAATCGGGATTGTGCTGCTGAAGCAATTTTTTTTAAATCAACAATAGTACGATCGTGCTTAATCTGGCGGCCGGATGGATTTTTCTCTTATAATCCGGGTCAGTTAACGTTTACGTCAATTCGACTTTCTTAAAGGCAGACCTATGAAAATCCTGGTTCCAGTCAAACGTGTGGTGGATTACAACGTCAAGGTGCGGGTCAAATCCGACGGCACCGGCGTCGATATCGCCAATGTCAAAATGTCCATGAATCCTTTCGATGAAATTGCTGTCGAAGAGGCCATGCGACTCAAAGAAGCAGGCAAGGCAACGGAAGTGATCGTCGTCTCATGCGGCGTGGTGCAATGCCAGGAAACGCTGCGTACGGCGATGGCTATTGGTGCCGATCGTGGTGTGCTGGTCGAGACGGATGTCGAACTGCAACCACTGGCCGTCGCCAAGCTGATCAAGGCATTGGCTGATAAGGAGCAACCGCAACTGATCATTCTCGGCAAGCAAGCCATCGATGACGATTGCAACCAGACGGGCCAGATGCTCGCTGCCCTGCTGGGCTGGCCGCAAGCGACCTTCGCCTCGAAAGTCGTGGTCGATGGCGACAAGGTTGCCGTGACCCGTGAAGTCGATGGTGGTCTGGAAACGCTGTCACTGACTTTGCCAGCCATCGTCACTACTGACCTGCGCCTGAACGAGCCGCGCTACGTGACACTGCCAAACATCATGAAGGCGAAAAAGAAAACGCTGGAAATCATCAAGCCGGCCGATCTGGGTGTTGATGTCGCTCCGCGCCTGAAAACACTGAAAGTGTCCGAGCCACCGAAACGTTCGGCCGGCATCAAGGTGCCCGATGTGGCAACGCTGGTCGCCAAGCTGAAGAACGAAGCCAAAGTCATCCAATAAACCACTGCCGCCGGCGCTTAGCGCCGCGACTATCAATCGGGAATCCATCATGGCCGCACTTGTCATTGCTGAACACGACAACGCTTCATTGAAAGCAAGCACTCTCAACACCATCGCTGCCGCCCTGCTGTGCGGCGGTGATGTCCATGTCCTCGTTGCCGGACACAATTGTGGCGCTGCGGCCGAGGCCGCGGCAAAAATCGCCGGCGTTGCCAAGGTGCTGGTCGCCGACGGCGCGCCTTTCGGCGATGGATTGGCGGAAAACATTGCCGAGCAAGTGCTTGCCATGGCATCGGCCTACAGCCATATCCTCGCCCCGGCAACCGCCTACGGAAAAAACATCGCGCCGCGCGTAGCCGCACGCCTGGACGTCGGTCAGATTTCAGAGATCATCAAGGTCGATGCGCCGGACACGTTCGAGCGTCCCATCTATGCCGGTAACGCCATTGCCACCGTGCAGTCGCTCGATGCGATCAAGGTCATCACGGTGCGCACGACCGGTTTTGATGCCGCCCCGGCCGGTGGCTCCGCGGCCATCGAAAACCTCGTTGCGGTCGCTGATTCCGGTAAGTCGGTTTTTGTGTCACGTGAACTGGCCAAGTCAGATCGCCCCGAATTGACGGCTGCCAAAGTCATCGTCTCAGGCGGTCGTGGCTTGGGGTCGGGCGACAACTTCAAAATTCTCGAGCCGCTGGCGGACCGCCTCGGTGCCGCCATGGGTGCGTCGCGCGCGGCGGTCGACGCCGGCTATGTACCCAACGACTGGCAAGTCGGCCAGACCGGCAAGATCGTTGCGCCACAGTTGTATATCGCCGTCGGTATCTCGGGCGCGATCCAGCATCTGGCCGGCATGAAAGATTCGAAGACGATCGTCGCCATCAACAAGGATCCGGAAGCACCGATTTTTTCGGTTGCCGACTACGGGCTGGTGGGGGATCTGTTTGACGTCGTGCCGCAACTGGTCACGGAACTGGGCTAATTTTTAATTAGAAAGGGCGGGAACGTGGCAGGTGTCGTGCAACGTGCACTGCCTGTTCCGTATCCCGCCCAAATTTTAGGGAGTAACACATGAGCTACGTCGCCCCATTAAAAGACATGCTGTTCGTCATGAACGAGCTGGCAGGGTTGTCCGATGTGAATGCCTTGCCCGGCTGCGAAGACGCGACCCCGGAAACCGTCGAGGCGGTCCTCGAAGAGAATGCCAAGTTTTGCAGCGAAGTGGTCGCGCCATTGAACTGGGAGGGCGACAAGTCCCCTAGTTTCTGGCACGACGGTCAGGTCACCACGACCAAGGGTTTCAAGGAAGCGTTCAAGTCGTTTGGCGAGGCCGGCTGGCAGGGTGTTCAGCATCCCGCCGAATTCGGTGGACAGGGTTTGCCCAAGCTGGTGGCGACGCCGTGCATAGAAATGGTCAATGCGGCCAACGTGTCGTTTGCGTTGTGTCCGATGCTGACCGACGGCGCCATTGAAGCACTGATGACGGCCGGTTCGGACGAGCAGAAGGCCACGTACCTGACCAATCTGATTTCCGGCAAATGGACCGGAACAATGAACCTGACCGAGCCGCAAGCGGGTTCGGATCTGGCGATGGTCCGCTCGCGCGCGGTGCCGCAGGACGACGGATCGTTCAAGGTATTTGGTACCAAGATCTACATCACCTACGGTGAGCATGATATGGCCGAGAACATCATTCATCTGGTGCTGGCGCGCACGCCTACTGCGCCGGAAGGCATCAAGGGGATTTCGCTGTTCGTGGTGCCGAAGTTTCTGGTCAATGAGGATGGCTCGTTGGGTGAGCGCAATGATGTGCATTGTGTCTCGATCGAACACAAGCTCGGCATCAAGGCCAGCCCGACGGCGGTGCTGCAATTCGGTGACCATGGCGGCGCTATCGGTACGCTGGTCGGTGAAGAGAATCGCGGCCTTGAATACATGTTCGTGATGATGAACGCGGCCCGTTTTGCGGTAGGTTTGCAGGGTATTGGCGTGGCTGATCGTGCCTATCAGAAGGCCGTCAGTTACGCCAAGGACCGGGTACAGTCGCGCGACCTGGCCGGCTCCGCTGGTCCGGTGGCAATCATTCATCAACCTGATGTACGGCGCATGCTGATGACAATGCGATCGCAGATCGAAGCCTCGCGCGCCTTGTCGTACGTGACTGCGGCGGCGCACGACGCGGCCCTCTACCATACCGATGAAGCCACCCGTAAGGCTAACAACCTGTTCTATGAATTCATGGTGCCTATCGTCAAAGGCTGGTCGACCGAGCTGTCGATCGATGTCGCGTCGACCGGAGTGCAGATCCACGGCGGCATGGGCTTCATCGAAGAAACCGGTGCGGCGCAATATTATCGAGATGCCCGCATCCTGACGATTTACGAAGGCACCACCGCGATTCAGGCCAACGACCTGATCGGGCGCAAGACTGCTCGTGATGGTGGCGCCAATGCCAAGGCCATTATTGCGCAGGTGCGCCATAGCGCCGGGGAACTCGCCGGATCGGATTCAGCAGATCTCGCCGCAATCCGGGTCCGGCTGAACGACGCAGCGCAGGCCCTCGAAGACGTGGTCAGCTACATCGCGGCGAATGCCAAGTCGGATATCAAAGGAGTTTTCTCCGGTAGCGTGCTCTACCTGAAACTGGCCGGCATCGTTTTTGGTGGCTGGCAGATGGCGCGGGCTGCCTTGATCGCCGAGAAAAAGCTGCAGGCCGGCGAGGGGGATGCGAGCTTTTATCAGGCCAAAATCGGCACGGCACGTTTCTTTGCGGATCATTTCCTGGCCCAGGCTAGCGCCTATCGTGCCGCTATCGTCGAAGGCAGTGCCGGTGTGATGGCGTTGACCGAAGACCAGTTCTGATCAAACCGGCCGGCGCTGCATTCAGCCGAATGCGCCGCCGGTGAAGAGCAGATCAAAGCCGCGCGCCAGTGTGGCGACCAGGGCGGTGGCACCGATTGCAAGCGTGATCACCAGCAACAGGGCCAACCACCAGCGCGACGTGGTTTGCTTGCCGGAATCCGGATTGAATTTCTGGTCCCATTGATCATCCGGAGTCAGGCCGAGCACCAGCGCTTCCAGGAAGCCGATCAGGACCGACAGGACCAGCGCTGCGGCCTGGAACAACCCGTGCTGACCGATGCCAAGCCAGAGCACCAACAATGTGACGGGGGCGCTGGCCAGGTGCAGCCAGCCCCATTTATCTGTCGCGCCATGCAAATAGAAACGGTGCAGGCCAATGCCACCGGTGACGGTAGCAAGCAGGGTGGCGAAGGTTTTGTTCTTGTGTCTGGAGGGCATGAAAAGTACCGCAGTAGGAGAAGTAAAAAGTAAGTTGTAAAGTAAGGCAATCAAGGCAGGCGCGAAGTCTGGGGCAGGGCCGAGCCGCAGTGTGCACTAGCGCCGGAGTCACTGCAATGGCTGCAATCGCGGGTCATTCTATCCGGGGGTGGTTTAAGTATTGCGACCGGCCCCTGCTTCAGGCTATAATTCGCGGCTTTTTCCGTGTACGAAACACTTATTGGAAATATTATGGTCGTTATTCGTTTAGCTCGTGGAGGCGCAAAAAAGCGTCCTTTCTTTAATATCGTTGCAACTGATTCGCGCAATCGCCGCGACGGTCGCTTCATCGAACGCATCGGTTTCTACAATCCGGTTGCCTCCGGTGCCGAAGAGTCGGTCCGGATTGCTCAGGATCGTTTGACATACTGGGAAGGCGTTGGCGCCCAACTGTCCCCGACAGTTGCTCGTCTCGTGGCCCAAGTTGCCAAAGCAGCAGTTTAAGTAGATTCAGGTTTGACAGTTAATTCGCCAAGCAACGCCGGTTCGGGAGTCATTGTTCCCGCTGATCTGGTTCAGGTAGGGTATGTATCCGGTGCTTACGGCCTCAATGGTTGGGTCCGGATCAAGCCTTTCTCGTCGACCGGGGATGCGCTGCTCAATGCGAGAACCTGGTGGCTGGATAAGCCAGCCTTGCATGATGTGGATGTCATGCAGGCAAAGATGCATAGCGGCGATGTCGTTGTGCAGTTGGCCGGAGTGGCCGGACGGGATGCCGCAGAGGCGCTGAAAGGCACTTCGGTACAAATTCCGCGCAGTCGCTTTCCTGTCTTGCCTGACGGAGAATTTTATTGGGTTGATCTGATCGGACTGGCGGTTGAAAACCTGCAAGGCGAGAGCATCGGCGTAGTCCATGACATGATGGACAACGGTGCCCACCCGATCTTGCGGGTCGAAGCAGCCATGGTTTCCGGCGCTGACAAGCCCGACGAAATCCTGATCCCGTTCGTTGGTCAGTTCGTCAGGACTGTCGATCAGCAAGCCAGGAAAATCACCGTGGACTGGGGTCTGGATTATTAGTATCCCGACAAGCAGTGTGCAGGTCGGAGCTATCGATGCAGTTTGACGTCATCACTCTTTTTCCTGAAATGTTCACCGCACTGACACAGTCAGGTATCACGCGGCGAGCCTTTGAGCAGAAAAAGTGGGGTCTGTCGCTATGGAATCCGCGTGATTTCACCAGCGACAAGCACCGTACTGTGGACGACCGGCCTTACGGCGGCGGTCCTGGCATGGTGATGCTGGTCAAGCCGCTGGAAGCAGCGATCGTGGCCTCGAAAGCAAGGCAGCAGCAACTCGGTCTGGCGGTGCCGCGGGTCGTATATCTGTCCCCGCAAGGGCGAGCGCTGACACACGAGCGTGTGATGCAACTCGCACTTGAGCCCGGTTTGATCTTGTTGTGCGGTCGCTATGAAGCGGTTGATCAGCGCTTGATCGAGCGCTGTGTGGACGAAGAAATCAGTCTCGGAGATTTTGTATTGTCGGGTGGTGAGTTGCCCGCAATGGCCTTGATGGATGCGGTTATCCGGCAACTGCCTGGCGCGTTGCATGATGATGCGTCGGCAGTAGAAGACAGTTTCGTCAACGGTTTGCTGGATTGTCCGCACTACACGCGGCCTGAAGTAGCCGAAGGTGTGGTTGTGCCGCCGGTACTCATGGGGGGCAACCACGCCGACATCCTGAAGTGGCGTCGCGAGCAAGCGCTCGCGGCGACCTTCAGGAAGCGTCCTGATCTGATTGAGAATGCCCGTGCTGCGGGTGCGCTGAGTCGCAAGGATGAACAGTTTTTAAGCAGTTTGCAGTAGGTTGTATCGAGCGGACGGCTTTTTCGTCGATCCGCATGGCTAATCCCATCCTCTACTGGGCAACACGGTGTGCAAACACCCGGCGTCAGCAAGATGGCACAAGGAGTTTCAAATGGATCTGATCCAGCAACTTGAGCAAGAAGAAATTGCCCGTTTGGGCAAGAGCATCCCTGATTTCGCACCAGGCGATACCGTTATCGTCAGCGTCAACGTCGTCGAGGGCACCCGCAAGCGTGCTCAGGCTTACGAAGGCGTCGTGATTTCCCGTCGTAACCGTGGCTTGAACTCGAACTTCATCGTTCGCAAGATCTCGTCCGGCGAAGGCGTCGAGCGTACGTTCCAGCTGTATTCACCGCTGATCGCCTCGATCGAAGTCAAGCGTCGTGGTGATGTCCGCCGCGCCAAGCTGTATTACTTGCGTGAGCGTTCCGGTAAATCGGCGCGTATCAAAGAAAAACTGCCGAACCGTCGCGTCGTCGCGAAAAAAGCAGCCGCGTAAATAGTCGCTGCAAGTTGAGTTTTTAAGGGGTGCCTCATGGTGCCCCTTTTTGCTTTGCTGCCGGTCCATGGCGATACGTCACAAAATGGTACCGTACCCTCCTTGTTTGTCTTCTTCAGGATTCCTGTGCCCAGACTGCTGTTCGATCCCCAATGTGTTCCCGTCGACTCGGTAGCTGGCGAGCAATGCGTGCTCGACACACGACTCAACGGGATGTGGCTGCGGCAGCGGTTTGCCGCGCCCGAGGACTGGACCCAGGAGAGCAGCGACGAGCGCCCGGGCTTGTTGGCAGCAAGGGTGCCCATCCCAGCCTCGGTGTTGCTGCCCATCGTCGAGCGCAGCCACGGGTTGACGATGCTGCTGACCCAGCGCAGTCCCAACCTGACCAATCATCCCGGCCAGATTGCCTTTCCGGGCGGGCGCGCCGATGTCGGTGACAGTTCTTCCATCGAAACCGCCCTGCGTGAAACCGAAGAAGAAATCGGCCTGGCCCGTCGTCATATCGATGTGATCGGCACCTTGCCCGAGTACATCACGATGACGGGTTACCAGATCACGCCGGTGGTCGCATTGGTTCAGCCTCCCTTTGACTTGCGCGCCGAACCGGGCGAGGTTGACGAGATCTTCGAGGTGCCGCTCGCTTTTCTGATGGATGGCATGCATCATCAGCGTCGCGCGCTCGAACTGCCGGATGGTGCGGGGCACCGCACCTTCTACGCAATGCCTTACGAACGCTTCTTTATTTGGGGTGCGACTGCGGGAATCTTGCGCAATCTTTTTCATTTTTTACGGGCTTGAACAGAGACTGCCATCGTCCGTTATCGATGGGTCCGGTTTGATTCCGATCCTGTGCTGCGTTAAGGTACGGGAACTGAGTAATTTAAGGCGTCCTGATGACATTTCTTTCGATTTTGTGCGCATTGCTGATAGAACAACTTAAGCCGCTGCGTGCGGATAATCCGATTTACGGCGGCATCAAGCTACTGGCTGCGCGCATGGAGCTCTGGTTCAACGCCGGTCACGCCCATCATGGAAAACTTGGATGGTTTCTCGTGATGGCTGCGCTGATGGTGCCGACGGCACTGATCTACTGGCTGGCCTTGCGCCTGAGCCCATTCGCCGCGCTGGCCTGGAATATCCTGATCGTCTACCTGACACTCGGATTTCGTCATTACAGTCATTACTACTCGTCGATACAACTCGCGCTCAATAGCGGTGATGATGCCGCAGCGCGCATTTTGCTGGCGGAGTGGACGAAGCAGGACACCAGCGCAATGGAGTCCGGCGAAATCGCCCGTATCTCCGTCGAAAAGGCACTGGTGACGACGCACCGCAACGTCTTCGGTGTATTTTTCTGGTTCCTGATGCCGGTCGGGCCGGCGTGCGCGGTCATGTACCGCGTGGCCGAATATCTGGCGCGGGCCTGGAATGAACCCGAACACATGAAAAACGAAGCTTTCGGCGTGTTTGCGGCGCGGGCGTTTTACTGGATCGACTGGATACCGGCTCGCCTGACCGCAATCGCCTTTGCCATCGTGGGTAATTTCGAAGACGCGATCTATGCGTGGCGCAATTTTGCGAGTCGCTGGCAGGACGAGGCCGTCGGCATCATCCTCGCTGCAGGCAGCGGAGCACTGGGCATCCGTCTCGGTACGCCGTTACAAGGCGCTGCCAACGTAATGCCGGTCGATCCCACCACGCTGGAAGCGACAGACCTGGAATCAGATGCGCCACCCGGAGAAGAACCCACCGCCCGTGCGCTGCAAAGTACCGTCGGCCTGGTGTGGCGCGCGCTGTTGTTATGGATGCTTTTACTGCTGCTGCTATCAGTGGCCGTGTGGCTGGGATAACGAGATGCCGGAGACGCTCCGGGCTTCCGGCTCCGGCATCCGACATCCAATGTTTGATCAAGTCTTCTATAAGATATAATTTGTAAGAATTCAAGGGGCTACTGTAACCCCGGGCCAACCCGCCGTCTTCTTTTTCGTAACCAGCCTTACCCATGGCCGATCCAGACAAACAAGCACCAATAGTCGCAAACGAATTTTTCATCCTGGGACTGACCAGCGCTGGAAAGCAATTCCGTCCCAGTGACTGGACAGAGCGCCTGTGCGGTGCCATGTCCTGTTTCCGGCCGGAGGGCTCGGGTGGGCGCAATGCCCATTTGAAGTATTCTCCGTACGTCCGTCCGACCGTGCTCAATGGCGTGAAATCAGTGGTAGTTGACGAAGCGCTTCGCCTGATCGAACCGCTGGCATTCCATTTCGTGATGGACTTCGCGCGGGATAACGATTTGCAAGTCATCGACGCCTGCCTGCTTCCGGATCCGGGCAGCACGCCGGGTAACGATTGACGGTTCGTTTTATCTTTTCTGTACGATCGACCCGAAACAAGGACCTGTCTTCGTGAGTTCACACCACCATGACCATGCCGGCCACGATCATGGCCATCACGGCCATCACCATGCCGTTCCCGCCAACCATAACGCCGCGTTTGCGATCGCCATTGTCCTCAATGTTGTCTTTGTCGCCGTCGAATTTGCTTACGGCTTCATTGCGCAGTCGACCGCCTTGCTGGCCGATGCCGGTCATAACTTGTCTGACGTGCTGGGCTTATTGCTCGCCTGGGGTGCTGCATTATTGGCCCGCAAACAGCCGAGCGGACGCTACACCTACGGCCTGCGCAGCAGTTCCATCCTGGCGGCACTGGCCAACGCACTGTTACTGCTGATTGCCTGCGCAGCGATTGCCTGGGAGGCCCTGAGCCGGTTTTCCGAACCGGCACCGGTGGCCAGCGTCACGGTAATGGTGGTTGCTGGAATCGGGATTGTCATCAATGGCTTGTCGGCATGGCTGTTTGTCGCCGGCAGCAAAGACGATCTGAACATCCGTGGCGCGTTCCTGCACATGGCAGCCGATGCACTGGTATCGCTGGCTGTGGTGGTCGGCGCGGCAATCATGCTGTTCACGGGCTGGTACTTGATCGACGCGCTGCTGAGCCTGGTGATCGTTGCCGTTATCCTGTACGGCACCTGGAACCTGCTGCGCGAAGCGATACGCCTGGCGCTCAGCGCGGTGCCGGCCAACATCGATCTGGATGCGGTCGAACAATTTCTATTGGCGCTGCCAGGCGTGAGCGCCGTACAGGATTTGCATATATGGGGCATGAGTACCACCGAGGCGGCATTGACCGCTCATCTGGTCATGCATGAAGGCCATCCTGGTGATGCCTTCATGGCGGATTTGTCGCAGCAGTTGACTGAACGCTACCGGATTGCGCACACCACCATCCAGATTCAGCAGCAGTCGCTTGGCCAGGGCTGCGTGCTTCATTTATCCGACTAACCCGAGAGCCACCGGAGTCGACATGGAAATGTGGTTCAGTGCTGATCTTCTGGCCTTGCTGAGTAGCGTTACGCTGTTGCTGGCGTATTACGGATGGCTGTACTGGCAGGTCCGGCGTAGTCCGGACTACAGCATCCACCGGGTGAATCAAACTGCGCGCGGGTTGTGGGTGCGGCACGTGATGTCGACGCCCGGCCTGGAAGTGCTGGCCATCCAGACCCTACGCAATCTGTCGATGGCGGCAACGTTCAAGGGGTCGTCGGCAGCGCTGCTCATTCTCGGTACGCTGACCTTGTCCGGGCAATCGGAAAACCTCGGTCACACGTGGCATGCGTTGAACCCCGGACTCGTGTCACCGCCGGGCTGGTGGACGATCAAAATACTGTGCCTGCTGACAGCGCTGATCATCGCTTTCTTTGCGTTTGCGATGACGATCCGCATGCTCAATCATGTGATGTTCATGATCAACCTGCCGGCTTGCGCGGCGGTGGGCACGCTGTCACCGGTTAGCGTGGCCCGCCGGCTTAATCGGGCCGGCAGTTTTTACAGCATCGGCATGCGTGCGCTGTTTGGTGCGATACCGCTGGCATTCTGGCTGTTTGGCAGCGTCTTCTTTGTGGGTGCCACTGCCGGCCTGGTACTGGTGCTGTTCATGATCGACCGCAATCGCGTCGGAACCTGACTGCGCACCACGGGGGCCGGCGATTGGTGCATGATAATGGCCTTGTTGTTTTCGAAAGTCATCCATGTCCGAGACCCGTACCGAGATCGACAGCTTCGGTCCCATCGCCGTACCCGCCGCCCGGCTCTGGGGTGCCCAGACCCAGCGTTCCCTCGAATTTTTCCGTATCTCGACCGAGCGCATGCCCGCTGAATTGATCGTTGCGCTGGCCGCCGTCAAACGGGCCTGCGCTCGCGTCAATGGCGCGCTCGGCAGACTGCCCGCCGACAAGGTGGGTGCCATCGTGCAGGCGGCCGATGAAGTCATCGCCGGGCAGCATGCGAGCGAGTTTCCGCTGGCGCTCTGGCAGACCGGCTCCGGCACCCAGACCAATATGAACATGAACGAAGTCCTGGCCAACCGGGCGTCCGAATTGCTGGGCGGTCCACGCGGGGCGGGGCGACTGCTGCATCCGAATGACGAAGTCAACCTGGGCCAGTCGTCCAATGATATTTTTCCGACGGCGATGCATGTCGCTGCCAGCGGTGCGATCACGCAGCACCTGATCCCCGCCTTGCAGGCATTGCGCCAGTCCTTGCAACTGAAATCCACCGGCTTCAGCGATATCGTCAAGATCGGTCGCACCCATTTGCAGGACGCCACGCCATTGACCCTGGGCCAGGAATTTTCGGGTTATGTAGCGCAACTTGAGTTTGCCGAATCGGCCATCGCGTCGTCGCTGGCCGGATTGCAGGCACTGGCTGCAGGCGGCACGGCAGTCGGTACCGGGCTCAATGCGCCGGCCGGTTTTGGCGAGCTGGTGGCGGTCGAACTGGCGCGCTCCCAAGGCCTGCCTTATACCAGCGCCGTCAACAAGTTCGCCGCACTGGCCGGTCATGAACCGATGGTCGCTGCGCATGGCGCGCTCAAGACCCTCGCCACTGCTCTCATGAAAATTGCCAACGACGTGCGCTGGCTGGCCTCCGGCCCGCGCTCCGGTCTTGGTGAAATCAGCATCCCGGCCAACGAGCCGGGCAGTTCCATCATGCCGGGCAAGGTCAATCCGACCCAGTGCGAAGCCCTGACGATGCTGTGCTGCCAGGTGTTCGGCAATGATGTCGCCATCACGGTGGGAGGGGCGTCCGGTAACTTCGAGCTCAATGTTTTCAAGCCGTTGATCGCCCACGCCTTCCTGCAAAGCGTGCGCTTGCTGGCCGACGGAATGGCCAGTTTCGATGCCCATTGCGTCCGGGGTATCGTGCCCAATGACGCACGTATCGACGAATTGCTGGCGCGTTCATTGATGCTGGTAACCGCACTGACCCCGCACATCGGCTATGATCGCGCGGCGCAGATTGCCAAGCGCGCGCATGGCGACGGGTGCAGCCTCAAGCAAGCTGCCATGGCACTCGGCTATGTCAGTGCCGAAGATTTTGCGCGTTGGGTGCAGCCACGGCAGATGACGACGCCGGACGTATAAAAGGATATTTCAGGATCATGGGACAAATTTATTTGGTACGACACGGTCAAGCCTCGTTTGGCAGCGCCAATTACGATCGACTTTCCGACCTTGGTGTCCAGCAGGCCCGCCTGCTGGGCGAATGGTATGCAGAAAAGCGCCAGGGCTTCAGTCGCGTGCTGACGGGCGGCATGAACCGGCACCGCCAGACGGCAGTTGCTTGCCTCGGCGCGTTGCCGCGCAACTTGCGCAAGGAGGGCGATTGGGAAACCGATGCAGGTTTCGCCGAATACGACCACCAGGAAATTTTCACACGGTATCGCCCGGAGCTCAGCGATCCGGAATATGTGACACGTTTCCTGGTAGAGAGCGAGCAACCGCGCCAGGCGTTCCAGCAACTTTTTGAAGCTGCCACAGCGCGCTGGATGGCCGGCAACGATGATGCCGACTACCTCGAAACCTGGCCGGCATTCCAGGCACGCTGCATTGCCGCTCTACAGCGGGTACTGATGACGCCAGGCAACGGGCAGTCGGTCATCATCTTTACGTCGGGCGGCACCATCTCGACGCTGTGTCAGCATGTATTGGGCATGCCGGACCACAAGATGCTGGAGTTGAACTGGATGCTGGCCAACGGCGGCGTAACCAAGCTGCTTTACAGCGGCGACCGGGTCAGCCTGAGTTACCTGAATAATTTTGCGCATCTGGAGGCCGGCGGCGTCGCCGCAGTAACCTACCGCTAGCCAGCCTTTGGTCCCGTCAACATTGCCGCTCGTCACTACGGCAATGGCGTAGACCGACCCTGCCATATATTCTCCCTGGGAAACTAAAGCAGTTAAAGCAGCATAGGGGGCGACGCCTACATCGCCCGATATCTACTCAATCCAGGTGGCCGATGTCATGAAACGTTCCCTCCCCCGGGTGCGGCAACCCGCCGCGTTCACGCTGATTGAATTAATGATCACGATTGCCATCGCGGCAATCCTGCTGTCGATCGCGATTCCATCGTTCAGCACCATGCTGGGCAACAATCGTCTGACGGCGCGGGCGAACGCCTTGCTCACGGCGCTGAACTTCACGCGCTCGAGCGCGCTGACACAAAACATCTCTGCGCGACTGTGTCCTCTGGGAGTCGCCGGTTCGGCCACGTGCGGCACCGACTGGGGTGCTGGCTGGATCGTTACAACGCTACCGGCCACCGGTGCAGGCGTCCTGTTGCAAAGCCAGCAGGCCGGTCCGCGCGACCCGTTGCTGTCGCCGGTCGCAATCAATGGGGTGACGCCGGTCAGCATTGTGTTCGATACCCGTGGCCTTGCCGCGACCCAATCCAATTTCATTTTGTGCGACGCGCGCGGCAGTGCTTTTGCACGCTCGTTGCAAGTCCTCGCTACCGGCTACGCCCAGCTCGGTCCCGCGCCCGGCACAGCGCTGTGGGGCGGCGTGCTCACCTGTCCATGAAAGTGCTCCCGATGAAACCGAATGTGCCGCGCTCTGCTGCCGGATTTGCCTTGCTGGAAGTGATGATTTCATTTGTCGTGCTGGCATTCGGCATGATGGGTATCGCCGGCATGTTGCTGATGGCGCATAAATCCAATAGCTCCAGTTATCTCAAGCAGCAGGCAGTGCAATCGGCCTACGACATCGTTGATCGGGTCCGCGCCAATAGCCAGGCTGCCATCAATGGCAGTTATTCGGTCAACAACCTGACCACGAGCGGGGCACCCTCCCTGCCATCGACGGCTTCGCCGGATTGCAGTGCCGCCGTCTGTACGGTGACGCAACTGGCCGCCTACGACCTCTGGTACTGGCTGGCCCGTGATCTGGCGCAACTGCCCAATGGCAGCGGGTCTATCGTCACCACGGCAGCGCCCACCGGCACCAACACACTGGTGACGGTGGTCGTGCAGTGGGATGACAGTCCGGCCCAGGGCAAGCTGGGAGCGACCAGTCAGACCAGCACGGCCGGTGCCAACCTGGCGCAGTTCACGGTGCAGACGCTGCTATGAACACTTTGCGCCCTAGCGATAATGGCTTCTCGCTGATCGAGTTGATGGTGGCCATGGCAATTGGTCTGTTTCTGACCGGTGCCGTGCTGAGCGTTTATCTGGCGCAGTCACGCAGCTACAAGTCGACGACCTCGCAGGCATCGATCCAGAATGCCGAAAATGCGATTTCGGCACTCGTCACGCCGGTCATCCGCGCGACCGGATTCAATGGCTGCTCGACGATGACACAGGCACTGTCGCACCTGGTCAGTGGCGGTCCGGCGCCGCTGGGCACGCAGGGCGCACTGGCCAGCATGATTGTCGGCTACGATGCGGCCGGAACGGCCGGAAGCGGCAGTACATTGACGATCTCGCAAGCCAATGCCATCAATGGTGCCAGCGCAAGCGGCTGGTCACCGTCCCTCGAATCCACACTGACCGGCAATGTAGCGGCGGGCAGTGATGTGCTGGTGCTGCTGGGCGCGGCACCGAACAGCAGTCCGGTCGGCGTGACCAGCATTCCATTCGGCAGTGCCACGATGTCGCTGCAAACCACCAGTGGTCTGGCAGCGGGGCAGTTCGGGATCGTTTCGGATTGTCTGAAGGCGAGCATCTTCCAGATTACCTCGGTGACCCAGGGCACCCCGGGCAGCATCAGCCATGCGATGGGCAGCGGTGCACTGGCCAACAGTGCTGACGCGCTGGCGGTGAATTATCCGCCGGGCGCGCAATTCGTTCCGCTTCAGCAAACGGCGTTCTATGTGGCGCAGGGGCAGGGCGATCAAAGCGTGTTGATGCGTGCCACCTTCGGTGCCGGCGTGTGGAACGTGCAGCCGCTGGTGCCGGGTGTCGAGTCGATGCAGGTCCTGTACGGCCTGGGTACCGGCGGTATTGTCAACCGCTATGTCGCCGCCAGTGCGGTGACTGACTGGTCGCAAATCGTCGCGGTGCGACTCGGCTTCCTGGTGCAGGGGCAGACGGGTTCCGGTTCGACCGGCTCCACCGCATCGCGCCAGTTCAACGTGCTGGGCACCACCATCACGGTACCGGCGGATGGCCGCTTGCGTCATGTCTACGAGATGACCATCAACATGAGGAATGCTGCATGAACCCGCTATCGTCATTGCCGCGTTATCAGCAGCGCGGCTCGGTCCTGATCATCACCGTCATCCTGGTGCTGCTGCTGACCATACTCGGCTTGGGGACGGTGTCGCTCAATACGACTCAGACACGCATCGCCACCAATAGCGCCGATGCGCAGATTTCATTCCAGACCGCTGAAGGCGTGCTCAATCAGGCACAGACCAACCTGGTCGCCGGCGATTACGCCTATGCCAATTTCATGGCGGGCGATAACGGGTTATACGTCTTCGATCCCGCCGCTGCGCCTATCTGGACCACGATCGATTGGAGTAGCGCCAGCGCTGCTGTCCAGAGTTTCCAGGGCAAATCGAATGCGCCGGGGGCCTACATCATCGAATTACTGCCATCGTTCATTCGCCCGGGGCAGAGCCTGAAAAAAGTCACGCGGGTGTTCCGCGTCACGGCACGTGCGGTCGGACCCAGTGGCGGTGCGCCTGTCCTGCTGCAAAGCACCGTGCAATTGCAAGAGTAATGGCCAGGCAATGAACGACCACCGAAAGACCATCATGAACTTCACCCGTGTCCGCACCATCGCCGCTGGCGTGTCCCTTGTCGTATTGGCGACTTCCTCGACCACTTTGCCGACGGCGCGGGCAGGCGCGGGCGTGACGCTGGCGATTTCGCAGGTGCCGCTGACGGTGGCCAGTCCGGTCCATCCGCAGGTGCTCATTGCACTGGGCAATTCGGAGTCGATGGATGGCACCCTCAGTGGCGCCATTATGACCGGATCCGGCGTACTGGCCAGTGGCATTACCTCGCTGAGCGGGTCGAGCTCGCCGGCAAACTATGCCGTTCCATCCGGGTTCGTGCCGCCCATGCAGGCAGCGGATACGTCCGGTAATGCGCCTTACACGGTCAGCAGCAATGGCAATCTGGTCGACAATGGGGCAAGTCGCCTCAATGTTGCCAAGGCCGGTATCAAGGCGATTATTCAGGCCTACATGCAAAATACCGACTTCGCGCTGGAAACCTACAGTACCAGCGGCACCAGTCTGTACACGACCTGGGTGTATTACATGTCGCCGCCCGGTAGCGGATTTGTGTTCACCAGCAGCAAGCTGGCCGGCAACCGCTACGTCGCCAATCCCTGCCTGAACTATTCGCTGGCCTCGAGTACCGTGAAGTCCAATTGCACCGCGATTGCCGGCGCAGGTCTGTACACGGCGCTGGCGGTGTCGGGATCGGCGTACATGCAGATCGGCGCGTCCAGTGATGATGCCAATATCAACGACGTCCTGTACGCCAGTGGCCAGCCGGGTGTCTATATCAACTACGGCAATACCAGTCCGGCATCGCCGTATCCGCCTAGTTATTCGCTGGCCAATTACAACAACGGGTCGATACTGATTACCTACCCGAGCAGCGTACCGAGTGCCAATCGCGCTACCGGACCGACCAATGCCGGCTACGTGCCGTATTCGCCGCAAGTCATGTATGCGCAACGCGGTTTCGGTTACGGTGGCAGTCAGTCGGCCAGTTCCGGCAATGTGCTGGTACCGATGACGTCGGCCGGCGCGGTGCCGACGGCCACTACGGTGACGATTGCCGTCAATAGTTTCCTGCCCTCACTGGCACCGGAAACCAATACGCTGCAGACCACGGAAATCAAGGCCGTCGCCGGGCAGGCACCGACCGCCGGCCTGCTGGCGAAGGCGCAGAGCTATCTGGCGTCGGTACTCAGTACCGCTGTTTGCGCGCCAAAACAGTATGTCGTACTGATCTCGGATGGCTTGCCGACGCAGGATCTGGCCGGTAAATACTGGCCACCGCTGGGTAGCGCCGCGGCAGCCGGCTATGGCCTGACGGCGACTTTCAAGGCCGATGGTTCGCTCAATGTCACCAATGATACGGCGCTCACCGACACCATCACCAACCTCGCCAAACTCAAGGCCGCCGGTATCAACACTTATGTCATCGGTCTGGGTGCAGGTGTTGACCCTAGCGTCAATCCGCAGGCGGCAGCAACCTTGCAGGCCATGGCGATTGCCGGCGGTACCGCCAATTACTATCCGGCCAGCAGCCCGGCGGCACTGGTTGACGGCCTCAACAGCATCCTGATTTCGGTCCAGAGCGGGGCTTTGTCAACGACCGCAGCTGCCGTCAATTCATCGCAGTTGCAAGCCGGTAGCGTCGAGTACCAGGCCAGCTTTAATTCGAATGACACGCCGTACCAGGACTGGACCGGCGAGCTGTTCGAAAAAGCCATCGATCCGGCGACCGGCTTGCCAACCGGCGCAGTACTCTGGTCGGCCCAGACACTGCTCGATACCAAGGCCAGTGGCACCGGCTGGTCGACCAACCGGCTTATTACTACCTGGAACCCGGCCCTCAATGCCGGTGCCGGCGCGGCTGCACCATTCAGATGGGCCTCGCTCAGCGCCGCGCAACAGGCCTTGCTGCAGCCTTCCGATACCTTGGGCGCATCACGCGTCGATTATCTGCGCGGCAATTCACTGCTCGAAAAACGCAATGGCGGCACGTTCCGCAACCGGTCTCATGTGCTGGGCGATATCGTCAACAGCCAGCCGGCTTACGTCGGCGCGCCATCGGCTTCGTATTTTTCCGACAGCTACCGGAGCTTTGCAAAGTCGAAGGCAAGCCGGCAAGCGATGCTGTATTCAGGGGCCAATGACGGCATGCTGCACGCCTTCAATGCGACGACGGGAGTTGAGCAGTTTGCGTTTATCCCGAACGATGTCGTGGCCAACCTGCGCAAGCTGACCGATCCGCTTTATAACCAGAGTCATCTGTATTTCGTGGATGGAGCGCCGCAGGTCGGCGATGTCCAGTTTGCTGACGCGAGCTGGCATACCTTGCTGGTGGCAGGAGAAGGCGGTGGCGGCAAAAGCATCTATGCGATGGATGTCACCAATCCGCAAACCCTGACCAGCGAAGCGGCGGTGGCGAGCGCCGTGCTGTGGGAGTTCACCGATGCTGACATGGGCTTGTCGTACAGCGAGCCGCAGATTTCACCTATCGTGGCAGCGCCCGGTTTTGCGGTCTTTTTCGGCAATGGCTACAACAGCGCCAACAATAAGTCGGTGCTGTATGCGGTCAATCCCAAGACAGGCGCAACGCTGCGCAAAATCGATTTGTGTGCCGCGGTGTCCGGTGCCTGTGACAGCAACCTGCCACAGGGATTGTCGACGGTGGCACTGGGGAATTCGGATGGTTTGCAGGGACCGGCGATTACGCATATCTATGCCGGCGACTTGCAGGGCAACCTGTGGGCCATCGACGTTGCCGATGCGGACCCTTCCAGGTGGGCGGCGCGCCTGTTGTTCAAGGCACGCGATGCCAGCGGTAACCTCCAGCCGATCACGACGCCACCCGTCGTCACGCTGCATCCGAACTACCCGCGCCTGCTGGGACAGTTCGTCATGTTCGGCACCGGCCAGTTGCTGGCGGCGGTAGATCTGTCTTCGCAGCTCAAGCAATCGGTCTATGGCATCTGGGACAAGCCCGGCAATACCAGCGTGCCGACCCGGAGCAACCTGCAGGTCCAAACGCTGGCTCTGGTATCGGCAGGAGCCTCCGGATTGCCACAGGATGTGCTGACGGCCAGCAAGACGGCAATCAATTGGACAAACAAGCTGGGTTGGTATGAAGATCTGGTCGGCAATGGCGAGCGCATCATCAATGCGCCGCAGCTCTTGAACGGCGCTTTCCTGGCGACCTTGAATACGCCACCGGTGTCCGGCGTATGCGGGGCGTCGTTCAGTGCCTCGCTGCTCGAAGTCAATTTCCAGACGGGTGGTGCGTTCGAACAGCCGCAACTCGATATCAATGGCGACAAGGTCATCGATGCCAGGGACACGATCAACGGTACTTTCCCGGTGGGTGTTGTGCTGGGGTCAGGCTACGGCAGCTCGGCCACATTGCTGCAGACCACCGGTGCGCCTGGCAAGATCGGTAAGTTGATCACTAAATCCGGCGGGCAGCAGGTGACTATCATCGATCCGAACAACACGCCACGACGTCTCACGTGGTGGCAACTTCAATAAACAGGCTGAAAGCACATGAACCATTTTTATGCCCGCCAACGGGGTTTTACGCTGGTCGAACTGATCATCGTGGTTGCCATCGTCGGCATTCTGGCGGCGATTGCCGTCCCCTCGTATCGCAGCTACGTACTCAAGTCACGTCGCGCCGATGCAATGACGGCACTGGCGCAAAACCAGGTCATTCTGGAGCGCTGTTATGCACAAAGTTTTACGTACAACGGAGTCTGTGTCGGCTTGCCGGTTTTTCCGGTTGCTTCCGAGCGGGGCTATTACAGCGTAGCCATATCGAATCAGAGCGCGACGGCCTACACGCTAACGGCCACGCCTGTCGGCACTCAAGCCAGTGATACGCTGTGTGCGGTCATGAGTGTGGATCAAACGAACCAGAAATCAGCGAGCGACAGCAGTAGTGTCGCCCAGACCGCATGCTGGAATCCGTAATGCACCACCAGGGGTGCAGGCGTGTGCCGGTTATCCGGAGATGCGCAATGCATCATGGTTGGTCTGCGGGCAGAGGCGTTCAGCGGCTGCGTGGCGTGGCGGGAAGCAGTCGGTCGTATTCGGCTTTGACGCCGGCATAGCATTCGCAGACACGCTCTTCCAGACCCGGCCGGTTGATCACAGTGATGTGCCCGCGGGTGTACTGGATCAAGCCTTCATCCTGCAATTTGCCCGCTGCGTCGGCGACGCTTTCGCGGCGTACGCCCAGCATGTTGCCGATTAGCTCCTGGGTCATGCTCATTTCGTTGGAGGGTAGGCGATCCAGGCTCAGCAGCAGCCAGCGGCAGAGTTGCTGGACGACGCTGTGATGGCGGTTGCACACGGCGGTCTGCGACATCTGCGTCAGCAGTGCCTGGGTGTAGCGCAGCAGTAATGACTGTAGCGCGCCGCCACGGTAGAACTCTTCCTTGAGCAGCGCCGCTTTCAGGCGGAATCCGTATCCGGCACTTTTGACCACGGCGCGGTTCAGCGAGGTGCCGCCGCCCATGAACAGCGTGACGCCAACAATACCTTCGTGGCCAATGACTGCAGTTTCCGTAGCGGTACCATCGCGCGATTCGTAGAGCTGGGAGACGATGCTGCTGGTCAGAAAGTAGACGTGCTCCATTTCGACCCCGGCCTCGCACACGGCCATGCCGAGTGGCATCGGAACCAGTTCGAGATGCGGCAGGATGCGTTCGTAATCGTCAGCGGGTAGGCCAGCTAGTAAATTGTTCTGTTTTGGGTTGTGGCCATACAGGCCTGCAATGCGAACGGCACCGGGTATCCGGGCTGCCGGCCGGCGGGTGTCGCGGCTCTGCGGTTTCAGGTTATCGGCGCTGCGTGTCAGGTTGCGCGCGCTTTGCGGACCGGGTAGGTTGGTGTCACAGACTTTCAATCCCTGTTCCATGCGTATCTCCTCTTGGTGGTGAGAATTTCGATGGAGCGATCATCACAGAGAGGGTGCATTTTTCGAATCAGTGCACCACGCATTTCCGTGTGGGATTACGCCGACAAGAATCGTGCTGCGCGATCAGTCTGCGCGGGGCGAAGGTACCGCGGCCGTACCATTGCCGAGTTGTTCGAGCAGCTCGCGCATGTCAGTGAATTCGGAGGTTTTGTCGAAGAAATACTGGACGCCCAATTGTCCGGCCAGGCGGTGATAGCCCTTGCTGACGTTGTTGCTGAAGATGATACGGATCTGATTTTCATGGCGAGGCGTGCTACCCAGCCGGCGCAGCAGGCTGATGCCGTTGCCCTGTCTGAGCTGGATATCGAGGATCAGGATATCGCAGGGGTGTCGCTCCAGCTGGTCAAACGCCTCGTCTTCCGAATCGGCATGGCCGATCAGCGTAATGCCGGGAATGTCCGCAAAACTTTCGATGACGAGTTCGCGCACCAGGCTGGAATCTTCAATTAAAAATACCTGCAATGGTGGCGACAGCGGTTGGTTCAATGGGGGTGTCCTTGCTCGTGGCTCAATCGATCAGGTTTTGCTTGATCGCGTAATAAATGATGTCGGCATTGCTGGTCATGTTCATTTTTTGAAGAACGCGCGCGCGATAGGTGCTGACGGTCTTGACGCTCAGGCATAGTTCATCGGCGATCTTGGTGACGCCTTCGCCCTGGCTGAGCTTGTAGAAAATTTCGTATTCCCGTGCCGAGAGAGTCTCGTGCAAGGGCTTGTCGGTATGGGTATCGGGGTCCATCGTCAGTAACTCGGCGACCGCGTAGCTGATGTACTTGTGGCCGCGCATGATGGTTTGAATCGCATTGACCAGCTCGGTGGCCAGCGCTTCTTTTTGCACGTAGCCGCTGGCACCGCTGCGCAGGATCTGGACGGCGTAGCGGTTCTCGGGGTGCATGCTCAGGATCAGGACCGGCAGATCCGGCTTTTCACGTTTGATCTGCTTCAGGACTTCGACGCCGCTTTTATCCGGCATGGCGATGTCGAGTACGACGATGTCCCAGTCTTCCGCCCGGATCAAGCGGATCGCTTCTTCAGCGGTACCTGCTTCCCCGCCGATTTCCATGTCGGGGATGTCATCAATGAAATAATGCACGCCTGCACGGACTACCGCGTGATCATCGACTACCAGGATTCTTATCATAGTTGGCTAATTGCAGCCGGACGGAACATACCGGCATTGAGGTTATGTTGCTCGAGGAATAGCGGTTGGTTCAGGGTAGTACAAATGCTTGTGCCATGGATTGTAGAGAGTTTTCCGGAACCCTCCCACAACTTATGGCAGTACTGCCTGATCCATCAGACTCAGCTTACCCGTTCACAGAATTAACGGTGCATCCGGGAGCTGATTGCGGCGCTCCCCGGTATCCGGAAAATGCTGTTCCAGCTTGTGATTGAGTACCGTCAGCGCGCCGATCATACTATCGTGAAAAATGCCCCGGCGAAATCCTTGCGTCATCAATCCGCAAATGTCACGCCACTCGTCCGGCGTCAATGCACGACCGACGGCCCGGTCGGTAATGATCTCGACCTTGTGATCAGCCAGATTGATGTAGAACAGCAAGCCGCAATTGCCTTCGGTATCCCAGACACGATAGTGAATGAATAGTTCGCGCGCACGATCCCGTGCAGTGACCTTGCTCCAGACATCGAACAGGGGAAGGGCTGCTTCGATGACCAGCTTGACTTCGGCACGATGCAGCCGTTCGCCATGCTGGATGACGTTTTCGATGGCCTTTAAGGTGGCAACAGGAAAGGCGCGCTTGCCGGAAGCGGCCGTCGTTGTCAGGTGGCGCACAAGGCGCGAAAGCATCCGCATCACCAATCTCCCGAGGCGCCGCCGCCATCGAATCCGCCACCGCCACCGGAGAATCCGCCGCCAGAGAAACCGCCGCCAGAGAAACCGCCGCCACGGTTGCCGTCGGCAAAGCTGCCACCGGCGATCGCACTACCGAGGATCACGCCTTCGGTACGTCCATGGCCACCTTGCTCGAGGTAATTGCGACCACGTCGACCTCGCGTCAGCGCACCGGCCAGCACGACGGCGCCAAGCAGCAGGAAGGGTAGCAGGACGGGCAGCAGCACTTCCAGGCTGATGCTCGCATCCCGGGGCGGTGCCGTTTGTGCGGGCGCGGCTGGGAGCTGTTCTTTGTCGAGCAGCGACATGATGGCGGTGGTGCCGGCTGCAAGGCCGCCATTGAAGTCATTGCGTTGGAAGTAGGGGGCGATCGCTTCTTGCAGGATGCGCTTCGATTGCAGGTCCGTCAGCGATCCCTGGACACCGCGGCCGGCTTCGATGCGCAAGCGCCCCGAGCCTTTCGGATTGTCCTTGGCGACCAGCAGAATCACGCCGTCATCGACGCCTGTCCTGCCAAGTTTCCAGGCATCGGCGACACGGATGCTGTACTGCTCGATGGTTTCGGGCGCGGTATTTGGCACCAGCAGCACGCCGATTTGCGAGCCGGTACGTGCTTCATACTGCGTCAGCGTGGCCTCGAGCGCGGCTAGCTGCGGCGCTTGCAGCATGGCCGCCTGATCAACCACATGCCCGGTCAGCGGTGGCACGGCTACCAGAGCTTGTGCAGCGGCCAGAGACAGGCTGCCGGCCAGCAGGACCGCAACCAGGAAGCGCGTCAGCGCCATGACGCTATTTGCCAAAATTGATGGCCGGGGCATTGGAAATGGCTTTTTCATTGTCGACAGTGAAGACCGGCTTGACGTTGTACCCCATCATTCTGGCGGTCAGGTTGGTCGGGAAGCTGCGTGCCAATACGTTGTAGTCCTCGACGCTTTTGATGTAACGCTGGCGCGCTACGGCAATGCGGTTTTCGGTGCCTTCGAGCTGCGATTGCAAATCACGGAAGCCGGCATCGGCTTTGAGCTGGGGATAGTTTTCGGTGACCACCAGCAAGCGCGACAGGGCCGATGAGAGATCGCCCTGAATTTGCTGGAATTTTTTCAGTGCCTCCGGATCATTGAGTACTTCAGGCGTGATCTGGATGCCGGTTGCTGCGGCGCGTGCGCGGGTGACGGCTTCGAATGTTTCGCGCTCCTGCGATGCATAGCCTTGAGCGACCTTGACCAGGTTGGGTACCAGGTCGGCGCGGCGCTGGTATTGGTTGACCACTTCCGACCAGGCGGCCTTGCTTCCTTCGTCCCGCGTCTGGAAATCGTTGTAGCCGCAAGCGCTCAGTGTCGAGATGAATAATCCGACCAGTAACCACTTCAGGGCTCTATGCATGGAGATACTCCGTCATGTGAATGAATTAGAAAATACGGTAACAAACTAAACACGGCAATTCAAGGGGCATCTTGGGGCGATTCGCCTTGGATTCAAGCATCGTCACGCTACAATGCGCGGGTTCGCAACCCCCCGGATACTGACGTGACTTTCACAGAAAAACTCGCCGCCGCCTGGCGCACCAACGACACGCTGCTGTGTGTCGGCCTCGACCCGGATACCGCTAGATTTCCGGCACATCTGCGGGATCAGCCGGATGCCATCCTGCAGTTTTGTACGGCCATCATCGACGCCACGGCTGCTACCGCCTGCGCCTTCAAGCCGCAAATCGCTTATTTTGCAGCGCTGCGTGCCGAAGACCAGCTGGAGGCCATTTGCCGGTACATCCGTACCAGGTATCCGCACCTGCCGATCATCCTCGATGCAAAGCGTGGCGACATCGGCGCGACCGCTGAGCAGTACGCCCGCGAAGCTTTCGAACGCTATGGTGCCGATGCAGTCACGGTCAATCCGTACATGGGGCACGATTCGATTGCACCGTACCTGGAATGGAAGGACCGTGGCGTGATCGTGCTGTGTCGCACCTCGAATCCCGGTGGCTCCGATCTGCAATTCCTGCAGGTCGATGGCACGCCGCTTTATCAACTGGTGGCACGACTGGTTGCCGATAAATGGAACAGTAACGGCCAGTGCAGTCTGGTGGTCGGTGCCACGTTCCCGCATGAACTGGCGCAGGTACGCGCCATCGTCGGCACGATGCCATTGCTGGTGCCCGGCATCGGTGCCCAGGGTGGTGATGTGGCCGCCACGGTTGCGGCGGGGCAGACGGCCGACGGCACCGGCATGATGATCAACTCGTCGCGGGCAATCCTGTATGCGACTCCGGCGCAGGACGAAGATTTTGCACAGGCCGCACGGCGGGTTGCCGAAGCGACGCGTGCCGAGATCAATCGCTATCGGGCCGGCTGAAAAAATCCAGCATTTCGGCCAGCAGCAGTTCGGGAGATTGTTCCGGGATGAAGTGGCCGGCCGCGAAAGCACTGCCGGTGACTGGCGCGCTGCATTTTTCCTGCCAGTTCGCCAGTGGCTGGAACAGCCGCCCGACCACGCCACGCTCGCCCCAGATCAGGTGCAGCGGGCAGGCAATCTTGCCCGGCAAGCGGTCATGCTCGAGATCGATGCCTGCCGAGGCGCGGTAATCCTCACAAGCGGCATGGATTGCGGCAGGGGTGCAAAAGCAGCGCCGGTACTCGGCCATGGCTTTGGCATCGATGAAGCCGGTGCCGCCTGACCCCCAGCCACCGAGCGTGAAGGTCAGGAAAAATTCGGCGCTGTTGCCGATCAATGTCTCGGGCAGTGGGGCTGGCTGGATCAGCATGAACCAGTGGTAATACAGTGTCGCGAAGGTCTGGTCGGTGGCGTCGTACATCGTCAGGGTCGGCGCGATATCGATCAGCATCAGCTTGCGTACTGCTTGCGGATAATCGAGTGCCAGGCGGTGTGCCACGCGTGCGCCGCGGTCATGAGCGCACAAGTGGAATTTCCGGTGGCCGAGCACGGCCATCAAGTCGACCATGTCCTGCGCCATCACCCGTTTCGAATAATTGGCGTGATCAGCTTCGCCCGGCGGCTTCGATGAGTCACCGTAGCCGCGCAAATCCGGCATGATCAGCGTGTAGTGCTCGGCGAGCCGGTCGGCAATCTTGTGCCAGATCAGGTGCGTTTGCGGGAAGCCATGCAGCAAAAGCAGTGGCGGACCGTTACCACCATGGCGGCAGTGAATCGTGACGCCGTTGACCTCGACGTCGGCAGTGCTGAAATTGCCTAGCATTAGCGCTTGTCCAGCAAACGCAGCAAGCCTTGCAGTGCATGCGCCACCGTTTGTTCGCGCACGCTGTGGCGATCCCCATCAAATACCCGGCGCTCGGTGACGGTGGTCGCATTCATTGACCAGCCAAAACAAACAGTGCCCACCGGTTTGCCCGCAACAGCGCCACCGGGGCCGGCGATACCCGTGGTCGACAGCGCCACGTGGGCATTGCTGCTTGCCAGGGCACCTTCGGCCATGGCCGCTGCGATTTCTTCGCTGACGGCACCGTGCTGGGCAAGCAATGCGTCGGGAACATCCAGCAGTTCGATTTTGGAGGCGTTCGAGTAGGTCACGAAACCGCAGTCGAACCATTCGGAACAGCCGGCGATGTCGGTGATGGCGTGGGCCACACCGCCGCCGGTACAGGATTCTGCGGTCGTGAGCAGGTATCCGCGCTGTTGCAGGGCCTGGCCAGCTTGCGCTGCCAGATCGGTGATCTTGTCCATGGCGTCGAACTCCTCAAGTAAGCCGATTCGAAAATGCAGTTCGCGGATTGCGAGCAGGCTTACTCTACCATCGGGTGTGGTCCGAGGGCATTGAACGCGCGACGGTTCAGGGCAACTGCACCGGCATGATCTGTTTCTCCAGTGTCGTTTTGAGTGCTGCAATGGCAACGTCGAATTCCATGCGCCATTCCCCACTAGTCGCAACCAGCAGGACGGTGCCGGGGCGCAGGTCCGGATCGGCCTTGACCGGCCATTCCGGATCGGGCAGATGCACTAGGTCCGACGGATGCAGATGCAGCATTGCTTCGTTCAGTTTGGATGGCGCCTCGAGGGCGAGGCGCTTGACCAGAGATTCGATGCGTTCGCGATCGGAGATCGACAGGATCATCCGGTCGAACAGGTCGAGCGCGAGCCGGATCACAAGCGTGCGCGAGCGACTGGCAAAGGCCGCATATTGCGCATCGAACGCCATCAGATAGCCGCGCAGGCGTTCGATGGATTGCTGTTCGGCATCGTCAAGGATCCGACGTGCCTGCTGTTGCGCTTGATCGAGCAACTGATCGGCTGCGCTGCGGGCTTCATCAAGGATACGTTGTGCGTTTGCCTGTGCGTCGGTCGTGACTGCCAGTGCGGCAACGCGCAGGATGCCGTGGTCGGGACGCAGGGCGGCGTCATGCCGGAGGGTGTCGGTGCAAAATATCATGCGGTTTCCTCGCTGCGTTGTTGGCACAGGCGCCAGCAGCGCTGTGACCGCGTTGCCGATCGCAGGATGTCTTCCGTTCCTGCCCAGTTATTCTGCCTGCGCAGAGCAATACTGGCTTGACTACTCGCCGGTAAGTGCAACTGCAGACGTGGCCATAGACCCGGGAAGCCGAGCTCAAGTCGTATGGCCAGTTCGGCCAGTCCGCAGATGTCGAGCGTATCGGTGCTCTCGGGATGAGCTACCGCAAACGCTTGCAATGGCTGGGTCGCGGCAATCGAGCGACACCATTTTTGTTCATTTAGCGGCAGCACCCGTAACACCTCCTGATCTGGCTGGCGGGCGGCGATCAAGCCCATGAACAGGCTTGCGGCACGC
Source organism: Actimicrobium sp. CCC2.4 (assembly GCF_034347385.1). Classification (NCBI taxonomy): domain Bacteria; kingdom Pseudomonadati; phylum Pseudomonadota; class Betaproteobacteria; order Burkholderiales; family Oxalobacteraceae; genus Actimicrobium; species Actimicrobium sp. CCC2.4. The sequence continues at coordinate 3,581,771 of NZ_CP133777.1, read as the reverse complement.
TGCATCGTCGCACTTTCCATCATCGCGATGCTGCTCCAGACAGGGTCAAAGTGCAGGGGCAAGTCGCCCGGGATCATGGCGCTGGTACACCAGGCACGATAGCCGTCGCGGCGCGCAACCAGGGCGTCGCTGCCGGTGTCCGGTGTCACGTCGGCGCTGATCGCCCACGGATTGAACCACCAGTCGATAAATGTCTCCGGCAGCATCATGTGGCCGCCGCTTTGCGTGGAATCTTTTGTGACATGCGCACTGCCATAGCCTTGCCAAAGCCGGTGCGGGTCAGGGCAAACCAGACCACACCCGCACAGCCGGCCAGGCTCAACAGAATCAGCAATCCTAAGGTCCACATCAGACCCGGGGCGGACTCGCTCTGGATCATGAACGGACCTACAGATTCCCATCGGACTCCCTTCGGTGCCGCGCTGGCGGGTGCCATCACGACCGATACCTTGGAGCGGCCCTCGATGCCGGACAAGCCGGGGATACTCGATGCGACCAGATTGGTGATGCGCGGGATATTGGTATCTTCATCGAATGGCTCGGTATATTTGATGAAGACCGCTGCTGAAGATGGCTGAATGGGTTCGCCCGGTGCTATCCGTTCAGGTAACACCACATGCACCCGTGCACTGACGACATGATCGAATTGCTGCAGCGTGAATTCCAGCTCTTCGGAAAGTGCGTGAATGTAGCGCACGCGCTCTTCCAGAGGCGTTGAAATCATTCCCTCCTTCTTGAATACCGTACCGAGGTTGGCAAGCGACCGTTTCGGCAGGCCGGCGGCACGCATGATGTCGGTAGCGCGGGGGACATCCGCCTCGTGCACAGTCAGCGTGATGCCCTCCTTGGCGGTCACTTTTTTAGCCTCGATGCCACTGTGCCGCAGCAAGGCGACGATTTCGTTAGCGTCAGCGTCCTGCAAGTTAGTTTGCAGATTAGACACCTGGCTGCATCCCCATAGCATCAGCAACAGCGAGAGTTGCAGTACCCAGCGCGGCAGAATGTCCTGGAAGCGAGTTCGTGAGGTAGCCATGTTTATTGCATCCTCGTCAGTTGGTCCACCGAAGTCGAGGCCTTTGAAATCGTTTTGGAAACGAATTGCACGCGGGTCTGGTAATCGTTGAGCGCCAGCATCGCCTTCATCATGATCATCTGGTCGCCGGTTTGTGTCGCATGTTCCAGCATCTTCGAGACGTACTGCTGGTCTTTTTGTACCTCGGATGCCAGTTCGGTAGCACGGTCGGCGAGTCGACCGGACATGGAGGTGGTGTTTGATCCAGCATCGACCGGCGTCAGGCCAGGGGCCGCCGTATGCCGTTGCATCGCCTGCGCGAATGCTTGGGTATCCGCATGCGTGGGGGAGGTGATATCGATGCGCAGTGTCGACGTTCCGGCGGCGGGCGTACTGACTGACGCGACTGGGCTGACTGGAGACATGATGACGCCTTTGAAAAAGACTGGATCGGACGAGATGGTGTTGGATGCTGAAGTGTGTTGCTCGGTCCGGGCTGGCGGACCGTCACTCATTGAGGGTTGACACTACCTTCGATCGTATTTCCCGGAGGGTTGTCGTCGTACTTCACTACCTGTTGCTGTTTGAAAAACGTATTGTTAGAGGTGTTCAATAAACTGGAAATAATTACTTTTAAAATTCTTTTATCAGCATTGTTCAGATGACTACATGCCGTTCCATGCATCTGCGGACTTAGCTGCCCTTTTTGCCGTTGCGCCGTTTGCTTCAGTAACCATCCCCCATAAATCACCTTGGGTTTTCATTGCAGCTATCGCAACCTCCTCAGCCTTTGCGACGACCTCCATACCTTTTCCGGCGAGATCAAGGAATGGATGTTTTCCGTCGCTACTGGCAGCGGGTGCGCTGCCAGCGCCGCCTTGACCGGCAGATTCCTTGCCAGGTTGTGGGCGTGGCGCTTCAGCACGGGTGCGACCTTTCGCTTCGGTGAGTTGACGTCGTAGCGCTTTTGCTGTGCTTCCACCAGCTTGGCCGACTGCGGGATCCATCTTTCCACCCGTTGTCGGAGCGGGTCGCACAATCTCCGGCACAACTGTGCCGGATTTGGGACCATCACCTACGATAGGAAGTACTGGCGTAGTGGTTATTACATTTCCCTGTGGCATTTGAAGCTCCTGATGAGTCGTTTGTCGCTCGAATCTGAAATGAAGAGTTGGCGATATTTCTCGTGCGGTCCAAGTTTGGTGGCAGTAATGACAAGCCGGTTCCATCAACCGATGGCAATGCTGACAACATCCGGATGCCGTCGTACCGCCGGATTGGTGAAGTTGCGGCAGGGAACAGCGGCTAGCGCGAAAATGCAACTAGTGCCATAATCGGAATCATTCTCATCTGACTGATGCACCATGCGCCCCTCTGTTCCCTTTTCAACGCTTCTCTCGTCCTTGCATGCCGGCCAGTTCGCGATTATTTCCGGACTGGATGCCCACAACGAACTTTACCTGCGCCTGACTGCGATGGGCTTGCGTATCGGCAAGCAGGTCCAGTTGCTGCGGTCTGCAGCTTTTTCAGGACCGTTGCATGTCCGCGTCGGGACCACCGACCTCATGCTCAGAAAAAGCGAAGCGGCGCGCGTGCAAGTCGTACCGGTCGACGACACGGCCGGCACATGAAACGCATTGCCCTGCTGGGAATGCCCAATGCCGGCAAATCCACGTTCTTCAACCGCCTGACCGGTGCGTCGGCGCGGGTTGGAAACTGGCCCGGTGTCACGGTCGATTTGCTGGGTGCAAAAGTCCTGATCGGCTCCAGCATGGTCGAAGCAATCGACTTGCCCGGTATTTACGATTTGCAGGGATTTTCTGAAGATGAGGAAGTAGTGCGCCGGTTCTTGTCACTCAATCCGGTCGACCTGGCGCTGGTGGTGATCAATACCGCGCAAATCGAGCGGCAACTCAGCCTGGTACTGCAACTGAAACACCTCGGCGTGCCAATGGTGGTGCTGCTGAACATGTCTGATGAAGCTAAAAAACTCGGCATCACGATTGACACCGAGCAACTGTCGAGCTTTCTTGATTGCCCTGTCGCACTGATTTCGGCCAAGTATGGCAACGGGTATCAGAACGGCTATCAGCTCATCCAAAAAGAGTTGAACGGCAATCGACCGCCTGTCACCGTCAATCTTGCCAGCTCACCATTAGCCGAGCCTGCTCTCGAGGAGGCGATGGCGCAGGTCATGAGCACTGCGGTGCAAATACCTGCGCATGCATCGGATCAACTGACCCAGCGGATGGACCGCGTGCTGTTGCATCCCGTGGCCGGCTTGCCGATTTTTTTCTTCATCATGTTCTTGTTGTTCCAGGGGATTTTCATTCTGGGCAAGCCTATCCAGGATGGCCTTGCGTGGTTGTTCCAGCTGATACGGACCACCGCGCTGGAACCGTTGCTATCGGCCTTGCCAGCCCCCGTCACCGGTCTGTTGCTTGATGGAATTTATAACGGGGTAGGTACGGTCGCCAGTTTCGTTCCGCTGATTGTGCTGTTTTTCCTGTTCATGGCATTGGTGGAGGATAGCGGTTACCTGTCGCGCGCGGCATTTTTGATGGACGCGCTGATGGCCAGGATGGGACTGGATGGTCGCAGTTTCGTGATGGTGTTGATGGGTTTCGGCTGTAACGTGCCCGCCCTGATGGGGACGCGGGTCATGCGTTCCAGGCCCTTGCGCCTGCTGACGATGCTGGTGATCCCGTTTTCGCTATGTTCGGCGCGATTGCAGGTATTCGTTTTTTCATCGCGGCCCTGTTCACACCGACCCAGGCGCCGCTGGTGTTGTTCAGCCTGTACATGATGAGTTTTGCCACGACGCTACTGAGCGCGCTATTGTTCAAATCAAAGTTTGCCAACAGTGAGCCGTTCATCCTCGAAATGCCGCCATACCGGTTTCCCACCTGGCGCCAGATGGCCTTGCGCGGCTGGCAGGAAGTGCACCACTTCATGCATCGCGCTACCAAGTTCATCATCATCGGGGTGGTGCTGGTCTATGTGCTGACGAATTTCCCGACCAATGTGGCTCCGGCCAGCAGCGGCACGATTGCGGGCTGGCTCGGCACCAGCCTGGCACCGGTCCTCGATCCGATCGGCATCAACATGCAGCTCGCGATTGCACTGATTTTCGGCTTCGTCGCCAAAGAAATCGTGATCGGTTCGCTCGCTGTCATTTACGGCATGGACGGCGGCGCGCTGATGACGACGATGGCCCATCAGATCGACTGGGTGCAGGCCTACAGCTTCATGCTCTTTACGTTGATCTACACGCCTTGCCTGTCGACGATAGCGACGATACGCACCGAGTCACGCAGCAGATCGTTCACGCTGCTTGCGCTGGTTTGGCCGCTGACGCTGGCCTGGGTCATCAGCTTCGTGTTTTATCGCTCTGCCCGGGCCTTCGGATACTGAGGTCAGAGCGACGTTGCCGATCGCGCCGCCTGTTCGTACAAGCCCGACAGGATGCGCAGGAAGCGGGCCAGTTCGCTCAACTCAAAACTCTCGGTGCCGTCGCCGCTGAGCCCGGATACCAGCACCTGCTCGCGGATTTCAAAGTAGCGCCGGCAGACATCCTGACCAGCCTCGTTGGTCGAATACAGCACTTCTTTTCCGCGCTTCTCGGTTTGCACGAGGCCGAGTGCCTGCAGCTTTTTCAATGAATAGTTCACCACATGCGTGTCTTCAATATTGAGGATGAAAGCAATGTCGGCGAGTTTTTTTTCACGTGCGCGATGATTAATGTGGTGCAACACCAGAACATCCGTAATCGTCATATCTTTCATGCCGACGGCAGAAATACAGCGCACCGCCCAGCGGTTGAAAGCGTTGCTGGCGATAATCAGCCCGAACTCGAACTCGCTCAGTTCCGCGCTTCGTCCTGAAGCAAGGTGCGATGAGGACACGATCGGTACTTTTGTCTGGCGTGTTGGTGCGGGAAGGGACGTCGGAGAGTCATCTGTTTTTAGTTTCGATATTTCTTTGGTCATCACGGTTTCCAATAGTGGAGTTACATGTTAAGAATTTTTGATCGAATTTCAATTGTAATTTATTGGTAAAGTATTTTCGGAAACGTATTTTTCTCGCATATTTAGAAGTCTCTTTTTTTAATAAGTGAGCATATTTTTTTGGGTTAAACAAGACGATTTGTTTGTGATTCCTCACTATGGGATGCAATTGTATCCATTAATATTTTGATCGTGAGCCGGTGTTCAAGCATTGGCTCCGGGCATGGTGTCGCAGGCTTGATACGACTATCCGTCATTTCAGGAGCGGCATGCTGCAACTGGTGCACGACCTGCGCCAAGCGACTAAATCCAAAAACAACCTGAGGACATACCCATGAAATATCTGCTGAAAAGTTTTGTTTTGAGCCTGTTTGCTTTGTTGATGACGAGTACTGCCATGGCGGCTGAAAAAGGTTCGCGTGACGAAGCCGTTGCGCTAGTGAAGAAGGCAGCTGCTTATCTGAAAGAAAATGGAAAAGAGAAAGCATTCGCCGAGTTCAGCAAGACCGATGGCCCGTTTGTAGACCGCGACTTGTATATTTTTGCGTATAGCGCCGGCGGCGATGGGACCAATCTGGCCCATGGTGCCAATCCTAAACTGATAGGCAAGAATCTCCTCGATTTGCGCGACGCGGATGGCAAGGCGATCGTCAAGAATTTCATCGAAGTGGCCAATAGCAAGACCGGTAGTGGCTGGGTGGACTACAAGTGGGCCAACCCGCTGACCAAGGCGGTCGAAGCCAAAACCAGCTACGTCGAGAAAGTGGGGGATGTGATCCTGGGTAGCGGCGTCTACAAGTAAGGTATTGCCTCGCGGCACGGTGCGCAGTGCGGCACCGTGCCGCTAGTCGATGGAATTACATCCGCCAGAAAGCAAATGTCAGCAGCGTAAAAAATGCAGCGACAATATCGTCCCACATCACGCCGAAACCACCCTTCAAGTGCCGGTCAAAGTAGCCGATAGGCGGCGGTTTGACCATATCAAAAAAACGGAAACATAAAAATGCCCAGCATTGGGTAGTGAAATCAGCCGGTGCCAGCAACAGCAGCACGAGCCAGAACGCAATGATTTCATCGATCACCATGCTGCCGTGATCGGCGACACCCAGATCACGTCCCGTTTTTTCGCAAGCCCAGGTCCCGATCAAAAATCCCGCCACGATGACGATCGCCCAGTTCGTAGCGGTAAAAAAATCCGGCCAGCGCTGGCTCATCAAATGAAACGTCAGCCAGCCGAACAGGGTACCGCTGGTGCCGGGCATGATGGGCGACAAGCCGCTGCCGAGACCTTGCGCGATCAAGTGTGCCGGATGGGCCAGCATGAATTGCCCGGTAGGCCTTTTGATAGGAGGAGTCATGGTGTGGTGAAGTGGTCGAAGGATGGAGTGTTCAGATCAAGCGCGATGCCGGAACGGTCTGTCAGTCGCAGACCCGGCAATGGATCGATGCTGCCGATCCGGGTGACATTGGTGTGCGTGTCGCGCCCGGCATCGAGGACGGCCTGCCGATTGGCGCGCGGTGCCGTGAAACAAAGCTCGTAGTCGTCGCCGCCGGCCACGCAATACGCGCGTCGTAGCGCGATCGACTGGCTGGCCAGTGCCGGACCTGCGGGCAGTGCATCGACATCAATGGTGGCACCGGCTCCGGAGCACGTCAGGATATGTCCGAGGTCCCCTCCCAGCCCATCCGAGATATCGATGGCCGCATGCGCCACGCCGACCAGCGCGATGCCCAAGGCATTGCGCGGAGTGGGACGGTCCATGCGCGGCGTGCATTGTGCCAGCGTGCTTGCGTCAAGCTTGAGTTCGCCCAGCCGATAGGCCAGCGCCAGGCGGGCATCCCCGAGCGTGCCCGAGACCCAGATGTCGTCGCCTGCCCGTGCCGCACTGCGCAGCAGCGCACCAGCTGTAACAAGTTCACCAAAGACCGTGATGCAGATGGTCAGTGGTCCCTTTGTCGTATCGCCGCCGATTAACGCACAGTCATGCTGGTCCGCCAGTGCAAACAGGCCCGCCGAAAAACCCTGCAGCCAGCTCTCATCGATGGCGGGCAAGGCTAGCGCCAGCGTGAAGGCGATCGGTCGCGCGCCCATGGCTGCCAGATCCGATAAATTCACGGCCAGGCATTTGTGACCCAGCGCCACCGGATCCGCACCTGGCAGAAAGTGACGTCCCTCCACCAGCATGTCCATCGAAATGGCTTGCTGCAGCCGCACAGGCCGGAGCAGTGCACAATCATCGCCGACACCGAGCAGAACGGAAGGATGGCCGCGATCAGGGCGGGTGAAATAGCGGGCGATCAAATCGAATTCGGACATGGCCGCATTGTACCCAACCGGCGCTGCGGTGAAACGCTGGTTTGCAGGGCGATGTCGTTTGTAATTTGCCACGTCGATATCCAGGCCGGAGCGGGGTTGATTGCGTTGTCTCAAACCTTGTCGACAGTTCAATTTCCAGTACTCAGTTTTTAGTAAGCTTGCTCGCTCTACAAACTCTTCATCCTTTCACATGCGCTCATCTTGTATCGGTGGATTCACCCTGCTGGAAGTATTGATAGCGCTGCTGGTGCTCGCACTTGGCGTGCTTGGTGTGCTGGCGTTGCTGCTTTCTTCCGTGCGTGTCGCGCAGCAAGTCGACGCCGAATCGGTCGCCCTGCAACTGGCTAGCGACATGGCCGACCAGCTGCGTGGCCGCAGCAACATCATGGCGCTGGCGCAATTTGACTACGATACCGTGACGTCATCTCCGGTGTCAGGGATGCCGGCAACAACTTGCTTTGGCCTTGCCGGCGCATGCACTGCGACGCAACTGGTCGCATCGCTGCGCGATGAGTGGAGTGCCCGCATCAAGGCGCGATTACCGGCAGGGAGGGTACGCATCTGTCGAGATACGACGCCATGGCAGACCGGCGTCAATGCGCTGCGCTGGGAATGCGATGCCGGGCCAGCGTTAAATGCGCCGCTCTGGATCAAGCTGGGCTGGCAGGATCGTGGCGGGTTTGCTGGAGCCAGCGTCCCGCAGCTGGTAATGCATGTTGAATAGCCACACGCGGTCCGGCTCGCAGCGTGGCGTCAGCCTCATCGAAGTGATGATCGGACTGGTGCTTGGCTTGCTCGTTATCGGTATCGCCGCAACCGTATTTCTGGCTGCGCGTCGCGCTTACGATCTGCAGGAAGGTCATGTCGAGGTATCGGAGGCGGGTCGGTATGCAATAGAAAGCATCACTCGTGCAGTGCGTCAGAGCGGGTCGTCGGACCTCGCCCGATCTGCCGTACTTGAACAAGGCAATGACGGGTCCGGGGCGGCGATCAGCGGTCTCGATGTCCGCTCGCTCAAGGCCGGCACGCAGGGTATCGAACAGGCGATGCCCGGAGCGGTCAACGGTAGCGACGTGCTGGCCTTGCGTTTTGCCGGTGCCGACGACGGTTCGGTGGTGGATTGCGCCGGGTTTAATGTCGGCATCCCGGCTACAGCCAGCCCCGGGCAGTTGTCGGGCTGGAGCATCTTTTTCGTTGCACGGGATGCGCGCGGCGAGCCTGAATTGCATTGCAAGTACCGTGGTCACAGCAGCTGGTCGTCAGCCGCCATCGTCCGTGGCGTCGAAGCCTTCCAGGTGTTGTACGGCGTCGCACCCGATAGGGCCGCGCTGCCGACGCGCTTCCTCACCGCGTCCCAGATTGATGCGCTGGATCAGCAACTGGCCTTGTCCGGTGCCACGCCGGAGCAGCGCGCACAGGACCGCAATCGCCAGACACACTGGAAAAAAATCACCGACATCCGGATTGCGCTGCTGGTACGCAGCATGCGCCCCGTGCGCACCGATGCGCTGGATCAGGTGGTCGACTTGTTCGGTAGTCCTTATGCCAGCCAGCAGGCGGCCAACGATCCGGGAACCCGTCTTGTTGAAAGCGAATTGCCAGCCAGAGAACGGAACCGGTTGCGCAAGCTATTCACGGCAACGGTGCGTGTTCGCAATGCCACTTTGGCGATGCCACGATGAAGAACCTGCAAAACGGAATCGCGCTGGTGATCGTTCTGGTCTGGCTGATGGCCGTGTCCCTGCTGGCATTGACTGCGGTGCAGATCGGGCTGCAGGACCAGAAAGCCGCGCGCAGTTATCGCGATCGCGAAATCGCCTTCCAGGCAGCCGAGGCGGGTTTGCTGGATGCCGAGCTCGATATCGAAGGATCGCCCGACCCGCATCTGTCACGCAGCGACCTGTTCGCGCGCAACAGCAAGGCAGGGTTTCCGAATGCCGTCGGCGATCCCTGTCAGGTTGGCAATACCAACCTGCATCAGGGTTTGTGCCGGCAGTCTGCTGACGCCAGTCATCCCAGCTGGTTACAGCTCGGCCCGTCTGCGCAGGCGGATACCGGCGACAGCGACGTAGCGGTGTCTTACGGCCGCTTCACCGGTCGCGCCATGCAAACCGGTGCAGGCGCGTTGCCCGCCCGGCTTCCGCGGTACCTGATCGAGCTGCTGCCTTACCGGCAGGCCGGACAGAGCGCCGAACAGCCCGACTATTTTTACCGGATCTCGGCGATTGGTTTTGGGGCCGATAGTGCCAGTCAGGTCGTGTTGCAGACCTTTTACCGTAAGGGAAACCTGCCATGAAGCGAGGCCGGATGCTGTTCGTTCTCCTGTGCTGTTTGACCTGTCAGGCACGCGCACAATTGAAATCCTTTACCTGTGCAATGACGTCCGTGGGGACGCAGGAAATCACGGTGACCCAGCAAACAGCCGATCCGCTCGGCAAGTGGCTGTGGCGTGCCGGATTCGAATCGCAATCATGGTCCGGCAGCCTGAAAAAATATCCGCTCGGGACATCCTCGAACGGCACCGTGACGATTGGCGCAGCACTGTGGGATGCCGCCGATCAATGGCCGGCAGCATCCGGCGATAGCGCGACAGAGCGGAAGATATGGACGCTGGACCGCACTACCGGAAATACCACCGAGTTCCGCTGGGAGAACTTGAGCCCACAGCAACAGCAAGGCTTGCATCAGGCCCCGGGCGGCGGTCGCAGCGATGGACCAGGCGAGCGGCGCATCAATTATTTGCGTGGCCAGCGCGATGCCGAAAGAGTGAACGGTCGCGGCGTATTCCGGTCACGCACATCGCTATTGGGCGGGATACTCAACAGCACGCCGCTGCTGGTCCGCCAGTCCGGTGGCAGCGGGCGGGAGGTGCTGTATGTCGCTGCCAATGACGGCATGCTGCATGCGTTTTCAGCCGCCGACGGTATTGAATTGTTCGGCTACGTACCCGGTTTCCTGTTGCCGGAACTGGGTCAGTCAAGCAATCCCGCCGGCGCGCCGCGCAACTGGTTTGACGGCAAACTGGCGATGCAGGAAGTACGCTTGAACGGCGCCCGCAAAACCGTGCTGGTCGCGGCGGCCGGAGTCGGCAGCAAAGGCGTGGTGGCGCTGGACGTCAGTCGCCCGGACCAGTTTGGCAGTGGCACAGGTGCGCTCTGGGAATTCAGTGACGCCGATGATCCCGCGATGGGTGTTGTCATCGGCATGCCGGCGATCGCCACCTTCCGGGTGCGTTTGGGCGAACGTCGCTCTTTTGCCGTTGTTTCAACGGAGCCGGGCGGGCTGTTCCTGTTGGCGCTGGACAAACCTGCCGGTGCGCGCTGGCAGCGCGGCGTGAATTACTTCAAGCTCGCTACTAGCGCAGAAGGCCTGAGCGCGGCAGCCCTGGTGCCGGATGAAAACGGTACCGTGCGTTTTGCCTTCGCGGGTGACCTGGCCGGGAAGCTGTGGCGCTTCGACTTTACCGGCGTGCTGCCCTGGCCATCACCGAAGCTGGTATTTTCGGCGAGTGACTCCGGTGGCAAAAGTCAGCCCATCGTCGCGAAGCCGGGTGTAGTGTTCGCGCCCGGTGGCGGCTATCTGGTCTTGTTCGGGACAGGGCGTTTGCTGACACCGGAGGAGGGGCTGGCGATCCATCACGCGCCTCAATCGCTGTATGCGGTGCATGACACAACGGTGCCTGGCCAGCCGGTAATTTCCCGCGCAGCATTGGTCGCACGCACAGTCCGCAAGTCCGGCCGCGATAGCACCATCATCGACGGAGCAGCCTTTACTTATGGATCAGAGACGTCTGACCGGAAGGGCTGGTACCTCGACTTTCCCGAAGCAAGTCGTACCGGCGAACGGCAGGTCGAGACGGCGCTTGCCAATAACGGTCTACTGATTTTTCGCTCGCTGATCCCGGCGAACGACGGCTGTGATCGGGGTGATGGCCGAACGTATTTTCTTGATCCGCTCACTGGTTTGTCACCGGCGGGGTCGACCGTGATGCGCACGAGCACTGGTGGTCCCGTTGCACCGGTGGTGCTTTCGTCGTTCGACCGTTCAGCCTCAAGCGCCGCGGGCGGGGCAGTCCTGTTACGCCGGATCACGCTACTGACGCCAGGTGTCAGCCCGAGCGTCAGCCCGGGTCTGGGCGGACAAGCCGCTGCGTCGTCCTCATCTGCCCCCGCCCCCGCCCCCGCCCCCGCATCGCCGGATGCGACGATTGCGCTACCAGTCCAGCGACTGGGTTGGCGCGAGGTGGCCAACTGGCCGGACCGGCAGCGTGCCAACACCCGGCCTTAAGAGAAATCGACGATGCCCAATCCGCTCTGCGGCCGGACCGGTTTTACGCTGATCGAACTCCTCGTCGCGATTGTGATCGTCGCGTTGCTGGCAACGATTGCACTGCCGTCCTACCAATTTGCAGTTCGCAAGGTCAAGCGGGCCGAGGGACGGGCCGCATTGCTCAGGCTGATGCAACAGCAAGAGCAGTTGTACTCGCAAAGGATGACGTATCTGGCGTTTTCATCGTCGTCGACAGCGCCGGACCAGCAGCGCTTTGCCTGGTTTTCTGCAGAATCGGCTGCCGCCAGTGCCTATGAAATCGACGCACTCGCCTGTCCGGGGCGACGCATCGCCGAGTGTGTATTGCTTCGCGCACGGCCAGGCACAAACCGGGTCAATGCCGGTTTTTCCGATCCGCAATGCGGGATATTGCGTCTCGATAGCCTGGGTCACAAGGACGCCGATGGACGCAATTGCTGGTAATCCCCTGCGTCCCAATGCCGGTCTACCCTGTCGCCGCGGTGGCTACACGCTGATTGAATTGATGACTGTGCTGGCGATTCTTGCGATCGTGCTGGCACTGGCCGTGCCCGCTCTGGCAGAGCTGATCCAGCGCCAGAAAATTGCTGCGACGACTGCCGACTTGCTGGCGGCGATCAGACTGACCCGTGCGGAAGCGCTGCGGCGCGGCCAGCGGATTGATCTGGTGCCTGCCGATGGCGTCGAGTGGGCAGGTGGCTGGATGATTTTCATTGATGACAACGGCAACCGGCGGGCTGATGCGGGCGAGACAATTCTTCACGTTCACGACGCCGTTGCTCCCGGACTTGCCATAAAATCCGCGATGACTGATCGAGGCGCGCCGTATATTGCGTATGCCGCGAGCGGACGCACACGCACCAACGCGAACAGCCAGACACCGCAATTCGGTCACCTGTCGCTATCGCTCGGGGCGCAACAGCGTCGTATCATCATCAATTTTTTGGGTCGCGCCCGGTCATGCAATCCGCTCGTCGAGGGCGCTTGCGGCTGATATGTCGCTACCCCAACCCGATCTGAAAGTCTCTTGACGTCCTCCCCGCCCTAAAGAACGGGGATTCCTACATCTAGCGTCGCACGTCCGCGACGGAGAATGTTTAACGCAGCATTGGTGTCACGATCATGGTCCCAACCACAATCACTGCATTTCCATTCCCTTATTCCAAGGCCTGCGATACCTTTCGGCCGCGAGTCAGGCAAGGTGCCGCAACTCGAACAGGTTTGGGAGGTAAATCGTTCGTTCACTTCTTCAAACCATGCGCCATGCTTAACAGCCTTGTACGCAAGTTTATGACGGAAGGACGACCAGCCAGCATCCAGAACAGACTTCGCCATGCTGGTCTTGGCGAGTCCTGCGGCGTTGACATTCCCAACCGCGATGTAGTCGAACTCTCGGACGATGCGGTCCGACAGCTTATGGTAAAAATCATTACGACGATTCGCAATCTTGGTGTGAATTGCGCTGATACGACGCTTCTTGCGCGCACGCTGCGCGACGGCAAGCGCTTGTTCTGCACCACGATAGATGCGCTGTGCCTCAATTTTCTCGCCAGTAGACAGCGTAGCGAAATCTTTCAGTCCAAGATCGATACCAACGCCGCGTTCGGGGCTGCGGGCACCAACGGGCACCACGGAAACGTCAATCACGATGTTCAGAAACCAGTTGCCGCGAGAGTCTTTGGAAAAGCTCGTGCCGTCCTTGATCTTGCCTTCCGGGAGGGCGCGACTGCGACTGTGACTGTTAAACACGCGGAACGTATTTCCTGCGAAGCGAAAAGCATCACCCTCGCGTTTCAGTTCGCGCCCCTTGAGCGGAACCCAGCCGAGATTCTTCTTGCCACGATAGCGCAGGTACGGGCGCTTCTTTTGGGCGCGAGACTTGGCGTACTGCTCGCAAATAGCGTTCACAGTGCCAGAGTGCAAGCCAAGCTCCTTGCTACTGCCCTGCGTGAGCTTGTTCAGGTCGAATCCGGTGTGCCAACGTCGACCGAATCGCAACGCATCTTACTGCCTGTCGTTGCAAAAATTCCAGACGAAGTTACACGCCCGACTTTGCTTGTTCAGCAAGCCGTTCAGCGACTTCACTCGGTAGCGGTAGACGAGAACCATGGTGTGAATGTTCCGCTTTTGAAGAATAGTGCGTTTGCTGTATCTCAACTAAAGGCATCGACCGCTACGCGGTCGGCTACTTTCACTCCCCGCCCTGAAGGGCGAGGCTTCTCGGAGCAAATCTCATGAAAATTGCCAATGACCAGCAAGGCATGGCGCTCGCCCTCGAATGGGCCGCCAAAGGCATGTTCATTACCGCACCTAATCCGCGTGTCGGCTGCGTGGTGGTACGTGACGGTATTGTTCTCGGTGCCGGCCACACGCAGGCCGTCGGCCAGGCTCATGCCGAAATCCAGGCATTGGCCGACGCCCAATCGTGCGGCAATTCTGTCACCGGTGCCACGCTCTATGTGACGCTCGAACCTTGCAGCCACCACGGTCGCACGCCACCCTGTGCCGACGCGATCATTCGCGCCGGCGTGGCACGCGTGGTGTCGGCGATCGCCGATCCGAATCCGCTGGTCGCCGGGGCAGGGCTGGAGCGCTTGCGCGCTGCCGGAATCGCGGTCACCACAGAGGTGTTACGCGACGCCGCTCTCGAAATGAATATCGGATTTTTTTCAAGGATGCAGTCAGGAAAGCCGTGGGTACGGATGAAAGCTGCGGCCAGTCTGGATGGCAAGACCGCCTTGCACAATGGCGCCAGCCAATGGATTACGGCGGCACCAGCCCGCGACGACGGTCATGCCTGGCGCGCCAGGGCGTGTGCGGTACTGACCGGAATAGGGACCGTCAAGGCGGATGATCCGCAACTCACCGTACGTGCCGTCGCCACGCCGCGCCAGCCGCGGCGTATCGTCATCGATAGCCGTCTCGAGATCGATCTGCAGGCGCGCATCCTGCAGGATGCCCCGGTCTGGGTCGTCTGCGCGCAAGCTGATCCGGGCAAGCAGGCGGTACTGGAGTCCCTTGGCCATGAAGTCATTTGCCTGCCGAATGCGGCCGGCAAAGTGGATCTGCCAGGGTTGATGCGCGAATTGGGCCGCCGCCAGATCAATGAACTGCATGTCGAAGCCGGCTTCAAGCTCAATGGTTCCCTGCTGCGCGAAGGCTGTGTTGATGAGCTGCTGCTTTACCTTGCGCCCAGCCTGATCGGGGATGCGCAGGGCTTGTTTGATTTGCCTGCGCTGACCAGCTTGTCGGGTAAAACCGTACTGGCTTTTCATGATGTCAAGCAGATCGGTCCGGACCTGCGTATTCTTGCTCGCCTTACTTGACTCTATTTAATTGCTATGTTTACTGGAATCGTCGCTGCCGTAGGAAAAATCACCGACCTGTCTGCTGCGGGTACCGAACCGGGTGCCGGGGTGCGCCTGACCATTGATGCCGGCGACTTGTCGCTATCGGACGTCGTGCCGGGAGACTCGATCGCCATCAATGGCGCGTGCATGACGGTCGTCAGCAAGACAGATACCACGTTCGCCGTGGATGTCTCCCGCGAAAGCCTGAACTGTACTGCCGGGCTGGATGCCGCCGGTGAAGTCAACCTCGAAAAAGCCCTGACGCTGGCTGATCGACTCGGCGGGCATCTGGTGTCCGGCCACGTCGACGGCCTCGGTCTGGTAACCCGCTACGAGCCGGTCGGCGAATCGTGGGAACTGGTCATTGAGGCGCCGGCTGATCTGGCAAAGTACCTGGCCTTCAAAGGCTCCATCGTCGTCAACGGCGTCTCGCTGACAGTTAACCGGATCACCGATACGCCGACGGCGTGCGCTTTTTCGATCAACCTGATTCCGCATACGGTTGCCGTGACCACGCTGCGCAACTTGACTGCCGGTAGCCGCGTCAACCTCGAGATCGACCTGATTGCGCGCTATGTCGAACGCATGCTGAGCAGTGCGAGCGGGCCGCAGCGCGCCGGCTGACGATAGACAGCTGTTGCCCGCCCGACCGGATGGGTTGCAGGACGGCAGTAATCGTGTTTTTCCTGTCGTCAATGCAGGTCGCGGGGGGCGCAAATCCATTAAAATGGCGCACCTAAAAGGACTCAATCCATGTCAATCGCTACCACGCAAGAAATAGTCACCGAATTACGCGCCGGCCGGATGGTTATCCTGGTTGACGAAGAAGACCGAGAAAACGAAGGCGACCTGGTCATGGCCGCCGAGTTCGTCACTGCAGAAGCTGTCAATTTCATGGCAAAATTTGGTCGCGGCCTGATCTGCCTGACACTGACCGAAGAGCGTTGCGAACGCCTCAATCTGTCGATGATGACCACCCGCAATGGCACCTCTTATGGCACTAATTTCACGGTTTCGATCGAAGCCGCCGAAGGCGTCACAACCGGCATCTCGGCGGCAGACCGCGCGCGCACCATCCAGGTTGCCGTTGCCAAACATGCCAAGCCGTCCGATATCGTCCAGCCCGGTCATGTATTTCCACTGAAGGCCCAAAAGGGCGGTGTGCTGATGCGCGCCGGCCATACCGAAGCCGGCTGTGATTTTTGCGAACTGGCCAACCTGACACCGGCTGCCGTGATCTGCGAAATCATGAATGACGACGGCACGATGGCGCGCCTGCCCGACCTGTTTGAGTTCGCGCAGGTACACAATCTTAAAATCGGTACCATCGCCGACCTGATCCACTACCGTAGCCAGAATGAAAGTATCGTCGAGCGGATTGCCGAGCGTACGATGCAGACCGTTCATGGTGATTTCCAGGCGATCATTTACCGCGACAAGCCTAGCGGTGGTGCGCATATGGCGCTGGTCCACGGCGAGATAGCGGCAGACATCGAAGCGCTGGTGCGGGTGCATCAGCCGGTATCCATGTTGGATATGCTGGAATCGAGTTCGACGACGCATTCCTGGAGCATGGCGTCGGCCCTGGCAGCGGTCAAGGCAGCCGAACGTGGCGTCGTGGTGCTGCTCAATTGCGAAGAGGCGGCCGACCAGCTGTTCGCCCAGTTCAGCGCCTTGCTCACGCCGGAAAGCCGGCCACCATCGCGCGCGGCAAGCATGGATTTGCGGACTTACGGCATTGGCGCGCAAATCCTCAAGGATATCGGCGTCGGCAAAATGCGCTTGCTGGCCAATCCGCGAAAAATGCCCTCCATGACCGGCTTTGATCTCGAAGTCGTCGGCTACCGCAGCAGTCCAAAGGATTGAGCCGCGTTGCTTCCACAGGCTATCCGAACACCCGTTGATAAAGGAATCATCATGACAGTAGGAACTTACGAAACCAATCTTGATGGCGAAGGCTTGCGCATCGGTATCGTGCAGGCGCGTTTCAATGCCGTTATCGGCGATGGATTACTGGCATCCTGCCTGGCCGAGCTGAGCCGCCTTGGCGTGGCCAATGAAGACATCTTCCGCTTGACCGTACCTGGCGCACTGGAAATTCCACTGGCATTGCAGAAGATGGCAGAAACCATGCAATTCGATGCGCTGATCGCGCTCGGAGCCGTCATCCGTGGCGAGACCTACCACTTCGAGCTGGTCTCGAACGAGTCCGGTGCAGGCATTAGCCGTGTCGGCCTTGATTTCGGCACACCCGTAGCCAATGCCATCCTGACGACCGAAAACGACGGGCAGGCACTGGTGCGGATGGGTGAAAAAGGCGCCGACGCAGCGCGTGTCGCCGTGGAGATGGCCAACCTGGTGCTGGCGCTCGACGAGTTGTCCGAAGCAGTCGACGAAGAATAATTATTGCAACCGTGCACGGCGATAACCTGCCGTGTGCGGTTTTCCGTTCCACTACGCGTGCCTGAGGTTATCTACGGCAACGCAGTCTGACTATCATGATCCCGAAAAAAGAGCTCCACGCGAATCCGAACAAGAGTCGCACTCCCCGACACCGTTCGCGTGAATTCGCACTGCAAGGTCTTTACCAGTGGCTGCTGAACAATGAAGATGCCGGCGTCATCGAAGCCCATTTGCGCGAGGCGCATGGGTTCGATAAGGCTGATGCGGTACATTTCGATGCTTTGCTGTACGGCACGATCAAGCAAGCCGGCGCGCTGCGTGCCGACTTATTGCCGCTGATCGACCGGCCACTAAACCAGCTGTCACCGATCGAACATGCCATTCTGCTCATCGGTGCCTACGAGCTGAAGAACCATATCGAGATACCGTACAAAGTCATCATCAACGAATCGGTCGAACTGGCTAAATCGTTTGGCGGTATCGATGGCCACAAATATGTCAACGGCGTGCTGGACAAGTTTGCTGCCAAGGCACGTGAAGTGGAAATTGCCGCGTCACGGCAGCCTTGATGCCGACGCCCGCGCAGTCGGCTTTTTCGCTGGAAAATCTGGCCGGTCGGGTTGACCACATCGCTCCGTTCCACGTGATGGAGCTGATCAAGATGGCGACGGTGCTGGAGCAGCAGGGGCGTTCGATTATCCACATGGGAATCGGCGAGCCTGACTTTACTGCCGCACCGGCAGTGATTGCCGCAGCGACGCGCGCCATGAGCGACGGCAAGATGCAATACACGTCCGCCAAGGGCCTGCTGGCGTTGCGTCAGGCGATCTCGACGCACTATGCGCAGGTGTACGGGCTGGAGATCGACCCGGAGCGCATCATCATCACGGCAGGTGCCTCGGCAGCATTACTGCTGGCGTGTGCGACGCTGGTCGAGCCGGGCACCAAGGTGTTGATGCCGGATCCTTCTTATCCTTGCAACCGGCATTTCGTGGCGGCATTTGAAGGAGAGGCCACGATGGTGCCATGTGGTCCCGAACAGCGTTTCCAGTTATCGGATGACGTCGTTCGCGCGCACTGGGGCGATGCGACCAGAGGCGTGCTGCTCGCGTCCCCATCGAATCCTACCGGTACCTCGATTGCGCAGGGCGAATTGCGCCGTATCGTGGCCACCGTCCGCGAGAAGCAGGGTTACACGATTGTTGATGAGATTTATCAGGGACTGACCTACGACGAAGCACCATTTTCTGCCTTGTCGCTGGGCGATGACATCATTGTCATCAACAGTTTTTCGAAATATTTCAACATGACCGGATGGCGCCTGGGTTGGCTGGTGGTACCACCGTCACTGGTGCCGCACGTCGAAAAGCTCGCACAAAACCTGTTCATTTGTGCGTCGACGATTGCCCAGCATGCCGCCGTGGGATGTTTCGAAGCCGAATCGCTGGCGCTTTACGAAGAGCGCAAGGCAGAGTTTCGCCGCCGTCGCGATTACATCGTGCCAGCGCTGCGCGCGCTGGGCTTTGTCGTGCCCGTGGTGCCGGACGGTGCGTTTTATGTTTATGCCGATTGCCGCGCCTTCTCGGATGATGCCGATCAGTTGACGATAGACATATTGAACGAAGCGGGCGTCGTGCTGGTGCCCGGGCTGGACTTCGGTCCCTCCACGGCGCATCAGTACATCCGGGTGTCGTATGCCACGTCGATGGCAAATCTGGAAGAGGCGGTTAGACGCCTGAAGGTGTTTTTTGAGGGACGACGACACGTCGCCTGAGACAAAGTCCCGCCAAATAAAAAAGAGCCTCGCGGCTCTTTTTTTCGGATCAGGTGCGATTACATCGCTGCGACTTGTTCCGGCATGGACGACTTATGCATTGCTTCCGATGCCGAGACTTGCTCATCCTTGGCATTGTTGCTCTTTGGCGTAACGACTGCCCCACTGGTGACCTTGGGTTGGTCATGGACCATCGCTGAACTGACATACACGGAGACGGTTTTGCCACTGGCGACCGTTTTCAGTCGCTGGTACTCGGCAAGTACTTTCGAGCCATAGCCATCGTCATGGTCAAAGGCGGCAGCACCGACATACATTTTCAGTCCGGCCTCGACGGAGCCGCCACGCGACACGTAGTCCTTCAGGATCGACGCACCGACACGAATGTTGGCAACCGGATTGAGAGCCGCTTTGATGCCGCCAAGATCCTCGAATTTTTCATGATGAATCTTGGACATAATTTGCATCAGTCCCTGGGCACCCACGGCACTTTCGGCAAACGGATTGAATCCGGATTCGATGGCGACGACGGCAAGAATCAGTAAGGGATCGATTTTGAGGTCATTGGCGGTGGTGTAGGCCGCTGACACCAGCATCGCCGTCGCATCGTTGGCTACCCGGTAACGTTTCGATATCCAGTTGGAAACCCACTGCTGCTGACGCTCCGTGCCTTTCATTTCAGTGGCTGGCTTGGTGTTCGTCGCCGGAAGCATTTGCGGATTGGTCGAATTAAGCAGATAGGCATGGGATCCGAACGGTATGTTCGGCATATCCATTGGCATTGCAGCATCATCCACCACGGCGATCGGCTGGGCCGGTTGCTGCACGCCAGACGGCGTCAAGGACTTCAGATGTTGCACGAGATCAGGGCGGTAGAACATCAGCGCCAAAGTGCACAGCGCAGCGATCCCCGAGATCATCAGGGCATGATGGGCAGTGGTGAAAAACCCGCTCAGCGTGTCGCGGGCGAGGGTACTAATGTTGGTTGAATGATTACGAAAATGTCGCGCACATGCGTGCGTCGCCCGGGTAAATCGATTAAGCAATTGAACCTCCTGAATCGTCACGGCAAACGGTTCGGAATGCGGCGTGCCGCTGTCCATCCCTGCGCCATGAATCAGATACATCGTCACCCTCCGCTTGAAGCGGGCAGGTGACGCCGGAGTTGCTGCGTTGAGCTGAGGGTATACTCATTTTCGGTACCGCTGCAGTAGCAGACAACTTTTTGCGGGGGTAAGGCTGACGCCTTTTGAAAACACTCCTTAAAATGTCTGGTTGGGGCCCCGACCCCGTGAAATGATTTGGTTTTTTTTGCAGTGGGCGATCAACGCGCCAGATGCAATCCTCTTCAATGTTCGCGGATTGTAGGTGCCGTGTTATATCGAGTCAATACTAATAATGTGGAGAGTGATTACTGTTTGATCTTTAGCAAATGATTGAGTTGCAACTTAGTTGAATGAAATCAACAACTTGTATTTATTCCTTAAATTGAAGGGCCCGCAGCCTGGCGGTGCAAAAAAGATGAAATATTCGGATTTGAGGGACTTTGTTGTGCAATTGGAATCGATTGGCGAGCTAAAGCGTGTCACTTTTCCCGTATCGAGCTATCTGGAGATCACCGAAATCTGTGATCGCACGCTGCGCGCCGGCGGTCCGGCACTACTTTTCGAGAACGTGGATGGACAATCCATCCCGGTGCTGGGCAATCTGTTCGGCACGCCGCGGCGGGTCGCGCTTGGCATGGGGGCCGAAGAGGTCAGTGAACTGCGCAAGATCGGTCATGTACTGGCGATGCTGAAGGAGCCGGAGCCACCGAAAGGCTTCAAGGATTTACTGGGTCTGACTTCGCTGGTGAAATCGCTGTGGGACATGGCGCCGAAGGAGTTGCGGTCTGCCGCCTGTCAGGACGTCGTGCTCGAAGGCGATGCGGTCGATCTTGGCAAACTGCCGATTCAGCACTGCTGGCCGGGCGATATTGCTCCCCTGATTACCTGGGGGCTGGTGATTACGAAGGGACCGCATAAAAAGCGCCAGAACCTGGGGATTTATCGCCAGCAGGTGCTTTCGCGTAACAAGGTCATCATGCGCTGGCTCGCACAACGTGGCGGTGCGCTCGATTTCCGCGAGCATGCGAAGGTCAATAAGGGGCAGCCCTATCCGATCTGTGTCGCGCTGGGTGCAGATCCGGCCACGATACTGGGCGCGGTCACACCGGTGCCGGACAGTCTGTCCGAATATCAGTTTGCCGGTTTGCTGCGTGGCAGCCGGACCGAACTGGTCAAGGCAATCGGGAGTGACTTGCGCGTGCCGGCAACGGCCGAGATCGTGCTGGAAGGGCATATATATGCAGATCCTGATCACCCATCCGGATATGAGCATGCGCTGGAAGGCCCATACGGAGACCACACTGGCTATTACAACGAACAGGATATGTTCCCGGTGCTGACCATTGACCGGATCACGATGCGCCGCAATCCGATTTACCACTCGACTTACACCGGTAAACCCCCGGACGAACCGGCGATCCTCGGTGTGGCACTCAATGAAGTATTCATCCCGCTGTTACAGAAGCAGTTCACCGAGATTACTGATTTCTATCTTCCACCAGAGGGATGCAGTTACCGGATGGCCATCGTGCAGATGAAAAAATCCTATCCGGGACATGCCAAGCGGGTAATGTTTGGCGTCTGGAGCTTTTTGCGGCAATTCATGTACACCAAGTTCATCATTGTGGTGGATGAAGATGTCGATATCCGCGACTGGAAAGAAGTGATCTGGGCAATTACGACCCGCGTTGATCCGTTACGTGACACGACATTGGTCGACAACACGCCGATCGATTATCTTGACTTCGCATCGCCGGTGAGCGGACTGGGTAGCAAGATGGGCATTGATGCAACCAATAAATGGGCTGGAGAGACGGATCGTGAGTGGGGCAGCACCATCAGCATGAGCGACGAAGTCAAGACCCGCATTGATAGCATCTGGGGGCAGCTCGGAATTTGAGGGGTTCCGGATACGGCGGGGTTATATTTATGCCAGCCTTGGAGAAGACTTTCTGTTAGACTCCACCGCGGCGGGCCCCTGCGCATTGTGGCATGGCCAACCTGGTCAGGTCGGGAACGAAGCAGCCACAGTCATTATCCATAAGTGCCGTAGACAAGGCTCGCCTTCTTGAATTTCGCAAAACGACCGATCTGTCGAGCCTCCGGGTTGACAGCCGGTCTTTTTTTTATCTGTACTTGTCAATCTTCCGCTGTCTTTATCCCTTTATCCCTTTATCCCCTTATTCCTTTATTCCCTTATTCCCTTCATCCCGGAAGTGAATGCTTCCTGTTGCTTGAGCCGGTCAAATTTTTTCCTATGCTCTGCTATGGCGATGTCCTGACTCTTCCCGGGGGCGATGCCATTTTCGCTCCTGAATCAGTGCACCGACGACATACCTATTTCAGCATCTCCGCGTTCAGCGTTATATCCAACTGACTTGATGGGGCACTAGAATTATTGAGGCCTCAATTTTTATCGAAAATCTCTTGAAGATGGGCGCATGGATTTTTGAGATTTCTGATTATCAAGAGGCGTTTTGAGCAGTGATTCCCATTGTGTAGTTTGTACATTCAAACCAATCCGGATTTGAGGAGCAGAAATAAACTGTGGTTTTTTTTTGCAAATTTTTGAAAATGATTGCGATCGTTATTCGTCGATGACTGAAAATTATCGGTACCGGAGTAGAATAAATTAATCGTTATTGGTATACAATTCGCGACGAATCGCAAAGTAGCAAGTCAAGTTTTTAAGATGCGATCAACAGCGACAACGTTGTCATTTGTCGTTAGTCGTCATCGCTGAGTTGAAGAATAAAATTACGTGCTCGCTTCATTTTCTATAATTTACCGGAAATCAACCATGTCAACATACAAAGAATTAACTGTTCAGATTGAAAATCTTCAAAAGCAAGCTGCTCATGCCCGTCAGAGTGAAATCGCTAATGCGATCGCCGATATCAAAGAAAAAATGCGCGACTATGGGATTACCTTGACAGATCTTGGTTTGACGGGCGCAAAGAAAGTCGGTAAGGCGAAGGAGCCTGTCGCTGCAAAGTACCGTGATACGGTTTCCGGTGCGACATGGTCCGGTCGTGGCAAGCCACCACGCTGGATTGCAGGGCAGGATCGGGATGCGTTCATTATCAAGTAATGATGAGTTGCTGTATTAGGAATACTGCAGCGCAATAATCCGGACGCCTTATTGATACACAGAGCAGATAGTGTGTGTCAATAAGGCGTTTTTCAGTTTACTCACACGCACCAGTCTGTAATCTGCTTCCCGCAAATCGTCCTGATTACTCCGACGCGCTTTCCAGCAATACTTTGGCCGTGACCCGTGCCTGTTAAAAACTCCGTATCCATTCTGGTTTTTGCACATTGTTGATTGTCGCTGCCTGAAAAAATCACTACTGCTATTCGATGTGTTGTTTAATCAATCACAAAAAAGAGTGATTTATTTGTTCGTTGCGAAGATATTGATTGTCGTGCGCTCTCTATCCCGGCTTTTCAGCGCTCGCGAATTCAACGTCGATCGCGCGCTTACACTGGCCCTATTCTTATTTCAGCTGTTTCCGTGTGAGTGCGGGCGTCATAGCGGTAACTGACTGGTTTATCACCCATGCATGCGATGCGGCAAGTCAAAAAGTACGTAATAATGCGCGGCGTTTCTGTAACTCATTTTTCGACCTGAAGCATTCCCGCTGATGTTCCTATTGTTAATGACAGAAGGCTGCAGCGCGCACTTGTCGATCCGGATCATTTAATCTCATTAGTGATTTTTCCATGCAACGTAATTTGAAAAATATTCTGGTTGGCATCGTCGTCATCGGCGTGTGTGGAATAGGTTATTTCTTTTATTCCGCGAAATACCCTGTCGCGAAGAAGCTGAAAGTTAGTATGACTCAGGTCGTGCGTACGACGATCGCCACCCGGCAGGCAATGCCGATTAATTTGCTCGCCAATGGCTATGTGACAGCGATCAATACGGTCGATGTGCGCCCGCAAGTGCAAAATATCGTGCGGGAAATCCACGTACAGGAAGGCCAGGAAGTACGTGCAGGACAATTGCTGATCACACTGGACCAGCGCAATGAGTTATCCGGTGTCGACAAGACGCTGGCGCAGGTGGCACGTGATCGTGTCGATCTTGCCGATGCGGAAGCGATCTTGAGCCGCAACCTCGAATTACTGTCTAAAAACTTCATCGCGCAGGCGGTAGTCGATACCGCACGCAGCAAAGTTGACGCGCTGCGCAGCACGCTGGCTGCCGATCAGGCAGCGGTCAAATCAAGCCGGGTCGTCCTCGATTACAGCCTGATCCGCGCCAGCATCAGCGGACGCATCGGTCTCATCAATGTGCATCCCGGTAGCCTTGCCCAGCCTGCCGCGTTGCCGATGCTGACGATTTCCCAGTTGGATCCGATTGCCGTCAGTTTTACCTTGCCCGAGCGTGAACTGGCCAACTTGCGGGCGACGTATCCGCAAGGCGATGCGCCCGTCATCGCACAAGTCGCCGGTACGGAGGGAGGCACCGGCAGGCTGATCTTTATTGATAATGCTGCCGATGTACAAACCGGGACGATCCGCATGAAAGCCCGTTTCAGTAATGCCGACCGGCGCATGTGGCCGGGGACTTTTGTTTCGGTGCGACTCGTCTCGCGTACTTTGCCCGGAGCGATTGTGGTGCCCGCACAGGCGATCGTCACCGGACCGGTCGACAAGTTCATTTATGTGATGCAACCGGACAATACAGTGACGATGCAGGTCGTCGTTGTCGTAGCGATCGAAGACGGCAAAGCGGCCGTCACCGGAATCGAAGCCGGTGCCCGGGTCGTGGTCGAAGGAGCGCAGAATCTGCGACCTGGCATGACCGTCAAAGAAGTTCAGGCTGCAGCCGGTGGCGGCGGCACCGGCACCACGGCGCCGCGTGCCCCGTGAGCGTCGACGCTCACTGCGCGTGTAGCGACGACTTTCAGCGCATGATTTTTGAATTGACATCGTGAATATTTCCGAACTCTGTATTCGCCGGCCGGTGATGGCGGTTTTGCTCTCGATCGCCATCGTGGTAGTTGGTCTGTTTGCCTATTCGAAGCTGCCGATTGCGGCATTGCCTACCTACAACACGCCTGTCATCAACGTGACTGCGTCCCTGCCCGGGGCCAGTCCGGAAATCATGGCGGCATCGGTGGCGACACCGCTGGAAAAGCAGTTCTCGACGATTTCCGGGATTAACACCATCAGCTCCAGCAACACGCTGGGCAGTACGTCGATCGTGCTTGAATTCAACTCGGACCGCGATATCGATGCGGCGGCGGTGGATGTGCAAGCGGCCTTGCTGCGTGCGCAACGCAGCCTGCCGGTCGAGCTCACTGCGCTGCCGGCGTATCGCAAGGTCAATCCTGCCGATGCAGCGGTGTTGCTGGTGGCACTGACGTCGCCATCGATTTCACTGGCAGACCTGAACGATTACGCAGAGAACCTGATTTCGCCGACGCTATCGACGATCGACGGCGTCGCCCAGGTGGCGGTGTACGGCCAGCGTCGCTTTGCCGTGCGCGTCAAGGTACGCCCCGACGAACTGGCAGCACGCAATCTCACGCTCGATGAACTGGCCAAGCTGATCCAGGCTGCCAACACCAACGGCCCGGTCGGCGTGCTGGACGGACCGCGCCAGAGCCTGACGCTGGAGGCCAATCGCCAGTTGAAGAATGCCGCGGAATTCGGCGAACTGATCGTCAGCACGCGCGATGGCTACACCACGCGGCTCAAGGATGTCGCCACCGTCGAAGACAGCGTTGAATCCGCCAAGAGCGGCAGCTGGGTCAACGGTGAACCGTCGATCGTGCTGGCGGTGCAGCGTCAGCCGAATGCGAACACGGTTACCGTGGTCGATGCGGTCAAGGCAACACTGCCGAAATTCAAGGCGCAAATGCCGGCATCGATCGAGATCCACGAGTTGAACGACCGCTCGCTGTCGATCCGTGAATCGATCGTCGATGTCCAGCACACGTTGATCCTGACGATCGTGCTGGTGATCCTGGTGATTTTCCTGTTCCTGAAACGCCTGTCCGCTACCGCCATTCCGGTCGTGACCCTGCCGATTTCGCTGATCGGCTGTTGCGCGCTGATGTACGTGCTGGGCTACAGCCTCGACAATATTTCGCTGCTGGGCATCACGATCGCGGTCGGACTGGTCGTCGATGACGCCATCGTCATGCTGGAAAACATCGTGCGCTACGTCGAGCAAGGGATGACACCGATGGCCGCTGCGCTCAAAGGATCACGCGAAGTCGGCTTCACGATTCTGTCGATTTCGATGTCGCTGGTGGCGGTGTTCATCCCGATTTTCTTCATGCCGGGCGTGATCGGACTGATCTTTCGCGAGTTCGCGGCAGTTGTCTCGCTGGCCATCATGGTGTCGGCATTGATTTCGCTGACGCTGGTACCGATGCTGTGCAGCCGTTTCCTGAAACACGTGCCGCCCGAGGAAGACAGCTGGATCAGCCGCCAATTCGAAAAAGGCTTTCATGCCGTGCTCGACACCTACAGTCGCGGCCTCGATTGGTGTCTTGCCCGCACCCGCTTAGTGCTGGCCGGCGCGCTGTCGACCTTCCTGCTGACCGGTTTTCTGTTCATCGAGATTCCGAAAGGATTTTTCCCGACCGAAGACATCGGCCAGATCCGCGCCTCAATCGAAGGACCGCAAGACATTTCGTATCCGGCAATGGTGAAGCTGGTGCAGGCCACTGCCAGCATCATCGAGAACGATGCCAATGTGCTGTCAGTCACATCGCGCGTGACCAGCGGCAGCAGCGGTGCGCTGTTCATCGGGCTCAAGGCACGCAATACGCGTGCGCCCATGAGCCGCGTACTCGAGCAATTGCGCGGCAAGCTCGGCGTGCTGCCGGGACTGTCGGTGTATCTGTCGCCGGTACAAAACCTGAGTTTGGGTGGTCGTTCCAGCAAGAGCCGCTATCAGTATGTGCTGCAGAGCGTGAAGGCCGACGAGCTGACGACCTGGTCCGACCGGATTCAGACAAAAATGCGCGCCAATCCGATCTTCCGCGATGTCACCAGTGATTCGCAATTGGGTGGCTTACAAGCGGTGGTCGATATCAATCGTGATCGCGCCAGTGCCGCCGGGGTCCAGATACTCGATATCCGCACTGCGCTGTACAGCGCCTTCGGCGACCGCCAGGTGTCGACCATTTTCACGACCAGCAACAGCTACCAGGTCATTCTTCAGGATAGCGAGTCGGGCCTGCAGGACGAGGCCGACCTGAGCAAAATCTATGTGCGTAGCAAAACCGGCGTGCTGGTGCCGCTGATGAGCCTGGCGACCGTGAAGCGCACTGCCGGTGCGATTTCAGTGAACCATCAGGGGCAGCTGCAGGCCATCACCGTGTCGTTCAATCTGGCACCCGACGTGCCGCTGGGCGACGCCAGCGCGGCGATTGACCGGATCAAGGCCGACTTGCACATGCCGCCGACAGTGATTACCTCGTATGCCGGCGATGCGGCGGTATTCCAGTCGTCACAAGGCAGTCAGGTCGCGCTGTTATTACTGGCCGTGGCGGTGATCTACATCCTGCTGGGCGTGCTGTATGAAAGCTATATCCATCCGCTCACCATTCTGGCCGGCTTGCCGTCGGCAGCCGTCGGTGCCTTGCTGGCATTGCGGCTGTTTAATTTCGAGCTGACGCTGATCGCCACCATCGGCATCCTGATGCTGATCGGTATCGTCAAGAAAAACGCCATCATGATGATCGACTTCGCGCTGGAAGCGCAGCGGGTCCGGGGCTTGACACCCTTCGAGGCGATCCGCTCGGCATGCCTGCTGCGCTTTCGTCCGATCATGATGACCACGCTGGCCGCGCTGGTTGGTGCCTTGCCGATCGCCTTCGGACTCGGTGCCGGTGCCGAGTTGCGGCAGCCGCTCGGGGTTGCCATCGTGGGCGGCCTGCTGGTGTCGCAAGTCATCACGCTATTCATCACGCCGGTTATCTATCTGGTGCTGGATCGCTTCAGTGGTGCCGGGCCGCTGCTGACGGAGCTTGCCGTGCTGGAAGCGCCAGCGACGGCTGCGCATTGACTTGCGCGTGACCCGGATTCAGGTCAATCCTTGATTGACGGCAGTGCGTTCATTGCACTGCCGTTTTTTTCGTCTGAAGCATTTACCAATATTTCTTAAAATAAATTAGCCATGTCATAACTCAGGCTATCGGCAGTGGCAATGCCATGCCCGAATTGCGCGTGTGATAAGCAAGTTTGATAACGGAAAGCCTGGCGCCTGAAGGGGCTTTGAAAGTTCCCCTTATATTTAGGAAATATTTCCTGATTTAAAGAATTGCGGCATTGCACGATAAAAATCAATGCCATAAAATTTTTCCATGGATTAATTATTTAGCCGGATAAGTCTCATTGGAAGTGTGCAGGTCAACAGGCAAGGATGGTGTTTATGCAGGCCTGTTTGATTTCCTGAAGATCAGTGTCACGGGTTTCCGTTATCCGGTTCGAACCACGCTCGTAATTTTCCACGTCCTGTCATTTTCCAGTGGCAGTTTCTCAGGCTAATGCCCGCTCAAGCCAGAGGGCTAACGCCAACAGTACCAGCGCTAACCGCCAGTTTTGCAAAGGGATTTTGCCCCCTGACGGCCGCGCTTTGTCTGCACGCTTTGTGCCGGATCAGACGCTTGCTTGTGCCGCCTCTGATCTGCAATGTGAATCAATGGGAGTATTCATGAAACGTCGTCAATTTATTACCCGTTCGGCCGCACTGGTGATCAGTGCGCCATTATTTGGCTTCACTCATCAGGGATATGCACAAACTGTGGGGACATTCGATGCCGTTGCTGAAATCAAGAAACTGCGTATTGCCTCCGGTACTTTCACCGGTGGCTATCTGATTGCGCCGGCCGGTCGCATTAACTGGTATTTCACTAATCTCGGTATTCTGCCGATTATCCAATACCTTAATGCGGCCGATCTGGATCTGTATATCCGGACCTATCTCGATCTGTATTTGCGCCGGCTGGAAGCCAATGCATCGATCCAGGATATCAACTTCACGACCACGCCCACCGGCGCATTCCAGCTGGTGCTGGCCGATTCGGATGATTCGTATGCGGCCACGACGCTGTCGATCGTGGCGCGTTACCTGAAAGCCAGCCAGAACTGGGCCTGGTGGGACGCCAACAAGGCCAAGCTGAAGACCATGGCTTATCGCAACCTTGCCGTGGCGGTCAAGGCCAACGGCATGACCAGCGTGTTCCAGGCGCCGCGCAGCCAGTCCAATTCGGTCGGTTACCTGATGGATAACTGCGAGGTCTACCGCGGCTTGCGGGATTACGCCGCATTGCTGCGATCGCGCGGGGACGCCGTCGATGCGAATTATTACGATAGTTTTGCCACCGGCATTACTTCACGCATCAGCGCATCGATGTTCGATACCGCCCGCAGCGGTTTCAAGCCCAGCGATGCCGACGAGGTCGCCGGCACAGCGTTCTACGCCGACACCACCTGCCAGATATTCCCGCAGGCGTTCGGACTAACCGAGTTGTCCTCGTACTTCGACAAGGGCTGGGCTTACCTGAACCGGGTCACGCCGAACTGGCAGGATGGCCGGTATGACGCGTATCCGTGGGCAGTACTGGGTTTTGTCGCGGCAAAACGTGGCCAGCTGGTGCAGGCGCGGGCACAAATGCGCCTGGTCGAAAGCAAGTTTGCCGGCGACCGCGGTCTGGCCACGATCAATGAAATCGGTTTTTATCTGCGCTCGAAAAGCCTGCTGGCCGGTCGCACCGACATCTGAACAAGGGCGGCAAATGGGGCCCCGATGTGGGGTAAAATCGCACTTTGCCGATTCGTTGGGCCCCCATGTCCTATCAAGTTCTTGCCCGAAAATATCGTCCCCGCAGTTTCGACACGCTGGTCGGACAAGAGCACGTGGTGCGGGCGCTCAGTCATGCGCTCGAGTCCGGACGACTGCATCACGCGTACCTGTTCACCGGCACCCGGGGTGTCGGCAAAACTACCCTCTCACGCATCCTCGCCAAGGCCTTCAATTGCATCGGTATCGATGGCAATGGCGGCATCACCGCCACGCCGTGCGGTGTTTGTGCCGCCTGCAGCGCGATTGATGCCGGCCGCTTTGTCGATTACATCGAACTTGATGCGGCCTCAAACCGCGGCGTCGAAGAGATGGCGCAGTTGCTGGAGCAGGCGGTCTACGCGCCATCGAATGCGCGCTTCAAGGTCTACATGATCGATGAAGTTCACATGCTCACCAACCACGCCTTCAATGCGATGCTGAAGACGCTGGAAGAACCACCCGAACACGTCAAGTTCATCCTCGCCACCACCGATCCGCAAAAAATTCCGGTCACCGTGCTGTCGCGCTGCCTGCAATTCAACCTCAAGCAAATGCCGCCCGGGCACATCGTCGCGCATCTCGACGACATCCTTGGGCAGGAAGGCATCGCCTTCGAGACACCGGCACTGCGCCTGCTGGCACAAGGCGCGCACGGTTCGATGCGCGACGCGCTGTCGCTGACCGACCAGGCCATTGCTTACGCCGCCGGTACCGTCACGCTCGATGCGGTGCAGGGCATGCTGGGTGCGCTCGACCAGTCGTATCTGATCCGCTTGCTCGATGCGCTTGCCGCGCAGGATGGTGCCGGCCTGCTGGCCGTGGCCGACGAAATGGCCGTGCGCAGCCTGTCGTACAGCAGCGCCTTGCGGGATCTGGGGACCTTGTTGCATCGCCTCGCGCTGGCGCAATCGGTACCTGCAGCACTACCCGAGGACTTGCCGGAACGCGCCGATATCGTTCGTCTGGCCGCGCTGTTCGATGCCGAAGAAGTACAACTGTTCTACCAGATCGTCGTGCATGGTCGCAATGAACTCGGACTGGCACCGGATGAATACGCCGGCTTTTCGATGACGCTGCTACGTATGCTGGCGTTCCGTCCGGTACATGCCGGCATCGGCCCGGCACCGGCGCCGCTCGCTGCACCGCGCGCACCGGCCCGGCTCAGTGCCGCACCGGCAGCAGTGGTCAGCAGCACGCCGGTGGCGCCGCGTGCGCCGGCGCCAACAACAGCGGCACCGGCCACTGCAGCGCTCAGTCCTGCCCGCGCCGCGCTCGAAGCCGCGCGCGGCATGACGCGACCCAATGGCGGGGTATCGAATCTGCCGCCGGCGCGCGCCGCCGAACCCAAGCCCGAGCCGAGGGCCAAGCCCGCCGCTGCGCCCGCGCCATGGGAAGACAACATGCCGCCGATGGGAGAATTCCCCGACGACGAGCAGTTCGAACAGGCTCAAAAAAAAACTGAACCGCGACCGGTAACGCCGCCGGTGGCCACACCGACGCCCGCGCGCGCGATAGCCGCGCCTGCGCCTGTAGCAGCACCGCCCGAACCCGTCGCCGCGATGGTCGTGATCCCGGTGCCCGAGCTGGACTGGGATGGCGACTGGCCGGTGCTGGCGGCGCAACTGGCGGTGCGCGGCGTGGTCCAGCAACTGGCGCTGCAAGCCGAGCTGGTACGCTGCGACAAGGCCGGGGGGGTCGCGCTGCATTTGCGCGTGCCCTTGGAAACGCTGGCCTCGCCAGCGAATATTGACAAGCTGGCGACCGCCCTGAGTACCCATTTCAGCCAGCCGGTACGTGTGACTACCGAGCTGGGTATTGCCCGCCATACCGCCAACGCCAAGGCCAATGCCGAGCGGGCCGCGCAACAGCAAGTGGCCGAGCAGCAAATCCACGCCGACCCGTTCGTGCTGGCGATGATGCGTGAGTTCGGCGCGACCATCGTGCCCGGCTCGATCAAGCCCCACTGACTGATGTACTCCACCCCTTTATTTCACGCCCTCACAGGAGAAAACCCATGATGAAGAACCAACTCGCCGGCATGATGAAAAAAGTGCAATCGATGCAGGACGACATGAAAAAGATGCAGGACCAGCTGGCCCTGATCAATGTCGAAGGCGAATCCGGTGCCGGCCTCGTGAAGGTCACGATGAGCTGCAAGAACGACGTCAAGCGCGTCGTCATCGATCCGTCGCTGCTGGCTGACGACAAGGACATGCTGGAAGACCTGGTCGCTGCTGCTTTCAATGACGCCGTGCGCAAGGCCGAAGCCCTGACCGCCGAAAAAATGTCGGGCGTGACTGCCGGCATGCCGATTCCTCCCGGCTTCAAGATGCCATTCTGACGGCCGCGTTGCTGCGCCGATGAAGACTCCTTCCAGTCTCGAGTTCCTGACCGAGACGCTGCGTCGCTTGCCCGGTGTCGGTCCCAAGTCGGCGCAGCGCATCGCCTATCACCTGATGCAGCATGACCGCGATGGTGCCGAGCAGCTCGGCCGCGCCTTGCTGCAGGCCGTCGACCGGGTCCAGCATTGCAGCCGCTGCAATACCTTCACCGAGCATCTGGTCTGTGAAACCTGCCTCGATCCCGAGCGCGACGCGACACTGCTGTGCGTCGTCGAGACGCCCGGCGACCAGCTGATGATCGAACAGACGCTGACCTACAAAGGCTTTTACTTCGTGCTGATGGGCCGGCTGTCGCCGCTCGACGGCATCGGTCCCAAGGATATCCACCTCGACAAACTGATCCTGCGCGCCAGTGATGGCGTCGTCGCCGAGGTGGTGCTGGCGACGAACTTCACCAACGAAGGCGAAGCCACCGCGCACTATATTTCAGAGACGATGAAGGCGCGCGGGCTGGCCGTGAGCCGGTTGGCGCGTGGCGTGCCGGTCGGCGGCGAACTCGAATATGTCGACGCCGGTACCATCGCCCGCGCGATGCTGGACCGGAGGACAACATGAGCGCAGCCAAACCCGCCGCCGGAGCGCTGGCCGGCATCAAGGTGCTCGAACTCGGCACCCTGATCGCCGGCCCGTTCTGCGCCCGCATGCTCGGTGAATTCGGTGCCGACGTGATCAAGATCGAAGCGCCCGACGGTGGCGATCCGCTGCGCCAGTGGCGCGTGCTGAAAGACGGCACCTCGCTGTGGTGGTCGGTCCAGGCCCGCAACAAGAAAAGCCTGACGCTGAACCTGAAAGACCCGCGTGCGCAGGATATTGCGCGCCGGCTCGCGCTGGATGCCGACATCATCATCGAGAACTACCGCCCCGGCGTGCTCGAAAAATGGCAGCTCGGCTACGACCAGCTCAAGGCCATCAATCCGGCCGCGATCATGGTGCGCCTGTCCGGCTATGGCCAGACCGGACCGATGAAGGACTTGCCGGGATTCGGCGCGATCGCCGAGTCGATGGGCGGCTTGCGCTATGTCTCCGGCCATGCCGACCGCCCGCCCGTGCGGGTCGGGATTTCGATCGGCGACTCGGTCGCGGCGATGCATGGCGTGATCGGCGCGATGATGGCGTTGCGTCACCGCGATGCCAGCGGCGGTCGCTGGAATGGCAAAGCCGGCGACGACTGCGTGGCAGGGCAGGGCCAGATGGTCGATGTCGCGTTGTACGAATCGGTGTTCAACCTGATGGAATCGCTGGTGCCGGAATTCGACCATGCCGGCGTGGTGCGCGAACGCACCGGCGGTGCCTTGCCCGGCATCGTGCCATCGAACACTTACACCACCGGCGACGGCGACAACATCGTCATTGCCGGCAACGGCGATGCGATCTTCAAGCGCCTGATGGTGGCGATCGGCCGCAGCGACATGGCGAGCGATCCGCAGTTGGCGCGCAACGATGGCCGGGTGCCGCGTACCGCCGAGATCGATGGCGCGATCCAGGCCTGGTGCGCGACGCAAACCATCGACGTCGCACTGGCCACCTTGCAGGGGGCCGACGTCCCGGTCAGCAAGATCTACTCGGTACGCGACATGCTGCACGACCCGCAATTTCTGGCGCGCCAGATGTTCGAGCAGCATGCGTTCGCCGATGGCACGCCGGTCAAGTTGCCGGCGATTTCACCGAAGCTGTCGGCCACGCCGGGGCAGA
This sequence comes from Actimicrobium sp. CCC2.4, assembly GCF_034347385.1. Classification (NCBI taxonomy): domain Bacteria; kingdom Pseudomonadati; phylum Pseudomonadota; class Betaproteobacteria; order Burkholderiales; family Oxalobacteraceae; genus Actimicrobium; species Actimicrobium sp. CCC2.4. The sequence goes on along the minus strand of NZ_CP133777.1, from coordinate 3,547,589 downwards.
CGCGCTGGCTCGGGCCGGCGCTCGGTGCCCACAATGCCGAGGTGCTGGGCGACCTCGGTTTCGATGCGGCGGCGATTGCGCAGTTGCGCGACGACGGCGTGATCTGACGAACTCCATTTGACTGACCTGACCACACCATGAACAAGAATTTCTGGAAACAGTTTGCGATCGCCCTGGCGCTTTTCCTGGCCGGCTACTTCACGTTCAACAGCAGCTTTTTCGCTAGCGACAAAGACAAGGCAAGTGCCACCGCGCCGCCGCTGGTGCAACCCTGACAAGTAAACCGGAAGCCGATTACACTGAGCTTCCCCGTTCAACCAAACAAGGAAAAACCATGAGACAGCATCGCCGCTCCATTCCCGCCCTCGTCATTGCATTCACCGTCCTCGCTGTCACTGGTTGCGCCACTTCTGTCAGCATGCCGATGGGTAGCGCCAAGCTCAATGGCACACAGGAAGTCCCGCCGGTCGCCAGTTCGGCTACCGGTACCGCGATGATCACGGTGACTGCTGACAAAGCCGTCAGCGGGAGCATCAGCACAAGTGGTCTCGAGGGCAAGGCCGCCCACATTCATCAGGCCGCTCCCGGCATGAATGGCGGCGTCGTCATCGGCCTGACCAAAACTGCCGATGGCAGCTGGTCGGTCCCGGCCGGCGCCAAGCTGACCGACGAGCAGTACGCCAGCTACCTGGCCGGTAACCTGTATGTCAATGTCCATACCGCTGCCAATCCGGGTGGTGAAATCCGTGCCCAGCTCAACTCACGTTAAATCGATGCCGACTGCAACGCTGACGCCCGAAGACATCGACCGGATCATTCAGATGGCCTGGGAAGACCGCACTGCCTTCGATACGATCAAGGTGCAGTTCGGCGTGACCGAAGCACAGGTCATCAAGCTGATGCGCAAGCACATGAAACGCTCCAGTTTTACGATGTGGCGCGAGCGCGTGACCGGGCGCAAGACCAAGCATCTGGCCTTGCGCTCCGATGACGTGATGCGCTTCAAGTCGAGCGATCAGAAGGGCTTGTAAGCCGATAGCCGGCAGGATAAAAAAAGTACGCGCAAGCCTGGTGTTGTTCTTGCGCGTACCAAAACATCCCCGCCCATCGCCTTTCTTTACCAGCGTGCCGGCCCCGGTCCGGCAAACCCGTACGGCAATCCCAGTTGCATCCCCCTCAAATACGCCGCATAGCCAGGATCGACACCGCTTGCCATCATTGCCACCAGCGGATTGAAGCCGGCCGTGACCAGCGATTCGCCCTGCGCGATCCGGCGACCGAATACCGGCACGCCGGCAGCTGGTCCGGGCTGCGCCGAAAACGCCTGTTGCGTGTGAACCGGCATGCCGCGCTGCGGCTGCAAACCGACCGCGATCAGCACATCCGGCATGCCGAATCCGGTGCGGGTCTGGTCGCCCAGATTGATCGGTTGCGAACTGGCCTTGATGATCTGGAACAGCCGTTCAACCCGGGCCGGCCCGCGCGTTTTGAAGGCCCCCTGAAAATCCGGATGATGTGCCAGCACCAGCGCTGCCAATCCCGTCACATGCGGTGCCGCCATCGAGGTGCCGTCCCATGCCGCGTAATTGTTTGATGGCACCGACGAGGCAATCGCCACACCCGGCGCGCACACCGCAATCTGCGGTCCGTAACAGGTAAATTTGGGCGAGAAAAACCCGTTCGCATCGACCTGCGGCCCCAGCGTTTGCGTGTGATAACTATCCTGCGGGAACTCGTTGAGCCGACCCAGCGCCGCCACCGCCAGCACGTTCGGTGACGAGGCCGGATACTGCACCGCGCCACCCGAATTGCCCGCCGCGACGATGCAGGCCACACCGGCCAGCTTGGCGCGCTGGATCTGCTGTTCGAGCGCTTCCGACGGTTCGATCCCGCCCAGGCTCAGGTTGACCACGTCGACCTGTTTCTCGATGCAGTACTCAAGCGCATCGATCAACTGGCTGACCTGCCCGCCCGGGAACAGCTTGCAGGCATGGACTTCGGCATCCGGCGCAAAGCCGCGTATCCCGACGGTGCTGCTGGCACCGGCGATCACGCCGGCACAATGCGATCCATGCGACACGGTATCGACACTCCAGCCGCCGGGATCGGTGGTCTTGTTCATGATGTCGAGGCCGAAACGGATTTTTTTCAGATCATCATGACTGGTCGCCGCGCCCGAATCGACGATGCCGACCCGCACGCCCTGGCCGCGGTAGTTGGGTGGGAGTTGATCCAGCCGCATGGCCTTCTGGCCCCAGCCAAAAGTCTGTTCTTGCGGAAAATTTGCCAGCGATGGCCATTCCGACAGCAGGCGCATGCCGACCACGTTCGGTTCGGTCGTGCTGATATCGGGTTCGGCCTGATAGAAGCTCCAGTAATCGGCCTTCGGCTTGATGTACAAACCGCGCAGGGTTTGCGGCGTATCGCCATACAACGCCAGCGTCACGCGGCCGCTGACATCGGACACACCGGAGGCCGGCAGCATGCTGCCAAACAGGTAGACCTCGGCATCCGGTAGCGGCATGTCGTCCTTGCCCAGTACCAGAATCGGGATGTTCAATGCCGGTCCGGCACTGGCCATCGAGCACGTCACCAGTCCCGGCTGGGGGCCGACTTCATGCAGCACCAGCGGATGATCGCGTTCGACAATCAACCGGCCTTGTGCCTGCTGATGCAGGATGCCGGCTTTCTGGTCAGTCATGCGCGCCACCAGCACGCTCGGCACTTCGGCACCCATGCCATCGGCCAGCGCACCCATCACACTTTTCGGGCCGACGGTATCGATCACCTCGATATCGGGACTGGCGCGCAGCGTCTGCTCGATGACATTAAAGGCCAGCGGTTGCAAGCCCATCGCCTGCAATCCGGGCGAGTGGCGCGCAGCGATCAGGAACTGACCCTTGCGCTGCGGGATGCCTTGGCGGACTGTCGGGGCGGGCTGAGTGTTGCTACCGGCCGCGGCAGTGGCAGTGCTTGTTGCATTGGTGCCGGCGCTACTGCCGTTGCCATTGCTGCTATCGGCTGCAGGCGCACCGGAGCTGGGGGTATCGGAATTCTTTGCCATGTTGTCTCTTCCTTTTTTATGACGGATCGTCTGGCCGCCGGCCGGTGTGACCAAACAGCGAGAGCGGTCGATCGGGTTCGATTTTCAACGGACTTGCTTGAGTGAAGCGCTGACCCAGCGCAGTGGCTTTCGCGTTGCTCATGGCGACGACCACCGTATGCGGCTGGCCGGCCGGACCGATCTTGTCGATCAGTGTCAGCTCAGGATCGACACTCGTTTCGTGGATAAAGTTAGCCAGCGCGGCCGGGTCTGTCGAGCGGATGATGTAGTGGCCCGATTCCGCGTGGGAGGGTTGCGATGGCATACGTAAGTCTCCTGAAAAAACCAGACTGCCCGTACCGCGGCAGCCTGGCATGAACGCCGGATCAGTCCGTCATCAATGCATGAACTGTCCGCTGATACCAGCTTGTGGCAGCTGCGTCTGATAGGGCTGCGGATAGCTGCTTTGCTGCTGGGCAGCGAGCTGCGCCAGTTGGGCTTGCTGGGCATAAGCAGCCGCCACCGGATCGGTATTGAACGGCAGCATGCGACCGAGTTGACCGGCAATCCCGCCTATCGTATTGCCCAGTCCGGCATTGCCGAACGCACCGCCGATGGCACCACCCAGCGGTTGTCCGACCTGACCGATCAGGTTGCCGAACCAGCCTTGCGGGGCGAGTTGCTGCTGTTGCTGTTGTTGCTGTTGTTGCTGTTGTTGCTGTTGCTGCAATTGGTGCAGCTGGTGAAGTTGCTGCAGCTGTGCTTGCTGGGCGGCTTGTTGTGCATAAGCGGCAGCGACCGGATCGGCATTGAACGGCAGCATGCGACCGAGCTGACCGGCAATCCCGCCTATCGTATTGCCCAGTCCGGCATTGCCGAATGCCCCGCCGATGGCACCACCCAGCGGTTGTCCGACCTGGCCGATGAGGTTGCCGAACCAGCCTTGCGGGGCGAGTTGCTGTTGTTGCTGCAGTTGCGCTTGCTGGGCGGCTTGTTGTGCATAAGCGGCCGCGACCGGATCAGCATTGAATGGCAGCATGCGACCAAGCTGGCCGGCAATTCCGCCGATGGTATTGCCCAGTCCGGCATTGCCGAATGCGCCACCGATGGCACCACCCAGCGGTTGTCCGACCTGGCCGATCAGGTTGCCGAACCAGCCTTGCGGGGCGAGTTGTTGCTGCTGCGCTTGCTGTGCGGCTTGCTGATAAGCGAGCGCGACCGGATCAGCGCTGAATGGCAGGATAGCTCCACCGAGGCCACCTGCCAGTTGGCCGATTTGTGATCCGAGCTGAGAGTTGCCGAACAGTCCGCCAATGCCCCGGCCGACCAGCCCGCCCAGCGGCGCTCCCAGCAAGCCGCCAAAGAATCCTTGTGGTGCCAGTTGCGACGAATACCCTGCGCCAGCGTTATATCCGGCCGGAAAGTTCTGTTGAAATTCGTTCATGGTGATTGTCCTCAGAGTGTTGTGGTTATCGGGTACAGCCCGCCCGTCGGCATCTCCATACCGGCTCCAAATGGGTTTGTTGAAAGCAGCTGCGAGGTAATCTTCGGTGCGATGTAGCGTTTTTTCAACTGCATTTGAGGCGCGTTTGCGCAGCGTCAAATTGAGGAGTGATCTGCAATGTTTGGTGGAATTTATCGTCGTGGGGGTGCCGTCGTACGTGCATGAACGCTAAGCCTCATACTCCGCGCTGACCATCAATAACAATCCTGCAGGAAACAAACCCGAATGAAAAATCTCACTCGATGGCCGGTGCTGGTCGCTGCGCTTTTTTGCCTGATGCAATCGGCATTGGCCGCCTTGCCGGCAAGCGTCACGGTCGCCGGAGAACGCGGCGTCAAGGTCAGTTGTGGTGGTGTCCACGGACCCGAGATCGTTCAGATTTATGTCCAGTCCGGCACCGCATCGGCCAGCACTGCCGCGCTGGAGCGGCTCAAAGTGATCGGCTGCAAGGTCACGGCAGCGGCGATGCAGGATGACGCCGGTGCCGGCAAGCGCCGCCTGCTGAACCAGATGCCGTTCTATCTGGTCGACCGCACTGCAGGCGGTGGCGCAGAGGAAGATCAGGCCGTGTTTGTCTCCGATCTGGTCGGCACAGCGCGCCATGTTGACGTGGCGCTCAGCGCTTTTGACAAGTACGGCGACGACGAACTGACGGCCTTGCTGTCACATGAAATGAGCCACGCGATCCTGCGGCACGGGATGGGGAATTGGTTGCAGCGATGGCTGGAAGTCCTGCTGCCGTGCGGGTTACTTGCGAGTGCCGCAGCATGGATTGGCTGGCGTATCGGGCGGACCCGGCGCGCAGTCGTCGCGCTGGGGTGCGCGCTGATCGGCGGGATGCTTGGCTATGCCATTGCGCAACCGCTTGGTGAACGCAGCTGCCTGCGTGCCGATGCGGCGCGGGCCCGCGAACTCGAGGCGGACGCTTACGGCGTGCATCTGATGACGCAGCACCTCGGATTCAGTCTTGCGCAGGCCGTTGCTGCCGCTGGCGGCGTCATCCGGAAAACTGCCACGGCCAGTGGCCAGACCGGATGCCGGATGGAGGCAGCCGTGCTGCATCCGCCGGCGGCGGTGCGCCTGGCGGCACTGGCCGGGATGGTGCGCTGAAACGGCGGCTGCGTCTCGCGCACTTAGCGCTTGATCGTATCTCCGAGCACGTTGCCTTCACGACGCGGATCCGCGCCACCGGTCAGGACCTGATTGCCGCCGACGACTTCGCGCACGATGGCACTGAGTCCGCTCGATTGCGCAGCGACATTGACCGTGTGCCCGAGGTCGCGCAAGCCACGTACCAGCGTGTCGTTATCGCCAGCCAGTCCGCCAGCCGGGATACTGGTGTCGATGTTCGGATGCTCGCCGCCGACGATCAGCGTCGCATTGTTGGAGCCGAAATCAACCATCGAGACCGCTTGTTGCGCGTCGAGTTTCCAATCCAGCGCGGCCACCAGCGTTTTCGCCACGTACTGGATGATGGTCGCGCCGCCCGGTGAACCGGTGGCCATGTAAAAGTCGCCCCGCGTGCCGTCGGCATTGCGCTTGAAGACCAGCGTCGGAGCCATCGAACTGCGTGGCCGCTTGCCTGCTTGCAGGCGGTTGGCGACCGCCAGTCCATCAATGGTCGGCGCGGCACTGAAGTCGGTCAGCTGGTTGTTGAGCAGGAAACCATTGGTGAAATGGTAGGAGCCCAGGCCCGATTCGATGGTGGTCGTCATCGATACAACATTGCCGTAGCGGTCGGTCAGCGACAGGTGCGTGGTGCCATGCTCAGCCAGCACCGGTGCAGCCAGCGGTACCGGACCGAGGTCGCCGGCAGCAGCCGGCAGCGGGATTGATGAGCTCATGCTGATCAGGCGCGAGCGCTGCGTCATGTACGGCTTGTTGATCATGCTGTCCCAGCCACCGCCCGGCAGCGCGACGAAGTCGGTGTCGGCGACATACTTGTTGCGATCGGCATAGGCCAGGTTGCCGGCTTCGGCCATCAGGTGCACGCCCGGCACGCTGGGTTTGCCGCCATTGATGTCGAGCGCACTTGGCCCGTAGCGCGACATGTCGAAGTTCTCGATGATGCCGAGGATTTGCGCGACGGCGATGCCGCCCGATGACGGTGGCGGCATGCCGCAGACCTCGAAGTCGCGGTATGACGAACAGACCGGCGTGCGTTTTTTGGCGCGATAGTTGGCCATGTCGGCCAGCGTCGTGACACCGGCCGTGGTGGTGCCGCCATACGTGTTGGCGATTTTTGCGACGATGGCCCGTGCGATCGGACCGTCACCGTAGAACGCGTCGGCACCCTGGCTGGCAATGCTGCCGAAGGTCGCCCCCAGTGCCGGATTCCTGATGAGGGTGTTGACCTTGCGGGCGCTGCCATCGGCATTGAGGAAATACGCCGCCATCTCGGGGTCGCGCTGGATGTTGGCGATGGTGCCGGCACTGCTGATCGACGCGGCCATGCGCGGCGGAATCGGGAAGCCATCGGTGGCCAGTTTGATGGCCGGGTCGAACAAGTCTTTCCAGGGCAGTCGGCCATATTCGTTATGGGCCAGTTCGAGTACCCGCAAGGTGCCTGGCGTGCCGATCGAACGGCCGCTGCGCACGGCGTTCGGGATCGGTGAAGTCTGGTCCGTAGCCGATTTCCATTGCAGATAATTTTCATCAGCCGCCGCCGGTGCCATTTCGCGTCCATCGTAGGAGATGACCTGTTTCGTGGCGGCGTCGTAATACAGGATGAAGGTACCGCCGCCAATGCCCGACGATTGCGGCTCGACCAGGTTGAGCACCATTTGTGCCGCGACGGCCGCATCGATCGCGGTGCCGCCTTGCTTGAGCACATCACAAGCGGCCTTGGTCGAGGTCGGGTTGTTGGTCACGGCCATGTAGGTGTTGGCCTTGACGGCTTTTTTGGGTACGTAGCCGGTGGCGATTTCCGGTGCCCCGGGCGCGCCCGGCAGGATGACGGCTTCGCCGCCGGTGGTGCCGTCGAGCTCGCAGCCGGCCTGTTCTGACAACACAATGTTGTCGCCACCGCAGGCGCTCAACGTGAGGGTGAGGGCGGCGACGATACTGCCGGCAAAAATGCGTCGGACGGACGGGGAGGGCGTGACGGGTTGTCGCATGGGATTCTCCGGTGACACTGAGGAATGTCCGCTGGGCGGGCAGGATGCGCGGCGTGGAAGAGCACGCGGCAAGGGCGGGGAAACAGCTAACCGCCGGCCGGCTACTTGTCGGTATGCTATTTATACCCGATAAGTTGTCAAGTTTGCACGCAGTATTTTCAGTCACGCGGATGGCTGTTGGTGCTCATTGTTGAGGCACCAACAGTACCGTCAGGCAGAGATCCTTCTTTTGCTATCGCGTAGGTCTGCGGCGGCGGACTTGATACATGACGCCCATCAAGCCCAGTCCGGCCAGCAGCAAGCCATAGGTCGATGGCTCGGGTACCGGCGAGACGGCGAGCGACGGTCCCCAGTAACCGTTCAAGGTGTCGTTGCCGGCATCCGGTGTCTGGTCGAACAGCGCTGCCGTGCCGGTCGCCGCCGAATAGACATTACCCAGATAGCTGATGCCGGCAGCGCTGGAAAAATTCACGGCATCATAAAAATAAAAATCGCTGGCACTGCTGCCGACCACCCGGTAGCTGTTGCCGGCGGTGAGTGTCACCGCATCGATCAGGCTGTAGCGGAAGTGACCGCTCAGCGCATCGCCGGCGCTGACGGTGGCAGCAGCCAATCGGGTGCCATCGGCGCTAAACAGCGCGACGTTGTGCGCTGCGCTCGACAATTCGGTATCCCAGAAATAGCCGAGCGCGCTGACTTGCAGGTTCCGGTCGGCGCGAAAGTTGATGCCGAAATTCCAGTTGCCGAAGTCAGTCACAAATTGCGGATCATCGAATTCGAAAGCGGCGGCGGCATGCACCGGGTGGCTGGCGAGGGTCAGGCTGGCCAGCAAGGTAGCAGCCAGCACGAGGTGTTGCAAGGGGTTGCGGATCATGGGGGTGTGCTCGATTCAAAGAGGGAGTGATAGGGGCAGGCGCGCAACTCAGCGGCGACCGAGGCCATCAAAGGTGTCGCTGGCGAAGGCATCCCATTCCAGCGCGATATCCCAGAAGGCCGGTGCATTCGGTGGAATGCTGCCGCCGGTAATGCCGCTCTTGCGGCGCAATGTGCGGTTGAGCGTCGAGGCGGCACCGGCAACCCATTCGGACCCGGGATCAAAGCCGACCTGGCCGATGGCATCAATGACACTGCCGTTTTTTTCCAGCGTGAGCGCATCGTCGCCATTGAAATTGGCGATGCTGCTGCTGGCGATTTTTGTCCCGGCGATGGCCGCCGGATTAGCGAATGCGCCGTGATGCAGCACCAGCGTGGCACCCGCCGCGAGGGTGCCGGTCAGCGGCAAGGTCTGGCTGGCGCTGCCTGCGCCATTCGAAAACAGCTTGATCCGGTACAGCGTCAGGTCGACCGTCGCCGCGGTCGGATTGAACAGTTCGATGGCCTTGTTGTTGCCCGATCCTTCGACATATTCGCTGAAGAACACATCGCTGCCGGTCGATGGTGCCGGCGCGGCACTGACGACTACCGAACCGTCGAGCGCCACGCGCTTGCCGTTGCTGTCGTCGAGCTGCAAGTGCAGGACGAAGGTACCGGCGCTGGCGTACGTGAACGAGGCGGTGGTGGCATTCAAGGCCAGCACCTGCGTGGCGCTGCCGTCGCCGCGGTTGATGCTCAGCGTGCCGCTGGTCGCGCCTTTTGACAGGATCGCGTTGATGTCGTTGACGGTGGTGGCGATACCGGCTTGTCCGACCGTCGGCAAGGTCGCGCTCAAGACCGGTTCGATGATGGCGGCGTCGGCCGTCAGGTTCAGGCCGACCAGCACCGGATCATGGTCCGACGAACGATACGGCGTGACGGCATAGCGGTCATCGGTCTTGAACTCGGTGTTGTAATCGAGCGCGATCGGTTCGTCAGCATTGATGTGCCAGACCGTCACGCCGCTCACTTGCGTGGACAGCTTGCTGCTGGCCAGACCATGGTCGAGCGCACCGCTTTCGCCATTGAAGACGTAGGTGTAGCGGTCGCTGGCGGGCAGGCGCTTGAGCAGGTCTTCGAAGCCGGCTGCCTCGATGGTTTTGATTGGATCTTCATTGAGGTAGGCATTGAAGTCACCGACCATCAGTACATCGGCTTCGCCGGAATTGGCGACCAGCTGGCCGACCCATTTGTTGAGGGCGGTAGCCTGGCGAACGCGCGAGACATTCCAGCATCCCTGACCGTCGTCGCGGTCAACGCTGCTGGCACTGGACGGGCACGAACCTTTGCTTTTCAGATGATTGACGACGAACCAGAAACTACCGTTGTTGTCGATCGCCGCAAAGCGCTGCGCCAGCGGCGGACGCAGCCCGCCATCAACACCAAAGTCCGGATCGGCCGGCACCTGCGGCTGGCCGATCAGGCTGACCCGGGCCGGCTGGTACATCATCGCCACCTTGATCGCATCGGTGCCGGGGGTGCCGCTATTGACCAGCGCGTAGGTATTGGCTCCCTTCTTTGCATTGACCGCCGCGACCAGGTCGGCCAGGCTGATGGTCGCGGTATTTTCGATTTCCATCAAGCCCAGCACATCGGCATCGAGCGCCACGATAGTACTTACCAACTTATCGCGCTGGCGTCGTAGTTCGGTGCTGCTGTTGGCACCCCGCTGGTTGAGTGTCGTGAAGTAGTTCAGCACATTGAGGCTGCCGGCGCGCAGGCTGCCACCGACTGCCGCCGGCGTGGCGGTGCGCGGATTGGCCGGCGTGAAAGTCGGTGCCTGCGTCGGTTCGATGCGCCACGCATCAAAGCCCCAGGTCAGTACGCCACGCACATTGGTGACGGTGTCGCCGACCCGGCGCGTGCCGCTGCTGTCGCTGGCGCTCAGGTACGGAATCGGCGTCGGATTCGAGATCGCTGCGCCGTCGTCGAGCAGAATTTGCGAGCGCGCATTGAGGTCGGCAATCGCGGCGCGGTCGGTCAGCACCGGATGATTGTTTTGCTGGTAAAGGCGACCGTTGGCCGACAGGCGCAGTTCGCCGTAGCGACCTAGCGTGTAGGTATCGGTGACGGTCAGGGGAGCGGTGACCTCGACCAGCATGCCTTCGAGCGCCTCGAGTTCATCCAGGCTGGCGACCGGCAAGGCCAGCTTGCGGGCCTTGATGACCGGGCCGCTGCCGCACAGGTCGACGCGGCTCAGCTGGCTGATCCGGGTGGCGCGTTCGGGGTCGGTGCTGCCGCTCTTGAATTCCTCGACGGTGCCGCTGACCTGCACGTACTGGCCCGTCTTGACCGGCGTGGCCGAGGCCGGTGCGTAGACAAAAATCCCTTCGGAGGTCTTGCCATCCTGGTCCGGTACCGGCTGCTGAATAAAGAATCCGTTGAGCTGATTGGCGGCCTGAAAATCACCTGTGACCACGCCGCGTACGCTGACTTGCTGGCCGGCCAGCGGGCTCAGTTTGCCGGCGCCCTGCACGGCATTGACGCTCTGCAGTGGGTTGGCCGGTGCAGGGCAGGATGGCATCGCACCTGGTCCGGCAGCGTTGACCATCATCGTTGATGCGCTGAGTTGATTGGTCGGTAAAGAGGTGCCGGGATTGCCACCTCCGCAACCGGCGACCAGCGCGGAAAGAGCGAGCAGGACTGCACTGCTACAGGAAAGGAGGCGCATGAGTTATCCATTTATCAAGTAATAAAGTGGGCTCATTCTAGAAAGCGCGCGTGACCTGACGATTACATGACAGGATTTTTTTCGGGCATTTGACTTTGCCGTGCGTGTATTTCGCCAAAAATCGGTTGTCTGTATTTACTTGTAGTTGCTCGTAGTTGCTTGTGATCAGCCGGTCCGGATGATCCCGAGGCCGTGCCGGATGCGCGCGCTGACCTCATCGGGCGAACGCGAAATGACCTCGTCGGGCACGCCGAATTTTTCGGTCAGGCGTTGATGGTCTTCGAAGCCGTACGACACCATGAACGGATGCATGCCGGTGTCGATCGCCGCCAGATAATCGGTGTGCTCGTCACCGCAGGCGTAGGCACGTGCCGGGTTGATCAGGTACTGGTTGCGGATGGCGCGAAACGCGGTCGACTTGGGCTGGCCCAGCGGCACGCAAGCCACGGAATCAAAGGCCTCGATATCGATCTGGTGGCGCGCAAACAGTTTGCCCAGCGTGAGCGCCGGTTCGATCGTGACATTGCGCGTGACCAGGGCGACGCGTAGGCCGGGCGTGGCCAGCACGTCGCGCAGCAGGTCGGCCAGACCGGGATACATCACGGCTTCGTCGCGATACACGTCGGTCAGCGTGGCGCGCAGCAGCTTGCGGTTCTGCTTGCCGAACTGCTTGCGCAGATTGACCGGAAACTCCTTGATGCCACCGAGGTACTTGAGCAGCTTGCGGCGTTTCTGGAAGTTCTCGAGTTTGCCGATGTCCATCCCGTTGGCGGAAAAAGTCCGGTCAATGGCACTGAAGCCATCGATCAGCGTCCCGTCGGCATCGAAAATGATCAGACGCTCATCGTTGGCGTAGTGGGTAAGCATCGTGCGTCCGGTTTCTCGTAAATGGCGGGGTTGCTGCTGCATCATAACTGCCGGATCGTGACAGCTTGATTACTTGTGCGTAACCGGACCGTGACGGCGCGCGGGGAATTCGAGCTCGCTATGTGCGCCATTGAACATACGCCATGGATACGGATGCGTATGCTCGGCGGTACCTAAAAATCAGTGATCAATAATGTTGAGTCACCACCCGTATGACGCGAACAAACTGCTGATCGCTCTCAAGCAGCTTCTGCATGTACACAATGATGTCGAGCTGTCGAAGGCGCTCCATATTTCCGTGGCACTAATCGCGGAAATCCGCGAAGGGCGTCGCCCCGTGGCAGGCACCATCCTGATCCTGATGCGCGAAGCCAGCCAGTTGAGCATCGACGAATTACGCGCGTTGATGGGCGATCCGCGCCGCTCCTGCCGGATGGCCAGCGGGCTGCCCAAGCGTCCCATTCAATGTCCGGCTATCCTGACCCCACCTGTTCCCGTTCCAGAAAGAGAGTTTCCATGACAACCTACCGAACCCTGCCATTGCGTCTTCCGTTGCTGATTGCGCTGCTCTACAGCCCGCTTATCCACGCTGCCGACCTGGCCGTCGATCCCGGCTATGGCCCGAATCCGACGCTGCCGGAGCCAACCAAAAACCTGATTCCGACCGTGAACATCGCCAGTGCCAAAGGCTGGCCGCTGGGTGCCGCACCGACCCCGGCTGCGGGCCTGGCTGTGAATGCTTATGCCACCGGTCTCGATCATCCGCGCTGGTTATACGTGCTGCCAAACGGTGATGTGCTGGTTGCCGAAAGCAACAAGCCCGCCAATACCGACAAGCCGTCCGGGTTCATTGCCACCATCAAGAATTTTTTCATGGGTGTCGTGATGAAGCGTGCCGGTGCCGGCGTGGCCAGTCCGAACCGTATCGTGCTGCTGCGTGACGCCAATGGCGATGGCATCGCCGAAACGCGCTCGGTCTTCCTGTCCGGCCTGAATTCGCCGTTCGGCATGGCGCTGATCGGTAACGACCTGTATGTCGCCAACACCGATGCCGTGATGCGCTTCAAGTACACCAGCGGCGCGACCGAAATCACCGAGCCCGGCATGAAGGTCGCCGACTTGCCTGCCGGTGCGATCAATCATCACTGGACCAAGAACATCCTCGCCAGCCCCGACGGCAAGCTGTTATATGCGACGGTCGGCTCGAACAGCAATGTCGCTGAAAACGGCATCGAGAACGAAGAGCGCCGCGCCGCCATCCTCGAAATCGACCCGGTCAGCGGCAAGTCACGCGTCTTCGCCACCGGCTTGCGCAATCCGAACGGGATGGGCTGGGAGCCGAAAACCGGTGCCCTCTGGACTGCCGTCAACGAGCGCGACGAACTGGGCAATAACCTGGTGCCGGATTACATCACCTCGGTCAAGGATGGCGGCTTTTACGGCTGGCCTTACAGCTACTACGGCCAGCGTGTCGATGTCCGCGTCTCCCCGCAGCGCCCCGACCTGGTCGCCACGGCACTGGTGCCGGACTACGCAATGGGCTCGCATACCGCCTCGCTGGGCCTGACCTTCAACGAGAGCACATTGCTACCGAAAAAATACCTTGGCGGTGCGTTTGTAGGCCAGCACGGTTCATGGAACCGCAAGCCGGCGAGTGGCTACAAGGTGGTCTACGTACCGTTCACTGATGGCAAACCGAACGGCATGCCGCAAGACGTGCTGACCGGTTTCCTGAACGCCGACGGCGAAGCGCTCGGCCGGCCGGTTGGTGTGACGATTGATCGCAAGGGGGCTTTGCTGGTGGCCGATGATGTGGGCAACGCGATCTGGCGGGTCTCGCCGGCGATGCCATAAGGGGACACACCGGCTGGCAGATATTTTCGGTTCGCGCGGGCACGCTTATCACGTGCCCGCGCTGCCGTTTACGCTTCGCCCGGAATCGTACTGGTGAACAGCGCCTTGAGCTGATGCGGCTGAGACCGCCAGTACTGTGGCGCAGCATCAATCGAAGCACCCAGTTCGGCCGCGGCATGCCACGGCCAGCGCGGGTCGTACAGCATGGCGCGGGCCAGTGCGATCATGTCGGCGTCGCCATCGGCGAGGATTTGCTCGGCATGGGCGGCTTCGGTGATCAGGCCGACCGCGATGACCGGCATCTCGGTCTCTTCGCGGATGCGGGCGGCGAACGGCACCTGATAGCCAGGGCTGAGTGGAATCTTTTGCGCGGTCGAGGTGCCACCGCTGGAGACATCGATAAACGCGCAGCCACGTTCATTGAGCGCCGCACAGAACACCACGCTCTGCTCGATATCCCAGCCGCCATCAGCCCAGTCGCTGGCCGAAATACGGACACCCAGCGGAATGCCGGCCGGCACTGCAGCGCGCACGGCGTCGTAAACTTCCAGCGGAAAGCGCATCCGGTTTTCCAGACTGCCGCCGTATTCGTCGCTGCGCTGGTTCGACAGCGGCGACAGGAATTCATGCAGCAGATAACCATGCGCCGCATGCAGCTCCAGTACCTCGATGCCGAGCCGTTCTGCCCGCAGCGCGGTGGCGACGAAGGCATCGCGGATACGCTGCAGACCGGCTGCATCAAGTTCCAGCGGCATCGTGTCGGTGGCAGAAAACGGAATCGCCGACGGTGCCACGGTTTGCCAGCCACCGTGTTCCGTGCTCAGGTTCTTGCCGCCTTCCCACGGTACCGCGCACGATGCCTTGCGACCGGCGTGTGCCAGTTGCATGCCGATCGGGATCGACGAATACCGGCGGATCGCGTTGACTACCAGCGCCAGCGCCGCCTCGGTCTCGTCCGAATACAGGCCCAGATCGGCCGGCGTGATGCGACCGATTGCTTCGACGGCTGCCGCTTCGGTGAACATCAATGCCGCGCCGGACAAGGACAGGCTGCCGAGATGCATCATGTGCCAGTCGGTGGCCTTGCCATCGATGGCCGAGTACTGGCACATCGGCGAAATAACGATGCGGTTTTTCAGGGGCAGGGGACCAAAGGCGTACGGAGAAAACAGGTGACTCATGCAGGTGCTCCTTGTGTTGTTGCAGAAAGCGGGGTGGCACACAGCTGCTGCCGGCCTTGCCATGACTGGCCCGGATGCAGCGTGTGCGGATGATCAATGAGTGCGGCTTCGATGCAGAGAAAATGGCGTTCGTCGTGCGGCATCAGATCGGGCAGGGCGGCGGCCTTGCCGGCCCACGGATTCCAGACCACGACATCTTCGAAGCCGTTCTGGCTAATCGCCAGCGCGCTGTCCGGACCGGTCAGCGTGACCGGCGTGGCGAGCGCCGCGTAGATGCGATCGACTTCCTGTGTGATGGTCAGCACGGTGTCGTCATCGACGACCATGGTGCGCGGCTCGACCGTGCAATCGAGATAAGGCCGGCCGTGCAGGCCCGTGATCCGGGCCGCGTCAACCGGCGTGCGCAAATAGGTATGCAAGGCCGCCGTAAAGTCGAATGGCCGTTCACCGGTGTTGGTGATAATGAGTTCAACACTGAGCTGCAGCCCTGAAAAACGCAGTTGCAGTTCAAGGGCAAACCGGCCGTCAAACTGCGCCGTCGCCGCCGAATCCGTCACGCCCAGGCGCATCAGCCCGGCCTCCGGCGACGCTTCCAGCAGCGTCCACGGTACCGTGCGGACCACGCCATGTTTGGGCAAAGCCCCCATCCCCGAAAATTGCGGAAAGACCACCGGGATGCCGCCGCGTATCGAGGCGATGCCGGCGCTGACCTCATCCCAGCGCGTGCGCTCGCTCAGGAACAGGCGCTCGATGCCATCGGCGCTGCGCCATGCACACAGGTGGCCGCCATGCAGCGAGACAGCGATACGCGCGCCGTCGGGAGCGTCCAGTGTGGTCAGGCGGGAGGGCAGGTCAGGGGTGGCGGGGAGGGTCATTGATGAGGGGGGCGAATGTGGACGAGCGGGCATGATGCCAGTTTTCGGAGTGCGTTGCGTGGGCCAACGCGCTCCGGACAGTGTGGCGTCAGGCCGCTATTCTTTTTGTTTGAAGGCTTCAGGCAAGTCTTCGTGATCTTCCCGGCCAATAAATGGCTGTCGCAGTTCATCGACCAGTCCTCGCATTTCGGCGGGAAAAATGCGCTGTGAGTCGTGGTCGAATGGCAGGTGGGTGAACTGCGTTTCGATAAGTTCTGTAACGGCAAAAGCCTGTCGGTTGTCACGCTCTTTTTTTGCCGGATCCCGCTCTGGCTGGCGACTCAAAAACAATTTATAAATGGCAAAGGCGCGCGGGTCAGGCGCGATGATTGGTACGGGAAAGCCATCCTCGCCAATGGCGGTGGCGTCAAATTTCGGGCTTGCCAGCATCCACTTTAAATTGATTATTTCCGAGGCTGACAGGGCATCGTATTCGGCAAGTTTTGATGCCTCTGCTCTCCAGGGGGGGCTAGGTGCAGCTTTGACCAGATCGATCATGAAGCCGCTGCTATTGACGGCACTGAACGTATTTGCGTGGGTTGCCTGAAAGCTTTTATCAACGGACTGCAGAACAGCGAGCAAGCCGCCGTCGCGCACCTCTGGTCCAGCCAATCTTAGGGTCGTCCTGGCATCCCACAAGAGATCGCAATCCGTGGTTGCCGTGAGGCCGGTATCGAGCAGGCATCCGGCAGCGGCTTCATAGGCATAGACGGCGTTCGTGCCGATGACCACGAGATTGCGTCCGAGGACGTCTTGCTCATCAAGTTTGCGAAGAATGTTGGCGGTAATTCGGGGCACCCTATTAATTTTTCCCGCCCGTGCGCCACCGGCAAGGATGGACAGCGATGCCGTCAACTCCTTGAGTCGCATTTTTTCCCGGACTTTTCCGTCATGAAATTTTGCATAGATTTCTTCGGTAGCCGGTGATCTCGGGCCCAGGCTGCGCGCCCCCCCGGTGCGGTTTGTCACGCGGTAAAGATAGTCTTTTCCGCCTATGTTTTTCCAGCCCATGCCTCCTGCGTACGAGGCACGGTAATGGGCCGTGAGCTGACGCCAGCTTTGGTATGTCTGACTGATATCGATTTGCTGTTTGGATTGCAAGTCGGAAAGCTTCGAGGAATATTCCATGAATTATCTTTCAAATGACGGTTTTCCGATTTTGAAAGATAAACTATCGCGAGGCAAGTGCCACAGCAAGGCGATCGACGAGTACGCCGGCTTTTTGGCTAGTGGTTCCTGGCCAGGACTATTGATCGGGCCGCGCTAACGGTTGCAGGAAACGGCGTTAGCCCCTGCCATCTGATGGGCGCATCAGGGACTAATTTCCGAAACCATGCTGGTATTGAGGATGACCTGTGCTATTGTCTTGGACTCAGACGCGGGGTGGAGCAGTCTGGCAGCTCGTCGGGCTCATAACCCGAAGGTCACAGGTTCAAATCCTGTCCCCGCAACCAAATACGAAAGCCCGAACTTGTAACGAGTTCGGGCTTTTCCGTTTTTCAGGACACAATTAAATTGTGTCCGATTCATTTGGTTCTACGGTGATTTCTTTTGCACGCCGTTCATCGGGTACGATAAGTGTCCCTGCCATCATCAATCGCCCCACTGATCATGAATCCAATTTCCGCACTCAAGCCCAACACTCTGCTCAAGACGCTCAATACCTACATCGTCGAAGACCTGTCGAACGCCGACACCGTCACGACCTCGGCGATCGCTGCCTCCCTGCTGGCCGATCTGGCTGTGCCGGTGCTGCAGATGCTGGCCAGCGCCGGTGCGAATGCCGATGAGGTCGCGGTCGAATTTTTCCCGGACAAGGACGAGCCCGGCACACCCGGCACGATGTTCTTCTGGCACGGCACCCGCTCGCTCGAGGACAACGCCTGGGAAGATGCCCATCGCGCCGAATACTCGTTGCGCATGGCGGCTTTCCTGCCCGAGCGCGATGACGACGGCGCGGTCTATCCGGCCGGCTTCACGCTGACCCTGAAGCTCGAAGCCAGTGCCTGCGAGCTGATCGAAAAAATGCCGGCCGGCGTGTTCGAGCTGATCGAATCCGAGTTCAAGGGTGCGCCGCTGCCCTCCGGTTTCGAGTTCCTCGACGACAGCGAACATGTGCCGGTACTGCCCAACATGCGACGCCAGTTCATCAAGGCGATTTCGCGCGCGCATGCCGCCAGCAACAAGCGCCGCGGCAATCGTTTCGAAGCCGTCATGCTGCATTACATCTGGGACCGGATCGAACCGGAGCAGCATTTCGATGCCGTGCTCGCGGCCCTCACGAAGTTGTTTGTCGCCTTGCACCAGCAGGCGCAGCGCTAATTTTTCTGTTTTTCTTGCATCGGTAATCCATGACATTTTCCAAGCTCGGCCTGATCGACCAGTTGCAGCGCAACCTCGACACTCTCGGCTACAGCACACCCACCCCGGTGCAGGCGCAAGCCATCCCCGCCGTGCTCGCCGGTCGCGACCTGATGGCCGCGGCCCAGACTGGCACCGGCAAGACCGCCGGCTTTGCGCTGCCGCTACTGCAGCGCCTGACGATGGAGGGCCCGCAGGTCAGCAGCAATTGCGTGCGCGTGCTGGTACTGGTGCCGACCCGCGAACTGGCCGAACAAGTCCATCAGGCCTTCGGTGAATACGGCGCCTCGCTGCCGCTGCGCACGCATGTCGCGTACGGCGGTGTCAGCATCAATCCGCAAATGATGAAGCTGCGCAAAGGCCTCGATGTGCTGGTCGCGACGCCGGGCCGGTTGCTCGATTTGTACCGCCAGAACGCCGTCAAGTTCGAGCAATTGCAAACGCTGGTACTCGATGAAGCCGACCGCATGCTTGACCTCGGTTTTTCGCGCGAGCTCGATGAAGTGTTTGCCGCGCTGCCCAAAAAGCGCCAGACCCTGCTGTTCTCGGCCACTTTTTCCGACGAGATCCGGGCCCTGTCGACGACGCTGCTGGATAACCCGGTGCGTATCGAAATCAGCCCGCGCAACACCCCCGTCAAGACCATCAAGCAATGGGCCATCCCGGTCGACAAGAAGCGTAAGCCCGAACTGTTCCTGCATTTGCTGAAGAAGCATCGCTGGGGCCAGGTGCTGGTGTTCGTCAAGACCCGGCGCGGAGTCGACGAGCTGGTCGACATCCTGCTGGCGCAAGGCATCCGTGCCGACGCGATCCACGGCGACAAGCCGCAGCCGGCGCGCTTGCGGGCGCTCGAAGGCTTCAAGTCGCGTGACGTGCAAATCCTGGTCGCCACCGATGTCGCCGCGCGCGGACTCGATATCGATGACTTGCCGCAGGTGGTCAATTTCGATTTGCCGATCGTGGCCGAGGACTACATCCACCGGATCGGCCGCACCGGTCGCGCCGGTGCATCCGGCATGGCGGTCTCGCTGTTATGCGCCGACGAAGCGCCACTGCTGGCCGCGATCGAAATGCTGACCGGGCAAAATCTGCAGCGTAATGCCGAGCAAGGTTTCGAACCGGATCACCGCGTGCCGGAGACGAATGCCAGCGGGCAGGTGGTCAAGAAACCGAAGAAGCCGAAGCTGAAGGCGGGGGCGTTTCGAGTCCCATCCGGTCGTTGACCGGCCGATGAATTCTTCAGCGAACAAGCTCGCCGCCTGTACCTGCCTCGCCCTCAGCATGGCCCTGGTCGGCAGCTATGTCGCCCTGACCAAACCACTGGCGCTGGTCTTTCCGGTGTTTCTGCTGGCGTGGCTGCGCTTCGGCATCGGCGGGCTGGCGATGTTGACCTGGCTGAAAAAGCCGGCGATGGAGTTGCCGCTGAGCCGGCCGATGCGCCGGCTGGTCTTCCTCGAATCGTTCTTCGGTAATTTTTTGTTCACGCTGTGCATGATCACCGGCGTGAGCATGACCAGCGCGGTCTCTGCCGGCGTGATCCTGTCGGCGATTCCGGCGGTGGTGGCGCTGATGAGCTGGATCTTCCTGAAGGAACGCATCGGCTTGCGCATCTGGGCGGCGGTGGCTTGCGGTGCGCTCGGCATCGGCATCCTGGCGCTATCGAAATCGCCGGCGCAGGACGTCGCGCACCAGAATGCCTGGCTGGGCAACCTGCTGGTGTTTGGTGCGGTGCTGTGCGAAGCAGCGTACGCAGTCATCGGCAAGCAGCTCACGACCGTGCTCAGCCCGAAGCGCATCAGCGCCGTCATCAACCTGTGGGGCTTTGTGTTGATGACGCCGATGGGCATCGTCGCTGCGTGGCAGTTCGACTTCGCACCGGTGACGGTATCGATGTGGTCGCTGCTAGTGTTTTACGGACTGGCGTCGAGTGTCTGGTCGGTCTGGTTGTGGATGACCGGGCTGAAATCAATCCCGGCGTCGCAAGCCGGAATCTTCACGGTGCTGCTGCCGGTGAGTGCCGCGCTGGTCGGCGTGCTCGTGCTCGGCGAGCGCCTGGGCGGGGTGCAATTGCTGGCGTTCGCGCTGGCGCTGGCGGGTGTGCTGCTGGCAACGCTGCCGGCACGGCGGCGCCGCTGATTTGTGTCGATTGCACTGGTCAGTATATTTAAATGACGACAGGTAGTTGTCATGAGAACATGCGAAAATCCGACACGTTTTCCACCCACGCATTTCTTCAGGAATCAGACATGAGCTCGCTTTTCCGTTTTGCCGTGCCGATGCTGGCCGTATTGTCTCCGTTGGCAGCGCATGCTGCAAAGCTTGAACTCAGCACGCTGGCTATCTGCGCCGAACTGGCCGATGCCGACAAGCGCCTGGCCTGCTACGACCGCCTCGCGGCACCGGCGATGAAGCTGATGTACCCGATCGAACCGGCGACTCCCGCACCGACGCCGGCATTGCTCAATCCAGACGAACCCGCCACCCGCGAAACCTCGGTCCTGGCGCAGGAATGGGAACTGGCCGACAACCTCAAGCGTGGCACCACCAACTTCCGTTCGTATCGTTCGAATTATCTGCTGCTGGCCAATTACAGCGGTGCGCCGAACTACGCGCCATTTCGCGCGGCGGCCGGCGAGGCGGGTCTCGAGGGCATGCGCATCAAGCATGCGGAGCTGACGTTTCAGCTCGGTTTCAAGATGAAACTGGTCGAGCAGGTCGCCGGCAGCCCGTTTGATTTATGGTTCGGCTACACGCAGCAGAGTTACTGGCAAGCCTTCAATAAGTCGGCCTCGAGCCCGTTCCGCGAGACCAACTACCAGCCTGAAATCATGGCCGTGGTGCCAGTCAATTTCCGCCTGCCCGGCATCACGGCGCGCATGCTTAACTTCGGTCTGGTGCATCAGTCCAACGGTCAATCGGGCACGCTGTCACGTAGCTGGAACCGGTTGTACGCCCAGATCGGACTCGAAGAAGGCGGCTTCACTTTGCTGGCGCGGGTCTGGAAACGGCTCGATGGCGGTGGTTCGAATGACGATAATCCGGACATCCTGGCTTACATGGGACATGGCGACGTGCAAGCCAGCTACCGCCAGGGCGGGCATGAATTCTCCGCGACGATGCGGCAAAACTTCAGCACCGACCGCGGTGCCGTGCAGCTTGGCTGGGCGTTTCCACTGACGCGGAATCTGAAGGGTTATGTTCAGGGCTTTACCGGTTATGGCCAGACGCTGATTGATTACAACTACTCGCACAAGAGTGTGGGGGCGGGCGTAACCGTCGACTTCTAAAACGTCGCCGGCGAATTCACCCACAACACCCGCGCGACATTATTCCCGGTGTTGCGATACCCGTGCGGCACATGGCTCGGAAACGCAAACGCGTCGCCGGGACCGAGCTCGTAGCGGGTCTCCCCCAGCGTCAGTTCGAGCGTCCCCTCGAGCACGTAGCCGACTTCCTCTCCGCTATGTTCGATCAGGCCATCGCTGCCTTCTCCGGGCAACACCACATGGATATTGGCCTGCAATAGCCCACCCCGTTTTGGCAGCACCAGCCGCTCCAGCGCGATGCCGCCGGCCTTCAGTACCGGACGTTCGTCATGCCGGATGATCGGGCTGTCGGGTGGTCCGTCTTCGCTGGTGAGGATGCCGATGTTGGTGTCGAGCGCCACTGCCAGCCGGTGCAGCATGGTCAGTGACGGGCTTGCGAGACTGCGTTCGATTTTTGAAATCAGGCTTTCCGAACAGCTGGCTTTTTGCGCCAGCTGCAACAGCGTCAGGCCTGCGACCAGCCGGGCATGGCGCAGTCGTAATCCCAGCGTGGCGGGCGTTGCGGTGGTGCTGCCGGGTGCTATCCCCAGCACCCGTTTGCGCAAAGTAGTCAATGCATCCTCTCGAGAAAATTACCGGCTGGCCAGCGCCGTCACTGCATACGCCAGCGCCTGCACGCCCAGCAACAGGTCATGCGGATCGGTGGCTTCGGCGGCATTGTGGCTGATGCCGCCTTTGCTCGGCACAAAAATCATCGCGGTCGGACAATGCCCGGCCAGATACATCGCGTCGTGGAACGCACCCGATGTCAGCCGCAGCGGCGCGGCGTTGCCGGCGCGCGTGCAACCCTGTTCGATCAGGCCCAGCATCGACTCCGGAAAATGCGTAGGCGCACGCAAAAAAATCCGTTCGACCGTGATGCTGCCGCGCCAGACCGCGTTCTGCAACAGCGCGCGCAGCGCGTGCTCGAAACGTTCCAGTACTGCGTCATCACCACAGCGCATGTCGACGCTGAACGTGACCTTGCCGGGGATGGTGTTGATCGAGTTCGGACTGACCTGCCAGCGGCCCAGCGTCAGGCGCAACTGATGCGCCGATTCGCGCGCGGCCTGCTGGTACAGCTGTTGTGCGACCCCTACTGCAGCGGCCATCGCATCGCCCCGTTCATCCATCGGCGTGGTGCCGGCATGTGCTGCCATGCCGGTACAGGTGACCGTGAACCAGCGCACCGCCTGGATGCCGGTGACCACGCCGAGCGCGATGCCGGCGCGTTCCAGCACCGGTCCCTGTTCGATATGCAGTTCGATGCAGGCCGCCAGCGGCAGCGGCATCGGGCGGCGCGGCAGATCGGCCACTTCGGCCAGCGCGTTGTCGAGCGCATCGCCGAAGAAGATGCCGTCGCTATCGCGCGCCGTCCGGTAGCCCGGTAGCCGCGACGGATCGACATGCGCGCTCGAGCCCATCGCACCGGGGCCGAAGCGGCTGCCTTCTTCGTTGGTCCAGGCCACCACGTCGATCGCGCGCAAGGTCGTGATGCCGGCATCATTGAGCGCGGCGATGACTTCGAGTCCGGCCAGCACGCCATACGCACCGTCGAGCTTGCCGCCGACCGGCTGGGTGTCGCCATGGCTGCCGGTCAGTACTGCGGGCAGTTCGGGATGGCTACCCGCGCGCCGGAAAAAAAGATTGGCGCATGCGTCGACCGAGATCTCGCAACCAAGCGCGCGGGCCTGGTCGATCAGATAGCGGCGCGACGCCAGGTCGATGGCAGTGAGGGTTTCGCGCGCGACACCGCCATCAGTGCGACCGCCGAAGTGGGCCAGGGCGGCGATGGCGTTTTGCAGCCTGTCGTTGTTGACGTGGTCTTGTGCCTGTTCGGCAGCAGGGTGCATCACATTCAATGGGTTCTCCGGTAAGTTCATGACAGCTGGCGTTCGAGTTCACGTGCTGCCGCGATGGTCCGGGCGTCACCCCGGCGCGGGCCGATCAGGGTTACGCCGATGGGCATGCCGGTGCTGCCGGTGCCGGTCGGCACATGCACGCACGGATTGCCGAGCAGGGTCCACAGGCGATTGAATACGGGGTCGCCGGTGGCCGCAATGCCGGCCGGTGCTTCGCCTTCGGTGCTCGGTGCCAGCACGATATCTACATGGTTGAACAGCGCATCGACCGCCAGTCGTGCGTTGGCCGCCAGCGCTTGCGCAGCAAAAAAACGGGCACCATCTACGGCCAGTCCGGACGCCAGCAAGTGCTTGAAGGCATCGCTCAGGCCGGCCGCGCCAGTCAGTAATTCCGGTGCAAAGGCGGCGCTGGCTTCGTAGCCCATGATGTCGATTTGTGCGGCGGTCAGGCCGTTGCAGGCTGCCGGCAGAACCAGGTCGGTGAGCACGGCACCGGCCTGTTCGAGCAGGCGGGCGGCCTGCGCAAGTGCGGCGCGGGAGTCATCACCGGCGCGGTCCCAGTGCGGTGTATGGCAGATACCGACACGCAGCCGCCCATGCGCGACGACGTGCAGTGGCAAGCGCGCCAGCACGCCGACAAAGAAGGCCGCATCGTCGACGCTGCGCGCCAGCACGCCGACCGTATCAAGGCTGGGCGAGAGCGGCTTGATGCCGGCCAGCGGCAAGGTGCCGTGGGTCGGTTTGTAGCCGACGATGCCGCAATACGCGGCCGGCCGGATGATCGATCCGGCGGTCTGCGAACCGAACGCCAGCGGTACCATGCCGGCAGCAACGGCGGCTGCCGAGCCGCTCGACGAGCCACCCGGCGTGTGCGGTTGATCGACCGGCGCACGCGGATTGCAGGTCGGCCCCGGCTGGAACGTGGCGAACTCGGTGGTGACGGTTTTGCCCATCACGATCGCACCTTCGATCCGGCTCATCGCGACCACGGCGGCGTCGGTGCCCGGACGATGGCCGGCGTAGAGCGACGAGCCGTAGGTGCTCGGCATGTCGGCCGTATCCATCAAGTCCTTGACCCCGATCGGCAAGCCGTGCAGCGCGCCGACGGTAGTGCCGGCGTCGAGCGCGCGGGCTTGCTGCAGCGCCAGCGCCGGATCGAAAAATTGCCACGCGCGGATGCGCGTGTCGCCGGCCAGGATGCGCTCGGTGCAGGCGCGTACCACGGCTTCGGCAGTGATCTCGCGCTGGCTGATGCGGCGCACCAGTTCGCGGGCGGGGAGGGTGAGGATGTTGTTCATCGGGGTTTCCGCCTTTGACTGTGATTAACCGAAATACGCAGCACGTACTTCGTCATTGCCGGCCAGTGCCTCGGCCGTTCCCTGCGCCACCACGCGACCCTGCGACAGCACGTAACCGTGGTGCGCAATGGCCAGCGTCTGGCGCGCATTCTGTTCGACCAGCAGCACCGTGATGCCGAGCGCATTGATCTGCTTGATGACGTTGAAATTCTCTTTCACGAACAGCGGCGACAAGCCCAGCGATGGCTCGTCGATGATCAACAGCGTCGGTTCGGCCATCAGCCCGCGACCGATAGAGACCATCGCCTGTTCGCCGCCGGACATCGTGCCGGCCAGTTGCGCAGCGCGTTCTTTGAGGCGCGGGAAGATGTCGTAGACCCGCGCCAGCCGCGCGCGCACCTTGGCCGCATCGGTCTCAAGGAAGGCGCCCAGCGCCAGATTCTCGGCCACGCTCATGCGCGGAAATACCTTGCGTCCTTCGGGAATGCAGGCGATGCCGCTGGCGATAATCTTGTGGGTTTTTTCACCGGCCAGGTTGCGACCCTGCCAGTGGATGTCACCCTGGCGCGGCGGCGTCAGGCCGAGGATGGCGCGGATCAGCGTGCTCTTGCCGGCACCGTTGGCACCGAGGATGCAAGTGATCTTGCCGGGCGCGACATCGATGCTGACATCGTGCAGCACATTGACTTTGTCGTAGCCGGTGGTGACTCCCCTGACAGTGAGTGCGGTGTGCGTAGTCATGCGGTTTCCTCCCCGAGGTAAGCGGTCTGGACCGCCGGATCGGCAGTGATCTCTGCGTAGCTGCCTTCGGCGATTTTCTGGCCGTAGTTGAGGACAAGGCAGCGGTCGGTGATGCGCTTGATGACATTCATCTGGTGCTCGATCAGGACCACCGACAGGCCCGGCAATTTGCTGCGTACCTGCAGAATGTCGTCCATCAGTGCATCGGTTTCATCGTGGGTCATGCCGGCCGAGGGTTCGTCGAGCAGCAGCAGGCGCGGCCGGCTGATCAGTGCGCGGCAGACTTCGATGCGACGCCGGTCTATCATTGAGAACGTCTCGACCGGCTCGAACAGTTGCGCCACCAGCGGCGGGCTGAAGATGTTGAGCAGCGCGGTGACTTTCTCGACATAGGCATCGTATTCGGCCCGGAAGGCCTTGCGCCGGAACAGGTTGAAGACCAGCCCGCGCTGCATGTGCTGGTAGTCGCCGATCACGATATTGTCGAATACGGTGAGCGGCAGCGACAGACGCGAGCGCTGGAAGGTGCGCGCCACGCCGCTACGATAGATCGATTGCGGCGACTGGCCGATGACTTCGGCGCCATCGAGCAGGATGCTGCCGCCGCTGGCCTTGTACAGGCCGGTCAGGACATTGAAGAAGGTGGTCTTGCCGGAGCCGTTCGGTCCGAGCAGGCCGAGGACTTCACCTTCGTTGATGTGCAGGTTCAGGTGGTCGAGCGCGGTCAGGCCACCGAAGCGCATCGTCAGGCCGGTCACGGTGATCATGCTTTTTCTCCGCGTTGAAAGAACAGGCGCGTCTTGCGCGGTAACAGGCCATCGGGCCGGAACAGCAGGATCGCGATCACCAGCACGCCATAAAACAGGTAGCGGTATTCCTGGATGAACTGCAGTTTTTCGGGCAGCACCAGCACGATGATGGCGGCCGGGATCAGGCCGAGCGGATTGCCCAGCCCGCCCAGGATCACAATCGACAGCATCAGCAGCGAATCGGCAAAGGTGAAGTTGTTCGGCGCGACAAACCCCATCAGCATCGCGTAGACGCTACCGGCGATACCGGCAAAGAAATTGCCCATCATGAAGGCCACGACTTTCCAGCGCGCGATGTGCAGGCCGAAGGTGGCGGCGGCGGTTTCGTCGGTGCGCACGACATCCATGCTCAGGCCTATCCATGAGCGCTCCAGCGCTTTGACGATGACAAACACGCCGGCTGCCATCGCCAGACTCAGCAGCGCATAGCTGACATAAAACGAGAAGTCGATGCCGAACAGGCTGAAGCCGTCATTGAAGGCCAGCCCGAACAGCTTCATGCCCGGCACCTGCAAGCCTTGCGGCCCGCCGAGTACGTCGTTGACCTCGATGAAGGTTTTGAACAGGATGCCGAAGGCGATCGTTACCAGCGCCGCGTAATGGCCGCGCGTACGCAGCACCGGCAGGATCAGCAGCGAGCCGATCAGTGCTGCGATCAGGCCCGACAGCACGATGACCAGCAGGTGCGGTACGCCGGTGTGGGTCACCATGATCGCGGTGGTGTAACTGCCGATGCCGAAAAAAGCAGCACCGGCAAAGTTGGCCACACCCGAAAAACCGAACTGCAGTGTCAGGCCCAGGCACGCAGTGGTGTACAGCAGCACCGTGCAAATCATCAGCAGCGCGAAGTGTTCGTTATAGAACGCAGCGACCAGCGCAAGGATGCCGCCCAGCGCCCACAGCCGCGCCAGTCCGGGACGGCGGGCAGCGGATTGTTCGAGCTGTTGCGTGGCACCGCTGCGGCGCGACAGGATGGTCGCGACCACAGCGGTGATGAGCAGGATCGCCACGCCGAGCTGGGTTTCGGCGTGCAGGAACAGCCACATGTAGACGGTGATGACGAGGGTGGCGATGGCCAGCACGATGCCCGGTTTTTTGAAAATCGACAGTGTATTCATCAGACGCGCTCGCTGGATTTCTCGGCGATCAGGCCGGTGGGTTTCCAGGCCATCAGGATGATGACTACCGCGAAGGCGAAGACATCCTTGTAGGCGCTGGCGATATGGGGAAACAAGGCGGGCAGGGCGACGCTGCCGAACACCTGCAAGCCGGCGAACAGGAAGCCGCCAATGATCGCGCCGTAGATATTGCCGAGCCCGCCGAGGATGGCGGCAGCGAAGCCGATCACGCCGAGCAGCAGGCCGACATTGAAATTAATTTCGCTGTAGTACAGGCCGTTCATGACGCCGGCCAGAGCCGCGAGGCCGGAGCCGAGCGCAAAGGTCATCAGCACGACGGCTTCAAAATTGATGCCCATCAGGCGCGCGGTTTCGCCATCCTGCGCGACGGCGCGGATTGCCATGCCGAGGCGGGTGCGGGTGATCAGGAAGTGCACGCCGGCGATCGCGGCAAGGCCGCTCAAGAGCAGGATCACGCTGTCGGCGCGCAGGATGAAACTGCCGAATGCGAGCGTGTCGGTGGGCAGCAAGGCCGGAAAGGGTTTCGGATTCGAGCCGTCCGGATAGAACAGCCGCACCGCTTCGCGCAACACGGTGCCGAGCATCAGCGTGGCCAGCAGCGTGTTCAGTGGCGGTGCCTTATGCAGCGGCAAAATCAGGAAGCGCGCAATGGCGGCACCGAGCAATCCGGTGACGCAGACGGCGCTGATTACCACTGCGGCGAGTTGCACCCATGGTGAGGTGATGCCGAGCGAGACGACCCACAGCGAAGTGGCGAGGCCGGCGAAGGCGCCTACCATCAGCGTATCGCCGTGCGAAAACTTGATGACATCCAGCACGCCGAAAAACAGCGTGAAGCCAACGGCGACCATGGCGTAGATCACGCCTAGCATCAGTCCGTTGAAAATGTATTGGCCCAGCATGCTCATGGTTTTCCTTTTGTTGATGTGCCGGCCCGCTTTTGCCAGAGTCGTAGGGTGCAATGCCCTGCGGTTATTGCACCCTACGTTCTGCGTGTAATTGGTCATGACGGAGCATGTACGGTTTAATCAACCGCAGGCGGTGCATTCGGTGCAATACCCTTCGGTTATTGCACCCTACGTTTTGACACAGGGGGCCACTGGCTAAACCTACAACCCCGGCAATTTCCGCGTCCCCTTGCCATAAGCACTGTCTTCCCAAATCATCCACTTCCCATCCTCGACCACATACTTGGTCACCAGCGGCACGATGTTCTGGCGGTGGTCGTCGAAGGTGACTTTGCCGATGATGGTGTCGACGTCCTTGGTGGCGTTGAGCACGGCACGCACTTTCTTGCGGTCCGGACCGACCTTTTCGATCGCGTCGATGATCAGGTTGGCAGCGGCGTAGGCAAACGGGCCGTAGGCTTCCGGTGGCTCGCCATATTTTTGTTGCTGGTACTTGGCCGCGAAGATCAGGCCGCCCGGCAGTTTTTCCCATGGCGCGCCTTCGAGGAAGGCGACCGATCCTTCGGCCAGGTCCTTGCTCAGGCCCTGGATGTAAGCGTCGGACTTGATGCCGGAGGTGCCTTCGAATTCGGCCTTGATGCCGAGCTTGTCCATCTGCGTGCGGATGCGCACACCCAGCGGCGTGAGGCCGCCGAAATAGACGACGTCGGGCTTCAGTTCACGGATCTTGGTCAGCTCGCTGCTGAAATCCTGCTGGTCGGCAGTCACGCCGAAGGTCGCGAGGATGGTGCCGCCATCTTTTTTCAGACTCTCGGAAAAGTACTTGTTATGGCCTTTGCCGTAGTCGGTCGTGTCGTGGATGATCGCGAATTTCTTGTAGCCCAGGCCGGTCATGAACTTGGCCGCGACTTCGCTCTGGTTGACCATCGTGCCGTTGATCCGGTGCACGTCCTTGTAGTTGTTGGCGTAGGTGATGTCCGGCAGCACCGCACCCCAGACCACCACCGGCAGGCCGAAGCGGTTATAGACGCCGACAGTACCCATCGCCACTGCCGAGCAGTAGTGCGTGACGCCCGCAATGATCGCGTTGTCGGCAGCCACCTTGGTGGCGACCTGCACGCCGACGTTCGGTTTGCACTCGTCATCCTGGACCACCAGCTGATAGGTGTATTTTGATTTCGGATCAGCATTGCGCAGCTGGACGGCCAGGTCGGCGGAATTGCGCCCGCCCAGTCCGATCGACGAGACGCCACCGGTCAGCGGACCGATGAAGGCGATCTTGACGACATCCTTGGCTAGCGCCGGAGCGGCCAGCAGGGCCAGGCCGACGGCCAGGGCTGATGTGGATATTGCGGAAGGTAAATGGCGCACGGTGTTTTCCCTTGTTGGTCAGTCATCCGAAATGGTTGCTATCAGGAAGCTTGCCTAAAATACGTGTGGTTTGCATTAAATTCAAGCGACTTGAATAGTGCAATGCAATAGACATGCCATCAAAAAACCCGAAAAAAGGCCGGTTTTTCCGCGCGATGACGGATGCCGTGGTGCATCGTGGCTTGCCGTGGTGCAGCGCATCAGTAGCCATTGCCGGTGTCGGTGCAGTCGCCGGTGCGGCGCCGCGACGGTGATAGTGTCGACAATTGATCGGTATGAGCGCTGGTTCCCGGTGTAGTATCCGCAGGCGCAAACGTTTGCGCGACCCTGCAAGCATTCCCAGAAATGCGCACACACCACCTTGGAGATCCCCTATGCATACCCGTTTTCGTTTCCGTCTGATCGCCGCTGCCGCCGCACTGTGCCTGTTGCCTGTCACGTCTGTGATGGCACAGGATGCCAAGCCGAAAGTCGCGCTGGTGATGAAGTCGCTGGCCAACGAATTTTTTCTGACGATGGAAAACGGTGCCAAGGCACACCAGAAAGCCCACGCCGCCGAGTACGTGCTGATCACCAACGGCATCAAGGACGAAACCGATACGCTCAGCCAGATCAAGCTGGTCGAGCAGATGATTGTGTCGCGCGTCAATGTACTGGTGATTGCGCCGGCCGATTCGAAGGCGCTGGTACCGGTGCTCAAGAAAGCCGTCGATGCCGGCATCCTGGTCGTCAATATCGATAACAAGCTCGACGATGCCGCGCTCAAGGAAAAAGGTTTCACGGTGCCGTTCGTCGGACCGGACAACCGCAAGGGTGCGAAGCTGGCCGGCGATTTCCTGGCGCAGCAACTCAAGAAAGGCGACCAGGTCGGCATCATCGAAGGCGTCTCGACGACCTATAACGCGCAGCAGCGCACGCTGGGTTTCAAGGATGCGATGACGGCGGCCGGTGCGACGGTCATCGGCGTGCAATCCGGTGAATGGGAAATCGCGCCGGGCAACAAGGTCGCCTCGGCGATGCTGACCGCGAACCCGAACATCACGGCGCTGTTATGCGGCAATGACAACATGGCCATCGGTGCGATCTCGGCGATCAAGGCCGCCGGCAAGACCGGCAAGGTGCGCGTGATCGGCTACGACAACATCAATGCGATCCAGCCGATGCTAGCCGATGGCCGCGTGCTGGCGACCGTCGATCAGTTCGGTTCGCAGCAAGCCGTGTTCGGCATCGAGACCGTGCTCAAGGCACTGGCCGCGAAAAAGACCCAGGCGGCATTCGGCGGCACCGTCGAAACCAAGGTGCTGCTGGTGACCAAGCCGGCCAAGTCCTGACGGTAGCCATGTCACGGTGGTCTTTCTTATTTTTCGGGAGCGTGCATGGATACTGACTTGAACGCGAATGTGGACCCGCTGCTGACGCTGTCGGGCATCGGCAAAACCTATGTCCAGACGGTGTTGCAGGAGATCTCGCTGTCCTTGCATGGCGGCCAGGTGCTGGCCCTGACCGGCGAAAACGGTGCCGGTAAAAGTACCGTCTCGAAGATCATCTGCGGCCTCGAACCGGCCAGCGCCGGCAGCATGCTGCTAGATGGCCGGCCGTATCAGCCGGTGTCGCGTTCGGATGCCGAGGCACACGGTATGCGCATGGTGCTGCAGGAATTGAACCTGATCCCGACGCTGTCGGTGGCCGAGAACCTGTATCTGCGCCAGTTGCCCGGCCGCTTCGGCTGGATCAACCGGCGTCAGCTCGAACAGGATGCGCGGGTGCAGATGGCGCGGGTCGGACTGACCGATATCGATCCGTGGACACTGGTCGGCGAACTCGGCATCGGCCACCAGCAAATGATCGAGATCGCCCGCAACCTGATCGGCGACTGCCGGCTGCTGATCCTCGATGAACCGACTGCGATGCTGACCCATCGCGAAGTCGAACTGTTATTCATCCAGATCGCCCGCCTGAAAGCCGAAGGCGTGGCGCTGGTCTATATTTCGCACCGGCTGGAAGAACTCAAGCGGGTGGCGGATCGCATCGTCGTACTGCGCGACGGCAAGCTGGTCTGTGACGATGCAATCGCCGGCCACAGCAGCGCCGACCTGGTTAAGCTGATGGTCGGGCGCGCGGCAGATGCCGATATCGATCTCGGCGGTCGCACGCCGGGCGCGCCGGTATTGCGGGTGCGCGAACTCGGACGACAAGGCGTGGTCGCACCAAGCTCATTTACGGTGCATCGCGGCGAGATCGTCGGCATCGCCGGCCTGATCGGTTCCGGCCGGACCGAATTATTGCGTCTGATTTTCGGTGCCGACCGGGCCGATCAGGGCGAGGTCTTTGTCGGTGATGCCACCGTCGCTGCACGCATCGGCTCGCCGAAAGACGCCGTTGCAGCAGGCATCGCGATGGTCACTGAAGACCGCAAGGGGCAGGGTTTGCTGCTGCAGCAATCGATCGCGCTCAACACCACGCTGGCCAGTTTGCCGGCAGTCAGCCGCGCCGGCTGGCTCGATGCCGGTGCCGAAGCGCTCGTCGCGACCGACTACATGCAACGCCTCGGCATCAAGGCGCGCGATGCGGCCCAGCCGGTGGCCGAACTGTCCGGCGGCAATCAGCAGAAGGTCGTGATGGCACGCTGGTTTTATCGCGACTGTCCGGTGATGCTGTTCGATGAACCTACCCGTGGCATCGATATCGGTGCCAAGTTCGACATCTACCAACTGCTGGTCGGGCTGGCGCGCGAGGGCAAGGGACTGGCGATTGTCTCGAGCGACCTGCGCGAGCTGATGCTGGTGTGCGACCGCATCCTGGTGATGAGCGCCGGCCGCGTGGTCGAGACCTTCGAGCGCGCGACCTGGAGCCAGGATGCGCTGCTGGCTGCGGCGTTCAGCGGCTACCTGAACACCTCTACCACACCTGCCACTGCGGCGAATTGACCCTACGAATTCCGGAGATTCCATGCCCCAAACTTCCCTCCAGCGCACCTTCGCCGGCCTGAAAAACTATGCCGGACTGCTCGGTACGCTGGTCGCCCTGTGCGTTTTATTCTCGTTCCTGAGCGATTATTTTTTTACGCTCAATACCCTGCGCACGCTGGCCAATGACGTGCCGACCTTGCTGGTGATGGCGGTCGGCATGACCTTCGTGCTGATCATAGGCGGCATCGATCTGTCGGTCGGATCGGTGATGGCGCTGGCGGCTTCGATCATGTCGCTGGCGATGGTGCACTGGGGCTGGCCGGTGTATGCCGCCGGCCTGCTGGGGATGCTGGCCGCTGCGTCGCTGGGCATGGTCACCGGCCTGATCTCGGTGGGCTGGCGGGTGCCGTCGTTCATCGTCTCGCTGGGCATGCTGGAGATCGCGCGCGGCATGGCCTACGAGGTCACCAATTCGCGCACCGAATACATAGGCGGCATCGTCGCCGGTATCAGCGCACCGGTGTTCATGGGCATGTCGCCGGCCTTCATGGCAGCGATCCTGATCGTCATCGCCGGCCAGCTGGTGCTGACCCGCACCGTGCTCGGGCGCGTGTGGATCGGCATCGGCACCAACGAAGAAGCGGTGCGGCTGTCGGGCATCGATCCGCGACCGTCCAAGGTGCTGGTGTTTGCGCTGATGGGATTGCTGGCCGGCGTCGGTGCGCTATTCCAGATTTCGCGGCTGGAAGCGGCCGATCCGAATGGCGGTGTCGGCCTGGAGCTGCAAGTGATCGCTGCTGTCGTCATTGGCGGCACCAGCCTGATGGGCGGGCGTGGCTCGGTCATCAGCACCTTCATCGGCGTGCTGATCATCGTCGTGCTGGAAGCGGGATTGGCACAGATCGGCGTGAGCGAACCGCTCAAGCGCATCGTTACCGGATTGGTGATCGTCACGGCGGTGGTACTCGACACTTATCGCCGGCACGGTCAGCGGGTCTGACATGGCGACTATCAAGCAAGTTGCGCAGGTAGCCGGCGTGTCGTTCACGACGGTGTCGCACGTGATCAACGATACGCGCCCGGTGAGTGCCGATGCGCGCGTGCGCGTGCTCGCGGCGATCGCCCAATTGCACTACGTGCCAAGTGCGCTGGCGCGCTCGCTCAAGAGCCAGCGCACCGGCACCATCGGCCTGATCATCCCGAACAATACCAATCCGTATTTTTCGGAAGTCGCACGCGGCATCGAGGACCATTGCTACCGCGCCGGTTACAGCGTCATCCTGTGCAATTTCGGCGATGACGCGGCGCGCCAGCGCAACTACCTCAATGTCTTGCTGGGCAAGCGCTGCGATGGCCTGATCATGGCGGCGCTGGCACCGGCTGATGGCGAACTGCTGCACACCAAAAAAATTCCGGTCGTGCTGCTGGACCGCGCGCCGCGCGGGCAATCGTTCGATGTGGTGGATGTCGATAACGTCGCCGGTGGCGTGCTGGCTGCGCAGCATTTACTGGCGCAGGGCCGGCGTCGTATTGCCTGCATAGGCGGGCCGCAAGAGATCACGCTGTCGCGCCTGCGCATTGATGGCGTGCGCGTGACGCTGGCCGACGCCGGATTGTCACTGGCACCGGCACTGTGTCGCCATGCCGACTTCACCAGCATGGGCGGCTACCAGCAGGCGCGGGCCTTGCTCGCCTTGCCGGCGGCGCAGCGCCCCGATGCGATTTTTTGCTGCAATGATTTGATGGCCATCGGCGTGTTGCGGGCTGCGGCCGAGGCCGGCATCGCGGTGCCGCAGGCACTGGCCGTGGTCGGCTTCGATGATATCGATCTGGCGCAGTTCGTTCATCCGGCACTGACCAGCGTGGCGCAGAACACCCGCGCGCTGGGCCAGTTGACCGCGCAATGCCTGTTGGCGCGAATCGCCAATCCCGACCTGCCGCTGCAGCAGCACACGATGACGCCGGTGCTGCATGAGCGCGCGTCGAGTCTGCTGGCTTGATGTCCCTTTTATCCTCAACGGAACCCCTCATGATCGTCGTCATCGGTAGTATCAACATGGACCTGGTACTGCGCGTGCCGCGCATTCCGGCCGCCGGAGAAACCCTGAGTGGCAGTGCCTTCCACACCATCCCCGGCGGCAAGGGCGCGAACCAGGCGGTTGCCTGCGCCCGCCTTGGCACCGGTAGCCTGCCGGCGGTAGCCATGATCGGCTGCCTCGGCGACGATGGTTTTGGCGCACTTCTGCGCGCGGCGCTGGTGGCCGAAGGCATCGATGTCAGCCGGGTCAGCACGATGCCGGGCATCGCCTCCGGCGTCGCCACCATCATGGTCGACGCGGCCGGCCAGAACAGCATCGTCATCGCCGGCGGGGCCAACGACTTGCTATCGCCGGTGCATATCGATGCAGCACACGATCTGATCGCGCAAGCCAGCGTCGTCGTGCTGCAACTCGAAAGTCCGCTGGCTACGGTCGAGTACGCAATCAGACTCGCGCACCAGTTGGGCAAGATCGTTGTCCTCAATCCCGCGCCGGCGCCGGCCACGCCATTGCCGGCAGCGCTGCTGGCGCAGGTCGATTACCTGATCCCGAATGAAATCGAAGCGGCGATGCTGGCCGGTTGTGCGCCCGACGATATTGCGGGCGCGAGTGCCGCGTTGCACGCGCAAGGCTGTCGCAACGTC